>JANOIJ010000164.1:0-42181 GCA_031407575.1 Gemmatimonadaceae bacterium | reverse complement strand
AGCGTCGACAGCGGATGCACGACCTGCGCGGCCGGCACCGTGTAGAGATTCACATACGCCTCGCCCAGCACCTTCCCTGGCGTCTTGTTGGCGTATGCTGCGCTCAGGATGACAGAAAGCTCTCGCTATGCTCGCGACGGTGAGGCAACTTGTCTGAGCAAGGCGAAGGATCTGCACCTGCTTCCACCCAATCGCGCTGAATGCATCCATTCGTCCGCAAGATTCTCGGCTCGCAGGAGACCGGGCTCGTCATCGTCGTCGTGCTGGTCAGCATTGCCCTGACCGTTCTGGCGGGCTCGCATCCGGACCGGGTCACCGGCGAGACGGTGAACAACTTCTGGAACGCGAACACCCTCGTGCAGACCGCCACGGACGCGAGCTTCTTCGCGATCATGGCCATCGGCGCCACGATGGTGATCATTTCGGGCGGCGTCGACCTCTCCGTCGGCTCCATCTACGCGCTGTCAGGCGTCTCGATGGCCATGCTGCTGCGGCACCTCGGTCCCATGGGCGACGGCCCAACCGCGTGGATCGCGCTCCTTGTCTGCGCCGGCATCGGACTGCTGTGCGGCCTGCTCAACGGTGCGCTCGTCGTCGTGCTCAAGGTGCACCCCTTCATCATCACGCTCGGCACCATGTGGGTGCTGCGCGGTATCGCATTTGTCGCGTCGAAAGCCGAAAGCATCCTCGTACCGGTGTCGCTCACGCACGTCGCCAAGGCATCGCTCGGCATGTCGGGCGGGCTCTATCCGGTGCCCATGCTGGCGATGATCGCGCTGACGATCGTCGGTGCGATCTACCTCACACGCACCGTGATGGGGCGCCACATTTTCGCGTTCGGCGGCAACGTCGAGGCGAGCCGCTTCGCCGGACTATCGTTGTCGCGCATCCAGATCGGCGTCTTCGCGGTGTCGGGACTCACCGCGGGCATCTCGGCGTACCTTGGCGCGAGCTTTTACGGCTCGGCGTCGTCCGGTGACGCGCAGGGATACGAGCTGTACGTCATCGCGTCCGCAGTGGTGGGCGGCGCCAGCCTGATGGGTGGCAGGGGCAGCGCCGCGGGCGCGATGCTCGGCGCGCTGCTCATCGTCCTGATCCGCCAGTCGATTCGCACGCTGCACTTCGACCAGAACTACGAGTGGATCGTCATCGGCTGCGCGATCGTCTTTGCCGTCGTGATTGATCAGTGGAGCACCCGCGCCACGGCGCGTCGCTTGAATCGCACTGCCGAGAGCGTGAGTGCGTAAGAGCTTTCGCACGCAGCGCAAGCCATTGTCAACCTGAGCGCAGCGAAGGATCTGCACGTGCTGTTGCGCACCAACTTCGGTGCAGAACCTTCGCTGCGCTCAGGATGACAATGTGCCGAACGTAACCCATCTCGACCAATTGGAGATCATCGAATGAAGAGATTCGCATTGGGCATCGCCGCAATCGCCCTCGCCGCGTGCGGTGGGGCCAAGGACGCCAGTGACACCACAAAGGCAGCGGCGCCCGCAGCCGGCGCGGCCGGTGGCAAGATCATCATCGCGATGATCGCGAAGAGCTCCACCAACTCGGTCTTCCTCGCGGCGCGCTCCGGCGCCGAAGCCGCCGCAAAGGAGCTCTCGGCGTCGAAGGGGATTCCCATCGAGGTCATGTGGCTCACGCCGCCGCAGGAAGATGGGCAGGTGCAGGCGGAGCGCATTCGTCAGGCCGTGAACGACGGCGCCAGCGCGATCCTGTTGTCCGCGTCCGACGCGGGCAAGGTGACGGGCGCCATCAACGACGCAGTGGATCGCGGCGTGCCGGTGATGATGTTCGACTCGGATGCGCCGCTGTCCAAGCGCTTTGCCTTCTATGGCGCGGACGATAAGAAGACCGGCGCGGCGGTGATGGCCGAGCTGGCGCCGCTCCTGAACGGCAAGGGCAAGGTCGCCATCCTCGCCGGCAACCAGAACGCGCCCAACCTCCAGATGCGCGTGCAGGGCGTAAAGGACGAAGCCGCCAAGCATCCGGGCATTACCATCGTCGGGACGTTCAACCACATCGAGACGTCGCAGGACGCTGCCGCGGAAGTGATTCGCGTCAACAATGCGTATCCTGAGATCACGGCGTGGGCCATGGTTGGCGGATGGCCACTGTTCTCGCAGTCGCTGCTCACGGATCCCAGCATGGCGAAGCAGAAGACGGTGTCCGTCGATGCGCTGCCCGACGAGCTCGCGTACGTCGAGAAGGGCATCGTGCCGGTGTTGCTCGCGCAGCCCGTCTATCTCTGGGGCGACGTCGGCGTGCGCACGCTCGTCGACAAGGTGCACGACAAGAAAGACCCACCCAATGCGATCATGCCGATGGAGCTCGTTCGCGTGACGAAGGACAACCTCGGCACGTGGGCTCGCCAGCTGCGCGACTGGGGCTTCACGACGGTGAACCCCGAGTACCTGAAGCTCGCCAAGTGACGTCCGTGAGCGCCGTCCGCTTCGACCAGGTGAGCAAGAGCTTTCCTGGCGTGCAGGCGCTCAAGGGCGTGTCGCTCGAGATTGCCGCAGGGTCGTGCCATGCGCTCTGCGGCGAGAATGGGGCGGGGAAGAGCACACTCGGTAAGATCCTCGCCGGACTGCAATCCCCCGACGACGGCAGCATCGTCGTCTTCGGGCGCGACGTGAAGTTCAACTCACCGCACGACGCGATTGCCGAGGGCATCGGGATGGTGCACCAGGAGCTCGCGTTCTGCGAGAATCTCTCGGTCGCCGAGAACTTGTGTCTCGGCGACATTCCGCGGCGGCGCGGATTTGTGGATCACGACGAGATGGATCGTCGCGCGACCGCGCTGCTCGCGGAGACCGGCACCGTGCTCGACGTGGGCGGCAAGCTCGGCGACCTCTCCATCGGCAACCGGCAGATGGTGCAGATTGCCGCCGCGGTGGGCGGCGGAGCGCGCATCATTGTGTTCGACGAGCCGACGAGCAGCCTGAGCCAGGCCGAGGCTGAGCGATTGTATGCGCTGCTCGGTCGTCTCAAGGCGCGCGGCGTGACGTGCATCTACGTCTCGCACCGCATGCCGGAAATCTTCGCGCTGTGCGACGCCGTGAGTGTGCTGCGCGACGGCGCACACGTCGCCACGTTGCCCACCGCCGGACTCACCGAGGCGCGGCTCGTCGAGATGATGATCGGTCGCCCGCTCGCGGAGTATTTCGCGTCGCCAGATGCGCGCACGCGTGGCGACGAAGTGTTGCGCGTCCAGGGTCTCTCGGTACCGAAGCAGTTTCACGACGTGTCGTTCACGCTGCGCGCGGGCGAGATCCTCGGGATCGCCGGATTGATGGGTGCCGGACGATCCGAGCTCGCGTGTGCCTTGTTCGGCCTCCAGGGCACCGCACAGGGCGAGATCCACATTCGCGGCAAGCGCGTGCAGATCTCGGATCCGCGTCAGGCGATGGGATACGGCATCGGCTTCGTCCCGGAGGATCGCAAGCGGCAGGGGCTGGTGCTGTCGGAGAGCGCGATGCGCAACACGTCGCTGCCGACGCTCGAGCGGCTGTCGCGATTCACGTGGATCTTTCGTGCTGTGGAGCGGGTGCAGACGAAGGACCTGTTCGATCGGCTTCGCGTGCGCACCCCCGGCCTCGACGCCGTGGTCGCGGGGTTGTCGGGAGGGAACCAGCAGAAGGTGGTGCTGGCCAAGTGGCTTGCGGCCAAGCCGAGCATCCTGATTCTCGATGAGCCCACGCGCGGAGTGGACGTCGGCGCGAAGGCGGAGATCCACGCGCTCATTGGTCAACTCGCGGCGCAGGGCACGGCGATCATCGTGATCTCGAGCGAGCTGCCCGAGGTGTTGACGCTCGCGGAGCGGATTCTCGTGTTGCGCGAAGGCCGGCTCGTTGGGGAGCTCTCGCGCGCCGAGGCGAGCCAGGACAGCCTGATGCGCATGATGGCCGGCATCGGATCGCGCTAGTTTGTCATCCTGAGCGCCGCGGTTACTGTCATCCTGAGCGCAGCGAAGGATCTGCACCTGCTGTTGGAGGTGCACCTGCGCCCCGCGATAGCTTGACTCCCAAGTGCAGATCCTTCGCTCCGCTCAGGATGACAAACTCGTGAACACGCGAACCCCCGCATTCCTCGCAGCACTTCTGATCGTCCCTGCTTCTGCGTTCGCGCAGAAGCCACCGCTCCTCGACACCATGAGCGTCGTCGCATCCCGCACGCGCGCGGGTGACATGGGCCGCAGCGTGGAGATCATATCGCGCGACGACATTGCCCGGTCCGGCGCTCGCACGGTTGCCGACGTCCTGCGTAGCCGCTTGTCCGTCGACGTCGACAGCCGTTCCCCGGTGCAGTCCGATGTCTCGCTGCGCGCGAGCTCGCCCGAGCAGGTCGTGGTCCTCGTGGACGGCGTGCGCGTGAGCGACGCCCAGTCGGCCCACTACGCGATGGATCTCGCGGTGCCGCTCCGCTCCATCGCACGCATCGAGATCCTGCGGGGCGGCGGGTCGGCGCTGTACGGGCCCGATGCGGTTGGCGGCGTGATCAACATCGTCACGACGCAACGAACGCTGTCGCCCGAGCTCCAGGTGCAGGGCGGCGGTTTCGGCACCGCGGGCGGCGGCGCCGGCGCCACCCAGGGCAACGACACTCGCGCGATGACGGTACATGCGGACTACGAGAAGTCGGATGGCCATCGTCCGGGCACCGACTATCGGCGCGGCCAGGCTCGTGTCGCCCTCTCGAGACAAGGCGCGTCAGGCGTGTTACGCACGTCGCTCGGCGCCGCGGTGCGCGACTTTGGTGCCGCTGATTTCTACGGCCCCTACAACTCCACGGAGCGAACGGGCACTACGACGTGGGACGCGCGATGGCTGACGTCGCGCAACGACTGGACGTTCTCCACCGGTGCGGCGACTCGGCGTCACACGGACGACTACATCCTCATTCGCGATAGGCCCGCCATTTACCAGAATGTGCACAAGACGTGGCAGACGAGTGGAGACGTCCTTGCACGCGGCAGCGCAGGACCACTCGCACTCGCGGTAGGCGCGGACGCGGCGCATGACCAGCTCGCGAGCACGCGGCTGGGCGGACACCGCGAATGGCGCAGCGGGCTCTATGCCGAAGGCACGATCGGCGACCGCTCGGCCACGCTGAATGTGGGACTGCGCGGCGATCGCTCGTCGGGATATGGCGCGTTCTTCTCGCCGTCTGTGAGCACCGCGTGGGAGGTGGTGCCCGCGGTGCGGCTCCGCGCGAGCGCGGCACGCGGCTTTCGCGCGCCCACGTGGACGGAGCGCTATTACGCGGATCCGTCCAGCATCGGCAACAAGGATCTAAGAGCCGAGCGTTTCTGGAGCGGCGACGCCGGAGTGCGATGGACGCCGGGTTCTGTCGTGGTGGACGTGGCGGGGTATACGCGCGAAGCTGACGCGTTGATCGACTGGGTGAAGCCCACCGGCGCGCCGTCGGCGACGCCGTGGCGTGCGACGAACGTCGGCACCGCCACGTATCGCGGCTTCGAGGCGCAGGTGCAACTCCCCAGGTTTCATCGGGTCGACTATTCGCTGTACGCCAACGGTGTCACGCTCGACGCATCGCAGGGAGCGGCACTCACGGGCAAGTACGCTCTGCGCCCGTTGACCCGACAGATGGGCATGCGCATCGCACACCGTCTCGCAGACGCAGTGGACGTGCACGTCGACCTTGGGGAGGCGCGGCGCGCCGGCGAATCAGGCTACCTCACCGGAAACGCGCGATTCCAGTGGCAACACAATCGCGCGCGCGTGGCGTTTGACGTCCACAATCTCACGAACGCCGGATGGCGCGACGCATCCGGGAAGCCGTCGGCCCCGCGACTATTGCTGGTCAGCGCGGGTTGGGCCGCGCAGTAGGAGTTGCCGGTCTCCGAGCACTCGGATCTCCAGTTGGCGGCGGCGCCTGATCCGTCGCGGCCGGTGGGCCGAGTATCTCGTGCAACAGCGGCTTGAGCGCGTCCGCCCAGACCTGATATCCCTTCACCGTCGGATGGAGCTTGTCCACCGTCATGCCGTCCAACAGGCGGCCGGTGCTGTCCGCGAGCTTGTCGTTGACGTTGACGTAGCGCACGGAGGAGTCGTTCGCGAAGCGAGCGAGATTGGCGTTGATGCGATTGATCTCCGGCATCACCAACATGTTGTCGTTACGCGGGAAGATGCCGGTAACGATGATCGTCGCATTCGGCGCCTTGCGTCGCGCGAGGTCGACGAGCGCGCGCAGGCCACGCGCGATGTTCGCGACCTTCTCGTCGCCACCGGGACGCATGCCAACGTTGTTCGTGCCGGCGAGTATCACGATGACTTTCGGATGCACTTCATCGAGCTCCCCGTTCTCGATGCGCCACAGCATGTGCTCGATGCGGTCTGCGCCCCATCCGAAGTCCGCTGCATTCCACCCGAAGAAGTTCGCGTTCCAGTTCGCGAGGAAGTCCGGGTAGTCGGTGGCTCCCCAGCGGCGTACGATGGAGTTGCCCATGAAGTAGACGTCGATCTTTCCTCGCGTGCGCTTCTCGAGTAGCTGCTGGTGCGCCAGGACGGAATTGGCATCGGTGCGCGGCGTTGCCTTGTCCGCGGGCCACGCGGCCTGCTCCGGCGCAGCGGCAGGTGCGATCGGCAGCGCGCCCCATCGGTCGGTCCGGAATGGCGCCGCCGGCAACTTCTCGCGGTTGTACAGGTTCGCGTCCACCGGACTGTTCGACCAGGCATACCGCACCGCCATTGGATTCGGCACGCGGTCGCTCCAGACCTCGACACGATTGCCCGCGATGCGTGCGCTTGCGCGTACGAACTGCCGGTCGTCTCCCGCGATGGCGAACGCGCCGACGCTCCCGCCCGCGCCGGTCGTCATCAGGCCGCCACCGGCGTTGTCGAACGCGATGCTGACGCGTGCCCCCTGCACATCGTGTGAGCGATAAGTCGGACCGGACGAGACGAGATTGCGTCCATACGCAACGCGCAACGCCACCTTGCCCAGCCGCGCACCGACATCCTGCTTGTTGCGCGGGTGGATGTCGCCCGGCTCACCGACATCGATCGTGATGGCCTGTCCCGTCTTCGGCAGGCCGAGTGCCGCCTCCATCGAGGCGCGTTGCGTCGCCCACGCGGCGTTGCGCGGAGGCACGGTGTCCGGGGTGCCGTAGTTGGGGAGCTGCACCCAGAGAAATGGAAACGGCTCCGCGTCGCGTCCCCCCCTCCATTCGCGGCGCCAGCTCTCGATGAGTGACGTGAACTGCGCTCGATATGCCGAGGCCTGTGCGTCGTCGTTGGCGTTGCTCTCGCCCTGGTACCAGAGAACGCCCTTGATGGAAAAGGGGAGCAGCGGATGCAGCATGCGGTTGTACAGCACCGTTGGAATCTTGTTGATGCGCTGGCCGTCGTTCTGGAACGTCACCGCACCGACCTTGAACTTCCACACCGGCGGAAGCGCAATCGCCGAGGCCACGCCGTTGCGCGTGATGCTCACGGTGGCATTGATGCCGCCACCACCGCCGCCGTCCGCGACGCGCACCGCGAGCACATTGCGTCCCGCGCGCAGCATGCGTGCGGGCACCACATAGCGTCGCGGAATGTTGTAGCCATTTGTGCGGCCAATCTCCACACCGTTGAGCCACGTGATGTCGTCGTCGTCGATCGCCTGCATCGACACGGTGATGCCGGCACGCAGGTCGGCGTCGGAGAGCGTGAACGACGTGCGATACCAGGCGATGCCATCCATGGCGTCGTAGCCGTTGCCTTCCCAGTAGGACGGCACTGGCATGTCGCGCCATCCAGTCTCATCGAGCGTCGGGTCAGCCCACGGGGCGCGACCATTCACGAATCCCGCATCGGCCGTCGGGAGGTCGCCGAGCTTCGCGCGGAGGGAGGTACGAATGGAGTCGAGCTTTGTGGTTTCGTCGCGCAACACCCGCGCCCACGCCTCGTCCGACAACCCATGCGCCGCTCGGCTCATCCATGCCTCGATTGCGCTGCCGCCCCACGAGCTGTTGATGATGCCGATGGGCACGCGCTCGCGCGTGCGCACCTCGCGCGCGAAGAACCAGCCCACCGCACTGAACGCGCGGATGTGCTGCGGGTCGGCGCGCTCCCACTGTCCACCGGTGAGGTCCTGCTCGGGCGCATTCGACCACGAGGTGGGCACCTTGAAGTGGCGCACCATCGGGTCGTTGGCCGCGCTGATCTCGCGCGCCGCATTCCGCACGCTGGCGACGGCGAACTCCATGTTCGACTGTCCCGAGGCGAGCCAGACGTCGCCGAGCAATACGTCACGCAGCGTGACGCGATTGGTCGCAGTGGACACGACGAGCGTGAACGGGCCGCCGGCTGGTTGCGCGGGGAGTCGGAGTTGCCACGCGCCGGTGCTGTCGGATTGGGCGGAGGCGGTGGCGGCGCGCAGCGTCGCTGTCACTGTGCTGGACGGCGACGCCCAACCCCAGAGTGCAATGGGCGCATCGCGCTGGATGACCATGCCGTCGCCGAAGATGCGCGGCAATCGCAGCGCGGGTGCCTGCTGCTGGGAGTGCGCGCCGTGCGCTGGGGAAGCGAGGGCGAACGCGAGGACGAGCGGGCGAAGTCGCATGGTCAGGGTCGGTTGATGTTCAAACGCCGCGTAACACGCAGAGAAGCATGCTGCCGTGCGTCGCCGACGCTTGTATGGGGCGGGTCTGCAGGCGGCAACCGAACGAGCACATTGCGGCGGGCTGCTGGTCGATAGGTGTGACGCAGCGGGTGATGCGAAGGTCGGCTGCTCAGAACTCCCGATCGGCACTCGCTGCGGCATCGGGCAAATAATTCTCTTGACAGACAAAAGCGGTTGCTTAATATCTCCCGCAGTTGGTGATCTTATCACCTGATGCCCTCGTTGGGCCCACCAACGTACGCTTGAGGGTGAAGGGACTCAACGTGCTTGAAGCGGTTCGACCCATCGCCAACGCTTCCACAGGCTAGCGCCGACGAGTGGTTTCAGGGGTGTCGAGTCCGTCGGGAACGCGCAGGCACGCTCCAGATGGTCAATGTCGGGAGGCGACTTCGGAGCCTCGCTCACTCCTCTGCTGAACGAATATGTTATTTCAAATAACAAAAATGTCACCTCAAATAACAAAAGCGACCTGAGGTCACGATACGCTCCAGTCTCTGCCCGCTTGCCACCCGCCTTTCCTCACCGACGACCCGCGCTCGCCGACAACCCTCCTACCGATCGTGGCCCTCACGCCCACGCTGCGCTACCAGCTCGCCGCACCCATTTCAAACCTCTTCGGAGCATCCACTCATGGGATGTAGGGCAACCATTCTGGTCCTCGCATCATTCGTCGCCGCCGCTGCTCAGGCGCAGACGACAGGGCGCGTGACCGGTACCGTGACAACCGAGGGACGAGGGCTCGCCAGCGCGAGCATCGTCGTCCTCGGTACCAACCCGGTCGTGGGCACGACCTCCGACGCGGCGGGTCGCTACACGCTCAACGCCGTTCCCGTCGGAACGCAACGGTTGCAGGCGCGCCGTATCGGGAGTGCGCAGGCGACAATGACGGTGACCGTCACAGCGGGGCAGACCGCCACCGCCGATTTCGCGCTCATCAATCAGGCGCAGGTGCTCGAAGGCGTCGTTTCCGTCGGTTACGGCACCCAGAGCCGGCGCAATGTCTCGGGCGCCGTGTCCGCGATCAAGCCCGAGGACATTCGTCAGCTCGTCACGAGCAACCCGCTCGACGCGATCAAGGGCCGCATCCCCGGTGTCGACATCACCGCGGGGAGCTTCGAGCCGGGCGCGAACAACAACATTCGCATCCGCGGCGTCCGCTCGATCTCGGCAAGCAACGCTCCGCTCTACGTCGTCGATGGCGTGCCGATCACCGGCGACCTCCGGGATGTCGACCCGACGAGCCTCGATCGCATCGAGGTCCTGAAGGACGCCTCCGCCGCCGCTGTCTACGGAAGCCGCGGCGCCAACGGCGTCATCATGATCACCACCAAGCGCGGCACCAGCGGCGGTAAGACGGAAGCCACGGCAACCTCGACCTACGGCGTCTCCAACGTGCGCCGCAAGGTGCCGATGATGAGCGGCGTGGAGTTCGCCAACTTCCGTCGCGAAGCCGTTCGCTCCGGCGGCAGCGCGGCTGCGCAGGCGGCGTGCGCCACCTACATGACCAACCCCGCGCCGTGCGACCAGTTCGCGCTCGACGCGACGATGCGCACCAACCTGGCCGCGGGGGTCGATACCGACTGGCAGGAGCTCATGCTTCGCAAAGGGAACCTGCAGAACACGCAGGTCGGGTTCGCCGGCGGGAACGAGAGCACGCGCTTCCGCACCGGTCTCGGTTACCTCCAGCAGGAGGGCATCTCGATCGTCCAGGACTACGTGGCGCGCACGACCTCGCTCAATCTCAGCCACGAGTACAAGAAGTTGAGCCTCCAGCTGGGCGTGCAGGGGGTCAGGAACTATCGAAATGCCGGACGCGGTGCCGTGATGTGGGATGAAGCGCTGTTCAATCCGGCGCTCGGCCGCATGTACGACGACGCCGGCCTGCCGGTCTTCCTGCCCACCGAGGACGGATTGCTGGTCAACCCCGTCATGGCGGCGCAGGCCTACATCCGGCAGCTCGACCGCACGAACGTGCTGGGGACACTCACTGGCTCGTACGCCATCGCTGAGGGGCTGCGCGCACACGTCAACTTCGGCCCGCAGTACACCAACGAGACCGACGGTGAGTTCATCGGTCTGTACACTCGGCAGAAGCGTGGTGTGGGTGCGCCCGATGCATTGATTCGTCGGAACACGAACACGAATTTCACGCTGAGCAACTTCCTCGAGCTCGATCGCTCGTTCCTCGACAAGCACCAGGTGCAGGCCACCGCCCTCTACGAGGTCGCGCAGTTGCGGACGGTGCGCGACGAGGCCGCGTCGAAGGCCCTGCCATTCGACGATCAGCTCTGGTACAACCTCGGCACAGGGTCTGCGCCGACGCTCACGGGCACGTACGCGACGCGAGCGCTGCAGTCGTACATGGGCCGCTTGAACTACACCTTTCTCGATCGCTACATCCTCTCGCTCACCGGCCGGTACGACGGCTCGAGCGTGCTCGCGGACGGGAACAAGTACGCGTTCTTCCCGGCTGCCTCCATCGGGTGGCAGGTCGGTGACGAGGCGTTCATGAAGGCGGTGCCCGCCATCTCCGACCTGAAGCTCCGCGTCAGTTATGGCCGGGTCGGCAACAGCGCCATCAACGAGTATCAGACGCTCGGCCTGCTCAGCCGCGTGACCTACGCCAACAACAACCTCCCTGTCGTCGGCTTCCAGCCGGGCGCCATTCCCAACCCCGATCTCAAGTGGGAGACGACCGACAAGTTCAACGTCGGCGTGGACTTCGGCGTCTTCGATCAGCGCATCTCGGGCACCATCGACGCCTATCGCGAGAACACGCACGACCTGCTGCTGCAGCGCGCACTGCCGTACACGTCGGGCTACGCCAACATCCTCCAGAACGTAGGCTCGACCAAGAACATCGGTATCGAGGTCGGGTTGTCGACACAGAACCTCAACAACTGGCGCGGCGTCGACTGGACGTCCGATTTCAACGTCTCGAGGAACAAGAACGAGATCGTCGCGTTGCAGAGCGGGCTGAGCGCGGACGTAGGCAGCGGGCGGTGGGTCGGCCAGCCGATCAACGTCTACTTCAACTACCGTCACACCGGGCTGTGGCAGCTGGCGGATTCGGCGCTCGCCCGCACGATGTGCGGCTGCCGGCCGGGGCAGATCCGCGTGGCCGACGAGAACGGCGACGGACTGCTCAACGCGGACGATCGCACGTTCATCGGACGGCACTTCAACTTCCCGAAGTGGCAGGGGAGCCTGAACAACCGGATCGCCTTCGCCGGCGTGGACGTCTCCGCGCTCGCGACGGCACGCCTTGGCTACGACGTGGACGATGCATTCACGGCGGCATACAGCAGCCTCGATGGCCGGTTCAACAACATCAAGTTGAACTACTGGACGCCGGAGAATCAGAGCGGCACGGAGCCGCGACCGAACACCGCCGGCCAGGGGCAGTACAACAGCGCGCGCAATTACAAGGACGGCTCGCATGTCCGCATCCGCGACATCACGCTCGGGTACACGCTGCCGTCGAGATTTGCCACGCAGTTGCGTGCCGGGCGCGCGCGCGTGTACGCGCGCGCGCAGGAGCCGTTCATCTTCACCAACTACAAGGGTTGGGATCCGGAGGCGGGTTTCAGCGCGGGGAATGGTGCCAACGGGGCGTCGCAGATCGATCAGGGCGGTCCGGCATACAAGACGTTCCTGTTCGGCCTGGACATCAGCTTCTAATCCGCACACTCACTTCGACGCAAAGAGAGACCAACTCAAATGAAGCAGAGACACATGGTCCTGAGTCTGGCGGCCCTTGCGGGGCTGGCGGCGTGCATGGATCTGGCAGAGCGTCCGATTACCGGCGTATCGGCAGACTATTTTCAGACGGCGGCCGGTGCGAACGCGGCCACCGTAGGAGCCTACGCGCGGCTCAAGGACTTCTACGGCCAGGCGCCCGAGATCGAGATGTCGATGGCGGGAACCGACACGTGGGAGGCCGGTAACCAGCTGGCGAACAACATCTGGTGGAACGACTACACGGCGGCGCTTGCGCCATCGATCATCAACCCGCTGACGGATCGCTGGCAGAATTTCTATCAGGGCGTCAACGCGGCCAACACGGCGATCGTCGCGATCGGCGGCTCGACGTCGCTCGACGCGACGTTAAAGAACACTCGGCTGGGCGAGATGCGCTTCATCCGCGCGCTCATGTACCACAACCTCGTCCGCACGTGGGGCGCGGTGAGCGTGGATACGCTGCCGACGGCCGGCGTGGTCACGACGGCCACACGCGTTCCCCCGGCGGAGATCTACGCCAAGGTGATCGTCCCCGACCTCGAGTTCGCGGTCGCGAACCTGCCCGCAAGGCAGACGGAAGTCATGCGCGCCACGAAGGGCGCAGCGCAGTCGCTGCTCACCGAGGTCTACCTGACGCGAGGCGCGGTGGGAGACTTCGACAAGGCGCGCGATCTCGCGACTGCCGTCATCTCTTCGAATACGTACAGGCTGAACCCGAGCTTCCGCGCGCTCTTCTGCGGGCCCGAGAATGGCAACGGCGCGTGCGACTATGTGGCAGCACAGAAGGCCGACGCCGAGTTCATCTTCGCGGCGCAGATCATCGGCGACGGTGCAAATGATCCGTTCGGCAACAGCATGCACCTGTACTTCACCATGCGATACGACCTCGGCGGCGTCGCGGTGCCGACACTCGCGCGCACGAGGGCCTACGGACGTCCCTTCTGCCGAGTGAAGCCGACGCCACACACGCTGGGGTTGTGGAATCGGACGACGGACAGTCGCTACGAGGACAGCTTCCAACGGCTCTGGAAGCAGCCAAACGGCGACACGGCGGTCTTCTTCCCGGGCACGGCAACGGTCGCGAAGACTGGGCAGGGAAGGAAGTACGGAGAGAGCGAGTACACCGACAACCTCTTCCCGACGCTCCTGAAATGGCTCGACCAGACGCGCGCCGACCCAAACACCTTCGAGGGTCATCGCGACCGGTGGCTGTGGAGGCTCGCCGACCTGTACCTCATGCGCGCTGAAGCGAACATTCGCGCAGGCCGGCCCAACGACGCGATCGCCGACTTCAACGTCATCCGCCAGCGCGCCGCGAAGCCCGGTCAGACCAACACGCTCGGCGCGACTGAGTTGGCCGCGCTCACTGCGAGTCCGCTCGACTTCCTGCTCGACGAGCGCGAGCGCGAGCTGGTCGGTGAAGAGAACCGCTGGTGGACGCTGGCTCGCATGGGACCCGCTGTCTTCCAGGCGCGCATCAAGGCATATAACGCCAGGGCGGGGCTGAACGTGAAGGCGACGCACATCCTTCGCCCGATTCCGCAGACGCAGATCGACCGCACGGAAGGCGGCGCGACGGCCTTTCCGCAGAACCCGGGCTACTGAGCGACATGGGTTGATCGATGGCCGGACCAGGGAGCTAGATGCAGGGATGTACCTCCAGTCGCGCTCGCGCGACTGGAGGTACTTTGCCTCGATACGTCGCGTCGTGATGGGTCGAGAGCGCAGCTGACGACGCGAGCGCGTGACATGCGTGGACGCTGATCACACAACCGGCGAGGTGGATGATGCGATCATCACTAGCTCTTGGACCTGTACGCAGTCGGTTTCGCGGACTCGTCATCCTCGCCGTGGTCGCGCTGGGATCGGGATGCCGGACCGCTCAGCCGAGCGAGGGGCGCCGGCTCGACCGCTCTGTCATCACCCGCGATGAGATGCTCACCGGGAAGTTCACCACGGCATATGACGCGGTGGCGGCACTCCGGTCGATCTGGCTGCGGCCGCGAGGCGTCGACAGCTTCGTCCTGCCGAGCGTCGTATGGGTCTACGTCGATGGCGTCCGGCTCGGCGACGTGGAGGCACTGCGCGGAGTCCAGCCACGGCTGGTGAACACCCTGCGGTTCTACGACGGCCCCGCCGCCACCGCGAGGTGGGGCGTCGACAACGGCGCCGGCGTCATCCACGTCTCCACCTGGTCGGGCGGCGCGGTCGGGATTCCGCTTCCGGACACGACGCGCCGGACGTCAACGCCGACGCCAAAGCCCGCGCCCAACTAACAGCGGCTCGTCGGACTCGAACGCACACAAATGCGATACTTCCTCACGCTGGTCTCACTTCTCGTCGCCGCCACCTCGCTGGCAGCGCAGGCGCCGACCCCACGCGAACGCATTTCGATCGACACCGGCTGGCGCTTCACGAAGAACGACCCGCCGAGGAACGCGGTCAGCCTGCTTTACGACGCGCGTCCGGTGGTGCGAGACGAGCGGGACGACAGACCCGCTGACGCCCAACCCGGGGCGCCGGTGGGAGTCATCAGCGCGGCGCCGACAGTGATCAAGTCGTGGATCCTGCCAACGGGCAACGACTTCATCAAGGATCCCGCGCGACGGTTTACGCGGCCTGCCGGCAACTGGGGCGGTGACGTCGCCTACGTGCAGCGCGACTTCGACGACGCTGCGTGGCAACGCGTGACCCTGCCGCACGACTGGGCGATCACGGGACCGTTCCTCGTAACAGGCAATTCTGGCGGCATGGGCCGACTGCCCAGCTGGGGCATCGGCTGGTACCGCAGAAAGCTCGACATCCCTGCCGTCGATTCCGGACGCTCCATCTTTCTCGACGTCGACGGCGCAATGTCCTACGCGACGGTATGGCTGAACGGACAGATCGTCGGCGGCTGGCCGTTCGGCTATTCCTCATGGCGCGTCGACCTGACGCCATATGTCCGTTTCGGCGAAGCGAATCAGCTCGCGATCCGGCTCGATAATCCGCCCAGCTCGTCGCGGTGGTATCCGGGCGGCGGCATCTACCGCCACGTGTGGCTCACCAAGACACAGCCCGTGCACGTCGCGCAGTGGGGAACGTACGCGCGGTCGCGGCAGGTCTCCGCATCCTCCGCCACGATCGATCTCGACGTGACGATCGACAACGACTCGCGGAGCAACGTCGTCGTCGACGTCGCGACGCGCATCTATGCACTCGACGTGCGCGGCCGGCGCACCGGCGCATCTGTCGCCACCATCGTCGCCGCGAGTACACCGGTGGCGGCAGGCGCGAGCGCGACGACCAAGGGATCGGTCGCGCTCGCGAAGCCGAAGCTGTGGGGGCCGCCGCCGACGCAGCGGCCGCATCGCTACGTGGCGGTGACTGAGGTCGCACAGCGGGGCAGGGTGCTCGACCGCTACGAGACGCGCTTCGGCATTCGCGACCTGCGATTTCATCCGGACTCCGGTGTGCTCGTCAACGGCGAGCGCGTGCCGCTCAAGGGCGTCAACAACCACCACGACCTCGGCGCCCTTGGCGCAGCCTTCAACACGCGCGCAGCAGAACGCCAACTGGAAATCCTGCGCGACATGGGGACGAACGCGATCCGGATGAGCCACAATCCGCCCGCGCCCGAACTGCTTACGCTCACGGACAGCGCCGGCTTTCTCGTAATGGATGAAGCGTTCGACTCCTGGGTCCGGCAGAAGACGCCGTTGGACTTCCACCTGATTTTCCCCGACTGGCACGAGCAGGACCTCCGCGCAATGGTCCGCCGCGACCGCAACAACCCGTCCGTCATCATGTGGAGCGTGGGCAACGAGGTCGGCGAGCAATACACCGCCGACGAAGGCGCTGCGATCGCGAAGCGACTCGTGGACATCGTGCGCGACGAGGACCCAACTCGTCCAGCAACGAGCGCGATGAACTGGGCCAAGCCCGACATGCCCCTCCCGGCAGTGCTCGACGTCATCAGCCTGAACTATCAGGGCGAAGGCATCCGTCAGGACCCGGAGTTCGCCGGGACCGATCGCATTCGAACTCCCCCACAGTTTCCAATCTTCCACGCGCGCTTTCCTGACAAGGTCGTGCTCAGCGCCGAGACCGCGTCGGCGTTCAGCAGTCGCGGTGTGTACCTGTTCCCGGTGACGAGCGCGAGCAGCTCACCGATTCGGGACGGACGGGGCGGTGACTCGAGGAGTCATCACGTCAGCGCCTACGAGCTCTACGCCGTCGACTTCGGATCCTCCGTCGACAAGGTGTTCGGCTCCCTCGAGCGGCATCCGTACGTCGCCGGGGAGTTCGTGTGGACTGGCTTCGACTACCTCGGCGAGCCGACGCCGTACTACTCGTCGCGCAGCTCGTACTCCGGCATCATCGACCTGGCGGGCTTCAAGAAGGACCGGTTCTATCTGTATCAGGCGCACTGGCGTCAGGACTTTCCAATGGCGCATCTGCTGCCCCACTGGACATGGCCGGAGCGCGTTGGACAGGTCACGCCCGTGCACGTCTTCACATCCGGCGACGAGGCGGAGCTGTTCGTCAACGGCAGATCGCTGGGCCGCAAGAAGAAGGGTCCGTTCGAGTACCGGATCCGCTGGGACTCGGTTGCGTACTCTCCCGGCACACTGGAAGTAGTCTCCTATAAGCAGGGCCGAAAGTGGGCGACGGATCGGGTCAAGACCGCCGGACCACCAGCGCGGCTTGCCGCGTTGCCAGATCGTTCCGTTATTCGTTCCGATGGCCGCGACCTGTCCTTCGTCACTGTCCGCGTTACGGACACGGGTGGACTGATGGCCCCGCGCGCGAACAACGCGATTCGATTCACCATCGAAGGTCCAGGGGAGATCGTGGCCACCGACAATGGCGATCCTACCAGCTTCGAGCCGTTCCAGGCGCCGCAGCGCAATGCGTTCAATGGGCTCGCTCTCGTCATCGTCAGGGCGAAACCCGGTCAGACGGGTCGGATCGTGGTGACCGCGTCGAGCGATGGCCTCCGGCCGAGCGTGGCGGTCATTACAGCCAGCGCTGGCGGTCCGTGAATTGTTGTCATCCTGAGCCAAGGCAAAGGATCTGCACCTGCGCTTGTGCAACGACAAAGTGCAGATCCTTCGCTTGTGGCTCAGGATGACATGTTCTCCTGAGTGCAAGCGCTGAGAATTGTTGTCATCCTGAGCGCAGCGAAGGATCTGCACCTGCGGTTGTGCAACGACAAAGTGCAGATCCTTCGCTTGTAGCTCAGGGTGACATGTTGTCCTGGGCTTCCGCGCCGGTGGCGTGCATCATCACCGTGTGCTCGTCCGCATCAGCACGATCGAGGATTCCGGACACGCGACCCGCGCGCATCACCACGATGCGGTGACTCAACTCGAGCACCTCGCGCAGCTCTGACGAGATGAGCAGGATCGCCATTCCGTCGCGCGCCAGGCCGCGGATGAGATCGTAGATCTCCGCCTTCGCCCCGACGTCCACGCCGTGCGTGGGTTCGTCGAGGATGAGCAATCGCGGACGTGTTGCGAGCCAGCGCGCGAGCACGGTCTTCTGCTGGTTGCCGCCGGAGAGAGTGCGTACTGGCACGTCGATGCCCGGCGTCTTGACTCGCAGTCGCTGCACATACTCTGCCGTGAGTGATCGCTCGGCGCCGCGCGGGACGATGCCGAACCGGGCGAGCGCCGGCAGCTGCGCCATTGAGATGTTCCAGCGAACGGGCTTGTCGAGGAAGAGCGCCAGTGCCTTCCGGTCCTCGGGCACCATGGCCACGCCGGCGCGGATCGCATCGGCCGGCGAGTGGAAGCGCACCGCGCGGCCGTCGACCAGAATCTCGCCGGCGTCGAACGAGTCGGCACCGAACACCGCGCGCGCGACCTCCGAACGACCGGCGCCCACGAGGCCGGCCATCCCGACGATCTCGCCGCACCGAACCGTGAGGCTGACGTCGTGAAGCGCGACGCGCCCCGACGCCGCAATGCCGCGCTGTCGAGAGGTGAGTCCGCGCACCTCGAGCATCACGTCACCGGTAGGCTCCGTCTCGATGCGCGCCGCACCGGCTAACTCGCGGCCGACCATGCGTGCGACAATGGCGGCCGGTGTCGTCGCCGCCGTGGCCACCGTGTCGACGTACACGCCGTCGCGGTAGACCGTGATACGGTCGGCGACGTCAAACACTTCACCCATGCGGTGCGTCACGTACACGATCGCCACGCGCTGTGCGCGCAGGCGCCGCACGAGGGCGAGCAGGCGCTGCGTCTCGTGCTCGGTGAGCGAAGACGAAGGCTCGTCCATGATGAGCAGCCTCGCCCCCGCCGACAATGCCTTCGCGATCTCCACGAGCTGCTGCTGCGACAGGCTCAGGTCGCGCACAGCCACCCGCGGGTCCACATCGAGTCCAACCTCGGCCAGCAGTGCGCGCGCGCGGTCGCGCATCGCGCTGCGATCGAGCCATCCCCCGCGCGCCGGCAGTCGCCCGATGAACAGGTTCTCGGCCACGCTGAGCGCGGGCATCGTGGCGAGCTCCTGGTGGATGACGGCGATTCCCGCCGCCTGCGACTCAGCGGGTGTGCGAAAGTCGACGTCCTGACCATCGAACGAAACGCGACCTGCGTCACGCCGCACGGCACCGGCGAGCACATTGATGATCGTGCTCTTACCTGCACCATTCTCGCCGACCAGGGCGTGTACCTCGCCTGCGTGCACCGACAGGTCCACACCACGCAGCGCGTGCACGCCGCCGTAGCGCTTGTGCACGCCGGTCACCTCGAGCAGTGGCGCGCCCAGTGTCGGTGGCGTTTTCGTCGGCAGGATCAGGGCTGGAGCCCCGCGGTGTCCTTCGTGATCACGTCCGCGCGCGTGAGGAGGCGTCCGTACGGTGGGAGCTGTCCTGCCGCGAGATAGTTGAAGAGGCGCATGACCGTGTCGTAGCCCTGCGCGTCCGGGTTCTGCCCGATCGTGGCGGCGATGACGCCCTTGCGCACGTAGTCCATGGTCTCGTCCACCTGGTCGAACGTCACCAGGTGCACCTTGCCGGCCATGTTCGCTTCCTCGACGGCGCGCGCCGCACCGAATGGTGAGCCGGCGATGGCGATCAGGCCGGCGAGGTCCCGATGGGCCGTCATGAAGTCCTTCGCCAATTGATACGCGATCTCGGCCTTGTCCTGATTCTCGACGCGCCCGACGACCGTCGTGTTCGGGCACTCCGCCTTTAGAGCATCCTCGAAACCCTTGACGCGTGCCTGGTGCGCCTCGACCGCGAAGAACCCGGTGATGATCCCGACCTTTCCGGCAGGGCCCACCAGTCGGCACATGAGCGTGCCGGCAGCCTTCCCCTGCGCGTAGCTGTCGGCGCCGACAAAGAAGAGACGCTGGTTTGGCGTGTCCGTCTCCGAATTGTACGTGGCGACGGGGATGCCGGCGGCCACGGCCCTGTCGATGTATGCCGCGACTCCCGCGTCGCCGGCGATCGTGGCGATCGCGTCGTACTGCTTGGCAACCGCGCCGTCGATTGCTCGGCCGAACACATCGGCCGTGTGATTCTCCCCCGGCACGATCCACTCCACCGTCACGCCGCGCGACGCGAGCTCGCGCCCCGCGCGCTCGACACCGGCCTTGACCGGGATCCAGAACGGGCTGCTCTCCAGGCCGAGCACCGCGATGCGCAGCGGTTTCCCAGGCGCTTGGTCGACGGGTTTGACGGCGCCCTCGTCCGGAACCGTACCTGCTGATGCGAACGCCGGCGCGTTGGGCGGACGACCTAATGCCGCGCCACGCGGCGATTCGCTACTGCAGGCGGCGGCAGCAAGCGGAATGGCGAACAGCAGTGCGCGCAAGCAGTGAGAGATGCACATGGGTATGGAGGGAGTTGGCGGCGAGCTTGGAACGGCGAGCGGAGAACGGCGAGCGAAGAACGGCGAGGGGCGAGAGGTCAGCGGCGACGGTCGAGGCCAACTGCGAGCAGGATGACGGCGCCGATGATCATGGTCTGGAAGTGCAGCGGCAGGCCGAGCAGCACGAACGCGTTCCTGACCACCGCCATGATTGCCGCGCCGAACAGCGTGCCCACCACGCTTCCCTCACCGCCCTGTAAACTGGTTCCGCCGATGACAGCGGCTGCGATGACGTCGAGCTCGACGCCCTGTCCCAGGTTCGTTGACGCCGTGGAAAACAGCCCGGTCGTAATAATCCCTGCCAGCGCGCTCAGGCCGCCAGCTATCACATATGTAAAACACTGGACGCGCTCGACAGCGATGCCAGAGAGTCGAGCGGCGCGTGGATTGCTGCCAACAGCGTAGATCTGGCGGCCGAGTACTGTGTTAGCGAGGAAGACGGCAGCGAGCACGACGAGCGCGAGCATGATGATCACCGGCATCGGCACGGGTCCGAGGTATCCCGCACCGAGGAATCCGACGCTCGGATCGCGCATCGGGACATTGCTCGCGACGGAGCCGGCGCCGGCGGTGGCGAGGAGGAACGCGAGTCCGCGCCCGATGCTCAGGGTGCCCAATGTCGTGATGAACGGGACGATGCGCGCGCGCGTGATGAGCAGCCCGTTGATCAACCCGAACAGGACGCCGGCGCTGAGCCCCGCGAGGACGGCGAGCCACGGTGACACGCCGTGGTATGTCATGAGCCGTGCTGTCAGTACGGCGCCCACGGCGAGGATCGAGCCGACGGAGAGATCCAGGCCGCCGGCAACGAGCACCATCGTCATTCCCACCGCCATGATGCCGATGGTGCTCATGGATTGCAGCACGTTGAAGATGTTGCGCAGCGTAAAGAAGTAGGGGCTCGCGAGTGACATCCCGACGCACAGCACCACGAGCGCCGCGAGCACGCCGGCCTCGCGGGCAGCAAAGAGGTCTCGCGCGATCGACCCGCGGTCGGGGGCGGCGCCGCGGGACGTTGCGTCGTACGATCGGTCGTTCGGGAGGCTCAACGGGATCCGGTTGGGCGGCGCGACGAAGACTTCGCGAGAAAGAATGCGCCGGTAGAAGAGTAGGCCGCAATGGAAATAATTCTCTTGACAGACAAAATCGGACGGATAGTATCTGTGTGCCGGTCATCTTATGAGTCCGTTCCCTCCATGGCTACCCTGAATGGGGCCCGGGTCCGTCCAGGCAGACGCACGCGAGAGACGACCCAAGTCGCTGAACTCCTTCGTTTTTGCTCTTTGTTAGTCAAGAAAACAATATTGCCTCGGGCGAGTGTCCGCGACTCGGTCCACCATCCCGGGAAGCGCTGATGCGATGCATGACCGATTTGCACCAGGGAGCGTGAATGCTGCCGTACCAGGTCGCGGGGCTGCCGGCTGAACGACGCGTCGAGGATCTCCTTGCGCGCATGACGCTCGACGAGAAGGCCGCGCAGATGATGTGTGTCTGGCAACAGAAAGCCGACACGCTCGTCGACGAGCACGGCGTCTTCGATCTCGAGAAGGCACGTGTCGCGTTCGCGCATGGCAACGGCATCGGCCAGGTCGGCCGGCCGAGTGATGCGGGCGGCTCGGGACACGAGCCGGAGAAGGGGCGCAACGCGCGACAGCAGGCCGAGCTCTGCAACGCCATCCAGAAGTTCTTCATCGAGGAGACTCGGCTGGGTATTCCCGTCGTGTTTCACGACGAGTGCCTGCACGGCCACGCCGCCATCGACGGCACGAGCTTTCCGCAGCCCATCGGCCTGGCCGCGACCTTCGATCCGTCGCTCGTCGAGCGGCTGTATACGATGACGGCGCTCGAAGCGCGGTCGCGCGGCGTGCACCAGGCGCTCACGCCCGTGGTGGACGTCGCGCGCGATCCGCGATGGGGCCGAGTGGAGGAGACGTTCGGCGAGGACCCGCATCTCGTCACGCGCCTTGGGGTCGCGGCCGTGCGCGGCTTCCAGGGCGACGCGACGTTCCTCGACAAGACCCGCGTGATGGCGACGCTCAAGCATTTCGTCGCGCACGGGCAGCCGGAGTCGGGGCAGAACTGCGCGCCGGCCAATGTCTCGATGCGCGAGTTGCGCGAAGTGTTCCTGCCGCCATTCAAGGCGGCGGTCCAGGAGGCGGGCGCCATCAGCGTCATGCCGTCGTACAATGAAGTGGACGGCGTGCCATCCCACGCAAGCGCGTGGCTGCTGAACGATGTGTTGCGCGGTGAGTGGGGCTTCACGGGCTTCACCGTCTCGGACTACTACGCCATCTGGGAGCTTGGCGACCGCCCCGACACGCACGGCCATCACCTCGCCGCCGACAAGCGCGAGTCGGCCGTGCTCGCCGCGCGCGCGGGCGTGAACAGCGAGCTGCCGGAGCCGGATTGCTATCGCCATCTGGTCGAGCTGGTCCGCGAGGGTGTGCTCCAGGAGTCGGAGCTCGATCATCTCGTCGCGCCGATGCTCTTGTGGAAGTTCCGCATGCGGCTGTTCGACGACCCGTACGTCGACGCCGACGTCGCACACGCAGTCGTAGGCTCGGCGCCGCATCAGGCGCTGGCACTGGAAGCGGCGCGCGACACGATCACGCTGCTCAAGAACGACGGCGGGCTGCTACCGCTCGATGTCTCTGCCATCAAGACCATCGCCGTCATCGGCCCGAATGCGGACCGTCCGTTGCTGGGCGGCTACAGTGGCGTGCCATCGCACACGACGTCCGTGCTTCAGGGCATCACGGCCAAGGTCGGCGACCGCGTGAACGTGGTGTACAGCGAAGGCTGCCGCATCACGCTCGGGGGCTCGTGGATGATCGACGCGGTGATCCCGAGCGAGCCCGATGACGACCGCCGCCAGATTGCCGAGGCGGTGGAGGTGGCGCGCGCGGCCGATGTGATCGTGCTGGCCATCGGCGGCAACGAGCAGACGTCCCGCGAGGCATGGTCGCGCAATCACCTTGGGGATCGCACGAGTCTCGATCTCCTGGGTCGGCA
This sequence comes from Gemmatimonadaceae bacterium, assembly GCA_031407575.1. Taxonomy (GTDB): domain Bacteria; phylum Gemmatimonadota; class Gemmatimonadetes; order Gemmatimonadales; family Gemmatimonadaceae; genus AG11. Next base: position 18,932 of record JANOIJ010000164.1, on the reverse strand, counting down.
GGGCGAGTTGGTGGACGCGATGGTGGCGACGGGGAAGCCGGTCGTCGTGCTGCTGTTCAATGGACGGCCGCTCTCCATCACGGCCATCGACGGCAAGGTTCCGGCGATCCTCGAGTGCTGGTACCTCGGCCAGGAGTCTGGGCACGCGGTGGCCGACGTCCTCTTTGGCGACGTGAATCCAGGCGGCAAGTTGCCGATCACGGTGCCGAGGTCGGTGGGACACATTCCGGCGTTCTACAATCACAAGCCGTCGGCGCGTCGAGGCTACCTGTTCGACGATGTGTCGCCGCTTTACCCGTTCGGATTCGGGCTGAGCTACACGACGTTCAGCGCAACGAATGTGCGGTTGTCGCAACCAACGATCGACATTGGCGGCAGCGTGACCGTGCTGGCGGACGTCGCCAACACGGGCGCTCGCGCGGGCAGTGAGGTCGTGCAGGTGTACGTGCGAGACCTCGTGAGTTCGGTCACGCGTCCCGTAAAGGAGCTCAAGGCGTTCGCCAAGGTGCGGCTCGAGCCTGGCGAGATGCGAACGGTGGAGCTCACGCTGGGCAGCGATGCCTTTGCGTTCCATGACATCCGCATGCAGTACGTCGTGGAGCCCGGTGAGTTCTCGGTGATGGTCGGTACGTCGTCGCGCGACGAGGATCTTCAAACGGTACACCTGCGAGTGCAGTCGTAACTCACTACCACACAGCGGAGAATGGCTCAGCACACCGGCAAGCTTTCAGTCGTCGAGAAGGTGGGATACAGCCTCGGAGACGCGGCGGCGAATTTCGTCTACATGACGATGATTCTCTTCCAGCTGAACTTCTACACGGACACGCTGGGCCTTGGCGCCGCTGCGGCGGGCACGATGCTGCTCGTTGGCCGCCTCTGGGATGCGTTCTTCGATCCGATGATGGGCGTGATGGCGGACCGCACCAACACGCGCTGGGGGAAGTTCCGGCCGTGGATCCTATGGACCGCGGTGCCGTGGGCCGTCATCATGGTGCTTGCGTACACGACGCCGGGTTTCACGAGCAGCGGGCGACTCCTGTGGGCGTTCGTGACGAACATCCTGCTCATGACGATCTACTCGATGAACAACACGCCGTACTCCGCGCTGAGCGGGGTGATGACCGGCGATGGCATCGAGCGCACGTCGCTGTCGTCGTATCGCTTCGTCGCCGCCATGCTCGCGCAATTGATCGTCGGCGGCTTTACGCTGCCGCTCGTCGCCAAGTTCGGCCAGGGCGATTCCGCGAAGGGATGGCAGATGACGATGGCACTATGGGCGGTGATCTGCGTGGTGTGCTTCATCATCACCTTCGCCACCACGCGCGAGCGCATCGTGCCGAGCGTTGACCAGAAGACAGACGCGAGGGGCGACTTCAAGAGCCTGCTGAAGAACGGTCCGTGGATCGCGATGTTTCTGCTGACCGTGGCGCATTTCATCTTCGCCGCGATGCAGGGTGGCACGACGTTCTACTACTTCCAGTACTACGTCGACAAGGATGCGCTGTACACGTTCATGACGACGCACGGGCTCGTGAGCACAGCGACGTCTGGTGGATTCCTCCACACCATTGCCGACGGACTCGGCCTGGTGCTCACGCCGGACCGGAGCAACGTCTCCGCGGTGGGGTTCAGCCTGTTCAACATCTCGAGCAAGGTGGTCACCGTCGTCGGCGTGATCGCGTCGGTGTGGCTGGCGAGCCGGTTCGGCAAGCGCGCAGTGGCCATCGTCGGCTTCTCGCTGTCGACCATCTGCCTGGCGGCGTTCATCCTCCTGCCGCCGGACGCCATCTGGGCGACCTTCCTGCTCGAGTGGGCCCGCACGCTCGCCTACGCGCCGACCATCCCGCTCATCTGGGCCATGTTCGCCGACGTCGCGGACTACACGGAATGGAAGACGAGCCGCCGCATCACGGGTGTGATCTTCGCGACCATCCTCTTCGGCCTCAAGACGGGACTCAGCATCGGCGGCGCCATCGCTGGCTGGCTGCTGGCGGCTTACGGGTATCGGGCGAACGTCGCGCAAACGCCGGAAGCGCTACTCGGCATCCGCCTCACCGTCAGCATCTACCCCGCGATCTTCCTCTGCATCGTGGTGGCGTGCCTGTTCTTCTACAGGATCAACAAGTCGCTGAACATCGAGATCCAGGATGCGCTGGCGGAACGCCGGCGCCAGTTCCCTACTCCAGCAACGGCTGCGTCATGAAAACACGGTCGCCCCGAGCCTATTTGTCGTCCCGAGCCTATTTGTCGTCCCGAGCCCGTTTGTCGTCCCGAGCCCGTTTGTCGTCCCGAGCGAAGAGAGGGACCTGTGTGTCTCTCGCCCTACTAACCATCTCCGCCTGCGCCACGACGACGGCGTCGCCACCCGTCGCGGCCACGCCGCCCTCGACGACCTCCCTCAAGGACGCCTTTCGCGGCGCCTTCCAGATCGGCGCCGCGCTCGCGCCCAAGCAGTTCGAGGAGCGGGACACATCGAGCGTCGCGCTGGTCAAGGCGCAGTTCAACCAGGTCACTCCCGAGAACGTGCTCAAGTGGGAGAACGTCCATCCGCAGCTCGCCACGTACAACTTCGATCCGCCCGACAAGTACGTCGCGTTCGCGGAACGGAACGGCATGTTCATCGTGGGCCACACACTCGTGTGGCACAGCCAGGTGCCGCGTTGGGTGTTCGAGGATGCGGCAGGCGCGCCGCTCACGCGCGACGCGCTGCTCGCGCGCATGAAGGACCACATCGACCGCGTCGTCGGCCGTTACAAGGGACGCATCAACGGATGGGACGTCGTCAACGAAGCGCTCAATGAGAACGGCACCATGCGTCAGTCTCAGTGGTCGCGCATCATTGGCGACGACTTCGTGGTAAAGGCGTTCGAGTACGCGCACGCAGCGGATCCGGCCGCGGAGCTCTACTACAACGACTACAACCTCGCTACGCCGGCGAAGCGTGACAGCGCCGTCGCGCTCGTCAGGCGCATTCGCGCCGCGGGCATTCCCGTCGCCGCGATCGGTTCGCAGGACCACCACAAGCTGGATTGGCCATCCGCGGCACTCGTCGACTCGATGTTCATGGCGTTCCGCGCCGCGAACGTGAAGGGCAACATCACGGAGCTGGACATCGACGTGTTGCCGCGCGCCACGGCCAACAACACGGCCGACGTCGCCGTGCGTGCGCAGATGCAAGCCAACGCCAACCCGTACGCCGCCGGCCTGCCCGACTCCGTGCAGCAGCAGCTGGCGAAGCGCTACTCCGACATGTTCGCGGTCTACCTCAAGCATCGCGATATCATCGACCACATCACGTTCTGGGGCGTGGCCGACGGCGACTCGTGGCTCAACGGCTGGCCGGTGCGCGGACGCACGAACCACCCGCTGCTCTTCGACCGGCAGAACCGTCCCAAGCCGGCGTTCGATGCGGTGATCCAGCTGGCGAAGCCGCCGGCGTTGGTGCCATAGGGGCCGGAGACGGAATCATCGGACAGGAGCAGGCATGAAGCACGCGTTCGTTCCGCTGGAGCGGCAGAGCTTGTCCGACCGGCTCGCGCGCCAGATCCGCGGCTCGATCCAGGGCGGCGACTACCGCCGAGGAGATCGGCTGCCGCCCATCATGGAGATGGCGCGCCGCTTCGGCGTGGGACATCCGACCATTCGCGAAGCGCTCAAGAAGCTCGAGGCCATGGGCGTCGTGAGCATCCGGCATGGCTCCGGCGTGTTCGTCAGCCGGAGCGACGACGTCCTCGTGCTGGCGACGCCCGACTTCGGCGGCACGGTCACGAAGAAATTGCTGCTCGACCTCATTCGCGCGCGCATGCCGCTCGAGATGCAGTCGGCCGGGGACGCGGTGCGCAATGCGAAGCCCGAACACCTCGAGGAGCTGCACCGGCTGCTCGGAGACGCCGAAGCGAGTCTCGACGACGACGTTCGCCTCAACGCCGCGAACATGGCCTTCCATCATCAGATTGCGAACGCGTCGGGCAACGCCGTCCTCGCGCAGTTGCTGAGCGCACTCCACGAGCTGTTCCGCGAGGAGCAGCGGCTCATCCTCGGCATCGGTGCGTCGCGCGTGCGCGACCACGCGGAGCATGTCGCGATCCTCGCGGCCATCGACCAGCGGGACGAGCCGCTGGCCATCGACCGCATGCGCCTGCATCTCCAGGGCGTGCACGACCTCATCATGCGCTGGGAGCCCGCGTCGCACTCGCCATGAATGCGTTTCGCTCCCCGCCGTTCGCCTCATTCCGCTCTCTACTGGTCAGCCATGCGCTTCGCCAATCCGGTCACACTCGTCGGCAACATCCTTTGTCATCCTGAGCGCACGTGTTGTCATCCTGAGCGCACGTGTTGTCATCCTGAGCGCAGCGAAGGATCTGCACCTCAGCGACTGACGTGCAGATCCTTCGCTGCGCTCAGGATGACATTGCTGGCGTTCGCCCTCGCCGGCTGTGCCGTGCAGCGGGTCGAAATGCCGGCGGCCACCGCCGACCCGCGATTCGAGTGGTTCGCGTACGAGGGGCAGGACTCCATCTACAAGGCCACTCGCCCCGGCGACGACCAGTACGTCAACCCGATCCTCGCCGGCTTCTATCCCGATCCCAGCGCGATACGCGTCGGCAACGACTACTATCTCGTCACGTCCAGTTTCGCATACTTTCCCGGCGTGCCGATCTTCCACAGCAGGGACCTCGTGTCGTGGACGCAAATCGGCAGCGTGCTCGTGCGCCGCTCGCAGCTCAACCTCGACAGCGCCGGGATTTCACGTGGCATCTTTGCCCCTGTCATTCGTCACAACGCCGGCGTGTTCTATATGATCACGACGGTGGTGGATCGCGGCGGCAACTTCATCGTCACCGCGACCAATCCGGCTGGCCCGTGGTCCGACCCCATCTGGCTGCCGAGCGTGGACGGCATCGATCCGTCCATCTTCTTCGACGACAACGGCAGGGCGTGGGTCTTGAACAACGGCCCGCCCATCGAGACGCCGCGCTACAGCGGCCACCGCGCGATCTGGATCCAGGAGTTGGACGTCGCGTCGAAGAAGATGGTCGGTCCCCGCACGATGATCGTGAACGGCGGCGTGGATCTCGCGAAGAATCCCATCTGGATCGAGGCGCCGCACATCTTCAAGCGCAACGGCCACTACTACCTCATCTGCGCGGAGGGCGGCACGGGCGACCAGCATTCCGAAGTGGTGTTCAGGAGCACCGCGCCGACGGGGCCGTGGATTCCCTTCGCGGGCAACCCGATCCTCACGCAGCGTCACCTCGACAAGTCACGGCCATTTCCCATTACGACCACCGGCCACGCCGACTTCATCGAGACCCCCGCCGGCGAGTGGTGGGCCGTGTTCCTCGGCACGCGCACCTACGGTGACGACATCTACAACACCGGCCGAGAGACGTTCCTCATGCCGGTGAAGTGGGTGAACGACTGGCCGGTGATCACCACGGGCAACGAGTTGGTGCCATACGTGCATCGTCGGCCGACGCTGCCGCGGCAACCTGCATCCGCGATGCCGACGAGTGGCAACTTCGCCGTGCGCGATGAGTTCGACGGTCCGGCGCTGCCGATGCACTGGCAGACCATTCGCGGACCGGGCGACCACTGGTACGACCTCACGTCGTTCACGGGCGCGCTCACGCTGCGCTCGCGGCCCGCGACCTTTGCGCGCACAATGCAACCGTCGTTCGTTGGTCGACGCCAGCAGCATCTCGCCTTTACCGCGTCGACGTCGATGGCATACGCTCCCGCGAAGAACGGCGACAAGGCGGGCATCGTCGCCTTCCAGAACGACGAGTACTACTACTTCCTGTCGGTCGGACGCGTAAACGGGAGCACTGTCGTACAGCTCGAACAGCGCGCTGGCGCCGCGACTGGTGCGGTGGGCACCGTCATCGCGTCGATGCCCGTGTCCACCGCCGCGCCAATCCAGCTCAAGATCCAGGGGCGGAGCGATCGATACGACTTTTCCTTCGGCACGCGGCCCGGCGAATGGACGCTGTTGCACGGCAACGCCGACGGAAAGATGCTCAGCACCAAAGTGGCCGGGGGCTTCGTCGGCACGATGCTCGGGCTTTACGCGTACAGCCCGTGAGGTCGACGATCGGCGGCCACGCACCTCCGCATGCCAGCGCGCCATTCGGCACGACCCCATCGGGTCGTGGGGTGGAGCGACACACGCTCACCAATGCGTCGGGCATGGAGGTCTGCTTCATCAGCCTGGGCGGCATCATCAGCGCGGTGAAGGTGCCAGACCGGTGTGGGGTCGTCGTGGACGTGACGCCCGGCTACGACACGCTTGACGAATACCTGCACGATGGCCACTATTTCGGCGCGCTCGTCGGCCGCTACGCGAATCGCATCGCCTTCGGACGATTCGAGCTCGACGGCGTGCGCTACACCCTGCCGACGAACGACGGCGCCAATCTGCTGCACGGGGGGGCGGACGGTTTTCACCGTGCCGTGTGGCACGTTGATCCGTTCGTGAGCGACACCGTGGTTGGCGCGGTGCTCTCGTACACGAGTCCCGACGGTGAATCAGGTTTCCCGGGGACGCTGCACGCGCGGGTCACGTACACGCTCACGGACGCCAACGAACTGTGCGTCGACTACTTCGCGACCACTGACCGCGCGACGCCAGTCAACCTCACGCAGCACTCGTACTTCAACCTCGCAGGCCATGGCTCGGGAGAGATCCTGGACCATCACCTGTCGCTCAACGCGTCGCACTACCTGCCGGTGGACGACGAGATTCTCCCGACCGGTGTGCTCGCATCCGTGACGGGCACGCCATTCGACTTTCGCATCGCGCGCAGCATCGGCAGCGGCATGGGCACGCGCGACGCCACGCTTCCCATCGACGGCTACGATCACAGCTTCGTCATCGATGCCGGCGCGGCCGGCGTGACGCGCCGCGCCGCTCGGCTCTACGAGCCCGTGTCGGGTCGGACGCTGGAGATCGACACCACCGAGCCCGGGCTGCAGCTGTACTCGGGTGACCAGCTGGGCGGCGGGTTGAGCGGCAAGGAGGGCCGGCCGTATGTGCGCCACGGTGCGCTAGCGCTCGAGACGCAGCACTTCCCGAACTCGGTGAATGTACCGGCGTTCCCGTCCACGATTCTCAGGCCGGGCGAGGAATATCGCTCGCGGACGCTGTATCGGTTTGGCATTCAGGTCTAAAGCAACCCGCGATCGGCGTAAATGCGGAACCTGAAGGCGTTTGTCGTTCGCCGCTCTCCGTTCGAGATTCAGTCGTTCTCCGTTCGCCGTTTCCGTTTCGGCTATGCGATCTTCGGCGCCGCGAACCTCGGTGCCGCCACCAGCGTCGTCGCGCCGCGCAGCCGGGCCTGCGAGGATTGCGTCTCCGGGATCACCGGAGTCAGCGCCGCAATGTCCGTCAGGGCGCGCTCGGCGATCGTCTCACGAATCAGCGGTTCGATCAGCTCCCACGCCTCCGTGATCTCGCCGCCGACACAGATCTGCGCGGGACTCAGCGTGTTCACGATGACGGCCAGGCCGGCGCCAAGGTGTCGCGCCGTGGTGTCGATCGCAGCGGCCGCGCGGGCATCGCCCGAGCGGGCGCGCGCGATGACGTCGCTCATCGTGAGGCCCGATGACTGCACGATGCTGCGGGCCGTCGCCGGAGAGAAGGGAAGCCCAAGGTAGCGGACGATCGTCGCGAGGTTCGACGTGTAGGACTCGAGACAGCCGCGGCCACCGCAATGGCATTCAGGCCCGTCGTCGCTCAGCGGCACGTGGCCGAATTCGCCGGCCGTGTTGCGTTGGCCGCGCAGCACCTGGCCGTTCACGACCACGCCCGTGCCCACACCATCCGACACGTTGACGTACACGAAGTCGGAGAGCTCGGCGCCGCCGCGCTGGCCCATCCACATCTGCGCGAGCGCACACGCGATTGGCGCGTTCTCCACGAACACCGGCATGCCCACGGCGTCAGACAGCGCATCGCGGATGTCCACGTTGCGCCAGCCAAGGTGCGGCGCGTTCAACACGCGTCCCGTCACGCTGTCCACCATGCCTGGCACCACCAGGCCGAGACCCTCGCACGCGCCGGCATCGCAATGCGTCGCGAGCAGACGCCGCACACGGACCTTCAGTTCGGCAACGAGCTCGGCGGGATCTTCGATGGTGTCGAACGTCTCCAGCGCGATGGCCGTGCCGCTGAAGTCGCCGAGCATGACGTAGGTGCGGCTGAAGCGGACGTCCACCGAGATGACGAGACGGCCTCGGGTGCGAACGAACAGCATCTGCGGCCGGCGTCCGCGCGGCGAGTCGATCGTCGCGCCCTCATACAACGAACCGTCGGCGATCAACTCGTCCACGAGCGACGTCACCATGCCGCGTGCGATTTCCATTCTGCGCGCGAGGTCCGCGCGCGAGACTGGTTCGTGCTCCCGCACGAGATTGAGCAGGATCTGTCGATTCACCTCGCGCGGTGTCGAGCGCGTTGCGCGGACGAAACTGCGCGTGTTGATCTTTCTCATGCCTCGGTGGGCAAGGGCAGTTCCTGCGCGCAGCGAACGCGAGTGATTTAATTCCAATCGCTAACATTATAGATCGTGCCGCAACACACAAGGTTGTGCGCGCGCACGCACAACTCCATTTTGTGGAGGTCCGCACCATTCGTCGCTCGCCCCATCGGTGAGCCGTTGCATTGTCTCACGAGAAGAAGCTGCCTGTGCCCGAGCTCGCGTTCCGCGATGGCATCATGGATCGAATCCGCATGCGCGAGCAGCGATTCGACGAGCGCGCCTACCTCTTCGTCCTCGGCGCGCTCGAGTTCTGCCAGCAACGCCTCCCTGAACGTCGCCATATCACCGGCCGCGAGCTGGCGTTGTCCTGCCGCGACCTCGCGCTGGAGCGCTTCGGCGTGATGGCGGGTCTCGTCCTCACGCACTGGGGCGTGCACACCTCGTCCGACATTGGCGACATCGTGTTCACGCTCGTTGACCTCGAGCTCCTCATGAGCCAGGCTACCGACACCCGCGACGAGTTTGCCGGCGTCTTCGATTTCGACCAGGCGTTCGAGCGCGACTACCCGTGGTGCGCGCAGTTCGCGTGAGGCGTCGCGTCCGCTAGCCCGAGGCACACGGTGCGATGAACTCCTTGATCGTCACCGACGCCCGCGGTTCCGCCTCCGCAGACGCGGCCGCCATCGCCGCTGGCATTCCCTCGCGCGCACTCATGCAGCGCGCCGGCGCGGCCGCTGCCGCAGAAATCGCCCACCGCTTCGCCGGCCTGCTCGCGCACGGGGTCGTCGTCGCCACTGGCGCGGGCAACAACGGCGGCGACGGATGGGTCATCGCGCGCGCGCTCCACGCTGTGCGCATTCCCGTGCGCGTGGTCGAATGTGCGCCCGCTCGCACGCCCGACGCCCTCGCCGAGCGTGCGCTCGCCCTCGCGGACGGCGTGCCGCATGCGGCGCAGGTCAGCGCGCTGCTCGCGGGGGGCGAGCACATCGTCGTCGACGCGCTGCTCGGAACCGGCTTCTCCGCTGCCCACGCCCTGCGCGAACCCATCTCCAAGGCGGTCTCGGCACTGCATGACCTCGGGCGTCGTGGTGCGCACGTCGTCGCGATCGACGTGCCATCCGGTCTCGACGCGAGTACCGGAGAGCATGCCGGTGCCGCGCCGGCAACGCTCACGCTCACGTTCGGTACGGTGAAGCGCGGCCAGCTCATCGCGCGCGATCTCTGCGGGGACATCGTCGTGCTCGACATCGGACTCGGTGTGCACGCGGCGCAGGCAGGCACCGCGCGACTCGCCTCCGCCGATTGGTTTCGCGAGACCCTGCCGCGCATCTCGGCCGACGCGCACAAGGGCACGCGAGGCAAGGTCGCCATCATCGGTGGCGGAGCGGGGATGGCCGGCGCCGTGATCCTCGCGGCGCGTGGCGCACTGCGCAGCGGGGCGGGGCTGGTGAAGTGTGTCGTCGCCGGCGACTCTGTGCCCGCCGTGCAGGAGAGCGAACCGGCGGCGCTTGCGACCGCGTGGCCCGATGACGACGATGCATTCGCGGAGCACGTCGCCAGCTGGGCTGACGTCCTGCTCATCGGGCCAGGCCTCGGTCGGGCGGACGCGCGTGAGATCGTCGAACGTGCACTCCGCACTTTTTCGGGGCCTGTCGTGCTCGACGCCGACGCCTTGAACGCGTTCGAGGGCGCCGCGGACGCACTCGTGCCGCTGTTGCATCAACGCGCGGCACTGTTGACACCGCATCCCGCCGAGTTCGCGCGACTTGCCGATTGTCCGGTGGACCAGGTGCTGCGCGATCGGTTCGACGCGCCACTCCAGCTCGCACAGAGAATTGGCGCCACGGTGCTGCTCAAAGGTGTGCCGACGGTCATCGCGTCTCCCGATGGGCGAACGATCGTGGTGGCCGAGGGCACGCCGGTGCTTGCGACAGGTGGGTCGGGCGACGTGCTCGGCGGAATCGCCGCGACGCTCCTCTCGCAGACGCGAGACGCACTCGCGGCGGGCGCGCTCGCTGCGTTCGCGCATGGACGTGCTGCCGCGTCGGTGAGTGCGCGGCTCGTGCGCGGCTACACCCTCGAGGATGTGCTCGCCGCGCTGCCGGCCGCATGGACTCCGGATCCGTCGATACGGCGGCCGCCCATTCTCGTCGAACAGCCGGGCGTGGGAGAGGTCGCGTGAGCTCGCTCTCGCATCTCACCATGGGCGAGGGCGCCGAGTTCGACGCTATTCGCCTCCTGCTGGCGACGTGGGGCACCGCGGCGGCCGGCATCGGCGACGATGCGGCCGTGTTGCGCTGTCCCGCCGGAGAGCAGCTCGTGATCAGCACCGACGCGTCGGTGGAGAATGTGCACTTCCGGCGAGGGTGGCTTTCCGCGGAGGAGATCGGGGCCCGCGCCGCAGCGGCGGCGCTGAGCGACCTGGCCGCAATGGCCGCGACGCCACGCGGCTTGCTGCTGGCGCTCGCGTTGCCGGTATCGTGGCGGGACCAGCTCGAGGCCATGGGCCGCGGCGTTCGTGATGTCGCCGTCGCGAGCGAGTGTCCGATCATCGGCGGCAACATCACGAGCGCCAGCGAGCTGTCTCTCACCATCACAGTGCTCGGCAGTACGCGCCGGCCGCTGTCACGCTCAGGCGCTGTGCCGGGCGACATCCTGTTCGTGACCGGTTCGCTGGGCGGGCCAGCCGCGGCCGTTCGCGCGCTTGAAGTGGGGCAGCTGCCCGAGCCGGCGCATCGGGTCAGGTTCGCGTCGCCGGTGCCGCGCTTGCGCGAGGCGCGCTGGCTGGCGGAGCTGGGAGCGCGCGCGGGCATCGACATCTCCGACGGCCTCGTGGGTGACGCTGGACAACTCGCGCGCGCGTCAGGTGTGACTTTGTGCCTCGATGCAGCGAGAGTGCCGTGCATCGCCGGCGTGCCGGCGCAGGCGGCGCTGGCCGGCGGCGAGGAGTACGAGCTCCTTGTCGCCATGCCGAACGATGTGTCGATCGACTCGGGCGCTTTCGAGCGCCGCTTCGGGATCTCCATCACGGCGATTGGCGTTGTGGAGACGGCCGGGTCACAGGCGGTGATTGTCTCTGGCGCGCGAGTGGACTCCTCCGGCCACGATCACCTCGCCTAGGCGGTTGTCCGCTTGAAGGTTGAACCCAGATGGCGAACGCTGCAAACGCTGACACGACGCTGAGAACGCAGGAACGCGAAAGACACACGTGCCTTGTCATCCTGAGCGGAGCGAAGGATCTGCACCTCGAGTTGGTGAGCCACGCAACAGCCGTGCAGATCCTTCGCTTCGCTCAGGATGACAACTTGTCGGCCCCGCCCTTCGGTCGCCCTCCGTGCATCTCATCTGAGGCCAGGACAATGTGATTGCCGCCCACAGGCCTTCCTGAAGAGCTGAAATTGGATCCGGTGGTTCCCGTAGCATCCGTCAGATCCGTTTGCGCGCTTCCGATGTGCGCATCGACGCGAGTCAGGAACTCCGGGACCCGCCATCGCGTTGGTACCGCAGCGGTTCCCGCCATGCAACCATTCACCGAGACGGCCGTTAGTTTATGGACATGCGGACCCTGTTTACCGGCGCTGTCCTGTCCGTGATGACGATCGTGCTCTCACCCATCGCGGTTGCCGCGCATGTGCTGCGCATCGGCGATAGGCACAACAGCGTCCAGCAGTGGTGCATCCGCACATGGGCCCGCTCGCTGTGCTGGGCCGCCGGCGTCGACGTCGTGCTCCATGGCGCCGAGCACATCGAGCCCACGCGCGGCACGGTCTACGTGAGCAACCACGTGAGCTGGTTCGACATCTTCGCCATCGCGTCGGTCCTCCCGCGGTACACGTTCGTCGCCAAGGCCGAGCTTCGTGGCATTCCGATCTTTGGCTGGGGCGCGGAGGGTGCCGGCGTCGTCTTCCTCTCGCGCGAGAACCGAAAGTCGGCGTTCGAGGCGTACACGCAGGTCGCAGCGAAGGTGGCGGACGGCCTCAGCGTCGTCGTCTGTCCCGAAGGCACCCGGGGCGACGACTACACGCTGCGCCCGTTCAAAAAGGGCCCCTTCGTCCTCGCGATTGCTGCAGAAGCGCCCGTGGTGCCCGTCGTCGTGCACGGGACGCGCGAAGTGATGCCGCGCGGCACCTGGCGCGTGCGGTCCGGCACGGTTCACGTCCACCTGCATGCGCCGATACCGACGACCGGCTTCGACTACGAACACCGGCACGACCTCATGCGCGCTGTCGCGGACCGCATGGAGGCCACGTTGCAGGACGTCTATGGCGTTCCCGTCCATCGAGCGCCGGTCGAGCGCTCGGCCTGACTAGATTGACATCATCGCCACTCGGACCGCCTGCATGCCGCGCCTCTTCGCCACGCTCTTCGTCGCAACTCTCGTTGCTGCGCCCGCATCCGCACAGGTCCTCATGCCGCCGCGTGGCATCAGCGACGCACAGGTCTTCTCCTTCCTGCAGAATCTCCCGCCGGAAAGCGCAAAGTCGCTCGGGTCGCTGATCAACGCGCTCCTCAGTGACACCGCGGGCCACATGCGCATGACCGACCCGCGAGTGGCAACCACCGCCGACAAGGCGCGAGCCGCTGGCATCGTGCGGACAGTTCGCGCATCCCTCGCGTCGTACAAGGACGTTGCTGCCGCCGAGAAAGACGGCTACGCGCTGTTCATGCCGTGGCTCGACGATCAGGTGATCTACCACTACAACCACATGTGGAATGCTTCAGCGGCCCGTACGACGTTCGATGCCGCGAAGCCAACGTCACTGCTGTACAAGAAGGACGCGCGCGGAGCCAAGGTGCTCGTCGGTGCGATGTACACCGCGCCGGCGACGTCGACACTGGAGGAGCTCGATGCACGCCTGCCCATTGGCGTGGCCCAATGGCATCAGCACGTCAACTTCTGCGCGATGATGCCTTCTGCTGCGCTCGATGGGCTGAGCAGGAACGACAGCACCACGTTCGCGAAGTGGCTGGCCATCGAGACGCCCGACGCATGCGCAGCGGCGGGAGGACTGTTCGTCCCGCAGCTGTTCGGGTGGATGGCGCACGTCAACGCGTTCGCCGGCGATACCCCGGCCGCCGTGTGGGGCAGCCACGGGCGGGATCACATGCACATGCATCGCGGCCACTGAGTCGTGGCGGGGGTTGTCATCCTGAGCGAAGCGAAGGATCTGCACGTGCTGTTGCGCTGTTCAGGTGCAGATCCTTCGCTACGCTCTGGATGACAGCTACCTTTCGATCGACGCCCAACCTTCTCCTCGACCACCCGACATGCACGCGACCATCGCTGATATCACTGCCCGCGAAATCCTCGACAGCCGAGGAAATCCCACCGTCGAAGCCGACGTCACCCTCATGAGCGGCGTGATGGGACGCGCCGCGGTGCCGAGTGGTGCGAGTACCGGCGAGCACGAAGCGATGGAGCTGCGCGACAACGACACGGAGCGCTACCTCGGCAAGGGCGTGACGCTCGCGGTGCAGAACATCGAGGAGACCATCTCGGCGGCGCTCGCCGGTGCGGATGCCACCGACCAGATGGGTATCGACGCCGCGCTCATCGAGCTGGACGGGACGCCGAACAAGTCCAACCTCGGCGCCAATGCCATCCTCGCTGTGTCGATGGCCGTCGCGCGCGCCGCGGCGCAGGAAGTCAACATGCCACTGTGGCGCTACCTGGGCGGCCCGCTCGCTCGCATCATGCCCGTGCCGATGATGAACATCCTCAACGGCGGCGCGCACGCGACCAACACGGTGGATTTCCAGGAATACATGATCATCCCGGTCGGCGCCGAGTCGTTCGGCGAGGGACTGCGGATGGGCACGGAAGTGTTTCACGCGCTCAAGAAGGTGCTCGTCAAGCGAAAGCTCAGCACCGGCGTGGGCGACGAGGGCGGCTTCGCGCCGGATCTCAAGAGCGACGAGGAGGCGATCACCGTCGTGCTCGAGGCCATCGAGGCGGCAGGCTACACGGCGGGCCAGGACATTGCACTCGCGCTCGATTGCGCAGCGAGCGAGCTGCACAAGGACGGGACGTACACGTTCAAGAAGAGCGGCGCGGGCTCGCGCGACGCGGCCGGCATGGTGGAGCTGTACACGAAGTGGATCGACACCTACCCCATCGTCTCCATCGAAGATGGACTCGCTGAAGATGACTGGGACGGGTGGAAGCTGCTCACCGACGCCATCGGCGACCGCTGCCAGCTCGTGGGCGACGACCTGTTCGTCACCAACACCGAGCGGCTCGCGCGCGGCATCGAAGGCGGCATCGCCAATTCGATCCTCATCAAGGTGAACCAGATCGGCACGCTCACCGAGACGCTCCAGGCCATCGAGATGGCGAAGTCGGCGGGCTACCTCACCGTCATCTCGCATCGCTCGGGCGAGACGGAGGACACCTTCATCGCCGACCTCGCCGTCGGCACCGGCTCGGGTCAGATCAAGACGGGCTCGGCGTCGCGGACGGATCGCGTGGCGAAGTACAACCAGCTCCTGCGCATCGAGCAGGCGTTGGGCGGCGCGGCCGAGTATCCGGGCGGCGCCATTTACGGGATGTAGAGATGGCAAGAGCTCGACGGGGGGCGCCCGGCGGTGGATCGTCGGGCGCTCGTCGTGTCAGGCAACTGTTGGTCGCCGCTGCGGGCATCGCGGCGCTCGTCTTCGCGGTGGAGGGCGGCGAGTACGGGACGCGCGACCTCCTGCGCCAGCGCACGCGCCGCGCGGTGCTCGTGACGACCATTGATTCGCTCACACGTGTCGTCGACTCGCTGAAGCGCTACAAGAAGCGCGTCGAGACGGACCCCGCGCTCCAGGAGCGCATCGCGCGCGAGGAGTTCGGCATGGTGCGTGGGGACAAGGAGCTCCTATACCGCTTCGCGGAGCCCGATTCGGCGCGCAGTCCCTGAAACCGTGCGCATACGGTAGCAGGGCGTGAAATGATGCGCGTGTGAGAGCGGGCCAACGCAGCGCCGACTCTCGAGTCAGAGCTTCGGTCAAGGTTGCATGCATAGGCGCTGGACGTCTAGAAACCGACCACTAGGCACCAGTGCGCGACGACACGGCCACTACGACGCTCATCCCTCCAAGGGCAAGTAGATGCAGCTGACCAAGTATCTGAACATGCCCCACATGAACGGGCTGGAGATGGTCGCGGCCGTGAAGAGCCAGGCGCTTCACGCCGCGCTCCCCATCCTGATGCTCACTACGGAAGGGCAAGCGTCGGCGCCGCTCCCCGCGTTTGGTTGTGTCGTGAGCTCGCGCTTGCAGAAGCAGGTCGACCCGATGCGCATCGTTTACTGACGGTTGTCATCCAGAGCGCAGCGAAGGACCTGCACTTCGGACGTGCGGATCCTCGGGGAATGTTGAAAGGTCCTGCCCACTTCTGCCGTCTAATGGGATATGGCCACGGCGCAACGCCCTGAAACCGACGACATATCCGCCGCCCGGGCGGGAGATCACGCTGCGTTCGAGCGAATCTTCCGCGCGCACGCCCCGCGCGTCCACGCGCTTGCCTGTTGGTTCGGACACGAGCCTGACGCCGACGACATCACCCAGGACGTCTTCGTCCTCATCTGGCGGAAGCTGCGCCTGTTCGACGGACGTTCGGCGTTCACGACGTGGCTTCACCGCGTCGCGATCAACGCCATCCTCTCCCGGCAACGGCGCAGGAGAGAGCCGGCCACCGACTTCCCGATCGTCAGCGATCCGACGCACACCGACGGAACCGAAGACCGTGTCGCGCTCGATGACCTCATCGCGCAGCTGCCCGCCGAGATGCGGCACGTGTTCGTGCTCCACGACGTCGAAGGCTACCGGCACGAGGAAATTGCCACGCTGCTCGGCATACCAGCCGGCACGTCGGGTTCACGGCTTCATCGCGCACGGCAGTTCCTACGCGCCGCACTGAACGACAATGCGTGACATGACATGTCCATGAGACCATGCGAAATGGCCGAGTCGCCGGACGTCGTGCGGCTGGCGTATGGGGAGCTCGATCGGGCGCGCGCTGCGGAAGTGAACGCGCACGTGGTTGGGTGCCTCGCGTGTCAGAGTCGCGTGGCCGAGTACCGCGCGCTTCGGCGGGATGCGCTTGCGGCGGGGCAGCGTCCGTTGCCGAAGAATCTCTGGCCAGCGGTCGCGAGCGGGATCGCGCAGGTGCCCCAAGAGTCCGCTCCGCCGGCGCCGAGCGCGCGACTGGTGCCAGTTGGCGTCGCTACGCTGCTCGCCGCGGCCATCGTCGTCTTCGTCGTGATGCGCGGTGCCGTGCCGACGCCGTCACCCGACAGCACCGGCGTCGCGGGCGTACCGTCGTCCGAGCAGGAATACCAGGCGCTTCAACGATTGGCGCGCGATCTCGCGCAACCGAGTATCAGGACGCTCGACGACGCCGTTGCCGAAGCCGAGGTCGCCGCGAAGAACAGTCCCGGCGACGCGTACCTCCAGCGCACCCTCGTGCGCATCCGCGCCGACCGTTCTGCTTTCGATGAGCAGGTCGGCGCCATCGCCGCGGCAGTCAAATGAGAGAGCGCATCGTCGCCATCGCCGCGCTGCTCGTGACGTCGGCCGCCGTGCACGCGCAAGCCCCAGCCTCGAGCGGCCTCACTCGGCTCGTTACGTCGCGCGACACTGTAATCAGCGCGACCGCGGGATTGGAGCTCGACGTCAACAAGGCTTCGGGACGCCTGACCATTCGCGCGTGGGACCGTCCGGATGTTCGCATCCGCGTCATCGGCGCGATGGATGATCCGTATGACGTGACGATATCGGCGCAGGCCCTGTCGATTCGCTCGCGCCGCGCGAACGACGCGGGGTCCGAATATGAGCTGACCATCCCGCGAGACATGGTAAGCGGAGTGGGCACGAGGGACGCCCACGTGAGTATTGTCGGCACCCGCGGACGCATGCACGCCGTCGTCCTCAACGGCACGCTCACCGCGACCGACATCTCCGGCCCGACGAAGCTGGAGGTGCTGAATGGCAACGTCGTCGTCCGTCGCTCCACTGGACCGCTCATGATCATCGCCCCGAACCAGCATGTCGTCGTCGAGGAGGCGCGCGGCCAGATGTCCGTGCGTTCCATCAACGGCGACATCAGCCTCGAACGCGTCGTGCTCGATGGAATGGACGTTCAGACCTACAGCGGCGCGATTCGTGTTTCGGGCACGCTGCGAGGACCGAGCGGCTTCTCCGCCAGTTCGTTCACTGGCGACATCATGTTGAGCATCGATGGACGAACGGGCCTACGCGCAAATGTGGCCACGTCGCGCGGTTCCGTTCATTGGCCAACCAACGCGCGCTTCAGCGGCGACGCGGCGAGGCAGAAAGGCGTTGTGATCATTGGAGGCGGAAAGGCAAAAGTGACGCTGGAAACGTTCCGAGGCAGGATCGAGATCTCGGAGAAGTGAAAATGCTGGCCTCTCACCAACTCACCCACAGGACTTCTCTCACTCGCGAGGACACATGATCACTCTCCGCCGCGGCATGATTGCGCTTGCGCTCCTGAGCATCTCCGCATGTGGCGGAAGCACCATATCCACGGGGCAACCTTCGGGAGTCCTGTCAGTTGGCGGCAGCTATCCGACGACCGTGAGCCTTTCGCAGAGCACATGTCCTGGCATCACCGTCGCGAATGGGACCACCACCGTCGCGCACGCTGCCGGGGCGGCGACGCTCACCATCTCGCACGCTGGCAACGACTACTCCGGCACCGTCACGACCGCGGGCGCGTTCACCACGCAAGCCAAGACGGTATCGGGCGGAGGGGAGGCGCACACCCTGACGATCACTGGTCAGTTCAGTGCCAACGGCTTCACCGCGCAGGTCGCGGTGACGGTCGCGCGTCAGACGGCGCCGGCGAGTTGTTCGTACGATGTCGCCTGGACAGGCACGAAGACCGGCAGCGCCAACTCCTTCCCATGAAGCGGCGGCTGCTGCTGGTCGCCACCGGGTCGTTGCAGACACCGCAGCCAGTCGGGCGTTGCACGCGCGCATGGTCGACCGCCGAGCAGCATCCTACCTCGTGTCGCTCCGCGCATGGAGCACGATGGACGAGTGGCTGAGGCGTGAAGCGCTGGGCGTCGCGGTCGCGAAATGAGTGGTAAAATCTTGACTTGAGGCTGCGAGCCACTACTATTGAAGAACTGGCGCGGGGTGGAGCAGCCTGGTAGCTCGTCGGGCTCATAACCCGAAGGTCGCGGGTTCAAATCCCGCCCCCGCTATGGAAACACAATTCGGCCGGTCCGCGAGGGCCGGCCGAGTTGTTTGGGTGAAGCAGCGAGCTCGTCGGCGGCGCGATGAGAGTCGTGCGTCGTGGGGCCGGGGCAGGGTAGCTCAGCTGGTTAGAGCACGGCACTCATAATGCCGGGGTCGCGGGTTCGAGTCCCGCCCCTGCTATTGCGTAAAGTCCGTGGGGCCAGTGGCCTGGCGGATTTTTGCATTCATGGCCCTTACTCTGGGTCG
>JANOIJ010000150.1:0-6810 GCA_031407575.1 Gemmatimonadaceae bacterium | reverse complement strand
GTGGGCGCGCCGCTGCATCGCGAGCACAAGGAGCGGCTGACGACAGCGCTGCCGAACGTCTTCTATGAATTGTACGGGCTCACCGAAGGCGTGATCACGATCCTGGATCGCGACGACGTGGCGCGCAAGGCGCAATCGGTGGGGATCCCCACGCCGTTCTTCGAGATGCGAATCGTGGGCGAGGGTGGAGGCGATCTCCCACCGGGAGACGTGGGTGAGATCGTGGGCCGGAGTCCGTTGCTGATGCCGGGCTACTACGGCCGGCCGGATCTGACGCAGGCGGCGATCGTAGACGGATGGATGCACACGGGCGACATGGGCTACCTGGATGCGGACGGATTCCTGTTCCTCGTGGACCGCAAGAAGGACCTGATCATCTCGGGCGGGGTGAACGTCTACCCGAAGGACATCGAGGAGGTGGTGGTGACGCATCCTGATGTCGTGGAGGCAGCGGTGTTCGGGATTCCGAATGAGAAGTGGGGAGAGGCGCCATTGGGGGCTGTGGTTCTGAGATCGGGAGCGGTGATCGATGCGGCGGGACTGAAGGAGTGGATCAATGCGCGCGTCGGGGCGCGGTATCAACAACTCTGCGAGGTGGTGATCGTCGCGGAGTTCCCGCGCAACGCGGCGGGAAAGACGTTGAAGCGGGTGATGCGGGATGAGTACTGGAACTCGAGTGGGACGCGAATCTGAGGATGCGGTACGCACGACGGACTGTCGATAGTCCGCGTATCACTTCCACCCGCTAAGACGTTTGACGCCGCCACATAGACTCCTCCATGCACAGACTCGAACACAAAGTCGCCATCGTATCAGGATCGGGACGTGGGATCGGACGCGCGGTCGCACTCAAGCTGGCGGCGGAGGGCGCGAGCGTCGTCGTCAATGATCTCGACGACGCGCCGGCTGCGGAGACCGTCGACGCGATCATTCGCGCCGGGGGACGCGCCACCATCTGCGCGGGCAGCGTCACCGCACCGGACTTCGGCGAGCGGTTCGTACAGACCGCGCTCGACAGCTTCGGCGGGCTCGACATCATCGTCAACAACGCCGGCTACACGTGGGACAGCGTCATCCAGAAGATGACCGACGAGCAGTTCCAGGCGATCATGGATGTCCACGTCACGGCGCCCTTTCGCATCCTGCGTGCGGCGGCGGAGCCGATTCGCCGTTTTGCGAAGCGCGAAGCCAGCGAGGGACGTGAAGTCTTCCGCAAGGTCGTGAACATCTCGTCCGTGTCGGGGCTCGGCGGCAATGCCGGGCAAATCAACTACGCGGCGGGCAAGGCGGCGGTGGTCGGCATGACGAAGACGCTCGCGAAAGAGTGGGGCCGTTACAAGGTCAACGTGAACTGCGTTGCGTTCGGGTTCATCCGCACGCGCATGACGCAGCCGCTCGCGAGTGACGACGCGGACGCGTCGCGCACGGTCGGCGTGCAGCCGGCGATGATCGAGCATCTCGAGCAGAACGCGATTCCACTCGGCAGGCTTGGCACGCCGGAAGAGGCAGCTGATGGCGTGTATCTCTTCTGCTCGCCGGAATCGAACTACATCTCGGGGCAGGTGGTGACGGTCGGTGGAGGGATCACGTTCTGAGCGCGCGCATCGGCGTCGCCGCGCTGCTCGTATTCGCAGGCTGCGCCGGCGCGCGGCAGCGGTTGCCCACCGTGTCGCACAGCGCGCGCGCGACGTACACCAGTGCCGAGGGGACGCGCGAGTTCGCGCTGTTCCGTCCGGCGTCGATGTCGGCGAAGGGTAGCGATCGCGCGCTCGTCGTGATGCTGCACGGATGCGCGCAGGGGGCGGACGACTTGGCGCGCGGCACGCGAATGAATGCGGCGGCGGAGTCGGCGGGAGTCATGGTCATCTATCCCGAGCAGCCGGCGTCGGCGAACCCGCAGCGTTGCTGGAACTGGTTCTCGCCCGAGCAGACGACGCGCGGGCGCGGTGAGGTGGCGCTCCTTGCTGGCCTCATCGATTCCGTCGCGCGCGCTGACGGCATCTCCGCGAGACGCGTGTCGCTCGTGGGAATCTCAGCTGGGGCGGCGATGGCGGCGAGCCTCGCCGTGGCGTATCCCGAGCGCTATGCCGCGCTGGCGCTGCACTCGGGGGTCGCCGCGCTCGCCGCGAAGGACGTGATGGCTGGACTCGCCGTGATGCGCGGCGGACCGGCCGACGTCAGCGCACTCGGCGTCGCGGCCGTGTCGGCGATGGGCGATCGTGCGCGCGCGATTCCAGTGATCGCGCTGCACGGCGCGGATGACAAGATCGTCGCGTCGGCCAACCTTCGGGCGATCGTCGCGCAGTGGACGATCGTGAACGGCGGTCGCGCGCCGGTGGAGGAGCACCTGCTCGTCGGCGTCGGTCACGCGTGGAGCGGCGGCTCGGCGGAGGGGACGTTCACGGCGCCGGCTGGGGCGGACGCGACGGGGATGATCATGGCGTTCTTGCGGCGGTGCGGCGCGATCCGGGAGTGAACCACGAGCTTTGAGCTGTCAGTAACGGCGAGCGTGAGCCTGAGCCTGAGCTCCAGCTCGCGGTTATTGACAGCTCAAAGCTCGTCGAGACAGGGTTGCCCGAGCGGGCGTGGTGGCGTCGTCTCCACGAAGTGGTGGATTGTCCTCCACGGTGTGGTGGATTATCCACCGCGATCAGGTCCTCAGGAGGCCCGCGATGACGCCCATCAGCCCGTCCGTCGTGTCACGACTCGCGGCGCGACACCTCACGATGGCCGCCAGCGTCATGCCGGTGGTGGTCGTGATGGGCGCGCGGCAAACGGGCAAGAGCACCCTCGTCCAGAGTCACCCGACCTTCGGGCGGTATCCCTACCTCATGCTCGACCGCTCCGACATCCGCGCGCAGGCGCAGCTGGCGGCCGACACCCTGCTGACCCGGGCGCCCAGGCTGGTGATCGACGAGGTGCAGCGCGACCCCGACCTCATTCTCGCCCTCAAGGAGTACATCGACCGCCAGCCCGTGCGGACGCCTGGACAATTCGTCCTCACGGGATCGGCAAACCTCCTCACCATGACGCGCGTGCGGGAGTCGCTGGCCGGTCGCGCCTCCTACACCACGCTCTGGCCCATGACTCGGCGCGAGCGGCTCGGCTTCGGGGCGGCGGGTCTCTGGGATGACCTCCGCGCGACACCATTCGCGAAATGGCCGCAGCTCGTCCTGGATTCCCCGAACCCCGAGGACGACTGGCGCACGCTCGCGCCGCTCAGCGGCTATCCGACGCCGGCGTTCGACTGCGACTCCGAGGACGCCCGTGCCGTCTGGTAGCAGGGCTATGTCGACACCTATCTCGACCGCGACCTCCAGGAGCTTGCGGCCATCGCGCACCAGACGGATTTCCGCCAGCTCATGAAGATTGCTGCGCTGCGCATCGGCGCCCTTGTCAACAAGACGGAGTGGGGGCGCGACGCGGGCATCCCGCCGACGACCGTGGATCGCTACCTCGATCTCCTCGAGACGTCGTACCAGCTCGTGCGGCTCGAGGCCTTTGCCGTGAATCGCGGGAAGCGACTGATCAAGAGCCCCAAGTGCTACTGGAGCGACACGGGGCTCGCGATGTACCTCGCTGGAGAGACCGAGGCGCGAGGATTCCATCTCGAGAACATGGTCCTGTGCGACCTGCTTGCCTGGCGAGACAGCATGGCGCAGCGCCCGTCTGTCCTCCACTGGCGCACCACGGCCGGCGACGAGGTGGACTTCGTGATCGAGTTCCCGGATCAGCGCATCATTGCCGTCGACTGCAAGGGTGGGCCGCGTCCCGGCTACGGCGACGCGAAGTCGCTGCGGACGTTCATCGGCGAGCACGGCGACGCGGTGCGCGGGTCGCTGCTCCCGCATGGCGGCACGGAGACGTACCTCCTCGGGGATCGCACACTCGCGACGCCGTGGTGGCGCGTCCTCTAAGAGGGAGTCGCCTTGCGGTGAACCAATGCGAACTGCAGCTGCCAGCTACATCAGACTGCCAGCATGCCAGCTCATTGCTGTCGGCGCTCAGCGGCACCGCCTAAGAGACGAGGTGCCAGCCTTTAGCTGACAAACTTCGCGGCATCGAGCAGCCACTCTACCAGATCCACTTGAGCTGAGCTCGTTCGCGTCCCGAAACCGCCCACGTGGCGTTGTCACCCCGAGCGAGCGAAGCGAGTCGAGGGGGCCTGCACCTCACTACCAGGCGGAGGGTGCAGATCCCTCGACTTCGCTCGGGATGACATCCAAGCCGAATCGCGCGTTTCAGGACGGGCTCGAGTTAGCGGCTTCCCGCTTCGAGGCTATCAGCTGGCACCTGCGCCCGTGGGCAGTTTCGCCTATGGCTTCAAGCCGTGAGCTGGTATGCTGACAGCAGATTGCTCACAGCTCGTAGTTCAGATGCATCGCGTCGCCGGCAGCGACGGCCAACCACTGCGTTAGAAGCTCATCACGGAGAATAGTGATCTGCGCGATGTCCGCGTCGCTGAGCGTCGGTGGCGTCATGCCGTGATACCTCGTCGTGTCGGCGGCGATCTCCTTCGCTTGCGCGTTGAACTCGTCACTCGTCCACGGGACTCTGCCGCGACGCATGCCGTCGAACAATCCGACCAGCACTTCCACCTCGCGCGCCTCGACGGGAATGATGCCGCGTGGCCACGGTGCCGCGAAGTCGGAGATCTCCCACCCATCGGCGAGGAGGCCAAAGAACCCGCGGCGGTAACCGAGCGTGGATTCCACGGCGTAGTGCGTGAGATCGTGCTGCGGGAAGAAGACCGCGACGCTGGGCTTTTGCCGCTGCCACGTGACGCTGCCGTCGGCGCGCGTGCAGGTGAGCGACGCCGAGCCGTCCGTGTGGCGCTTGAGGCGGATGGTGAGCGTGGGCACGCTCAGCGCAGCTCGAGTGCGGACGAGACGATGAAGGACATGAAGAGCGCGGCGACGATCATCGTGATGAGCGCGTGATACCACGGCTTCCTCCAGAAGGCCATCGACAGCAGGAGCACGGCGGCGACGCCGTTGCTCAACGCCCCGCTGTCGAGCGCAGACCCTGCCTCGATGCCGCGACGCACGGCGTCGAGCGCGGGACTCACGGCGAGGATGCCAAAGAACGGCCCGCTATTGTCGTAGTAGTAGCGCCGGAGGTCGATGGTCTCGCCCTTCTCGCTGTCGTCCGGAAGCACGAAAGCGGCAGCGAGGTACTGGCTCACGGGGCTGAGGAGGACGAAGAGGAAATAGAAGAAGTTCCATTTCAAGGTGGTGCGCAGGCCGAAGCTCGCCCACCACCACTCGATCAGGCTGATGAAGATCAGCACGGCCCAGAGCACGGGCAGCCAGTAGATCCTGACCCTGGCGCGCACCTGAATCAACTCGTGCACGGTGGTCAGCAGGTGGCCGATGCCGAGTCCGAGCACGATGGAGATGAGGACGGACAGGTGCTCGAAGGGGGTCATGCTTTATGGGCAAACGTGCAGATCCTTCGCGAAGTTCACCCTGAGCGCAGTCGAAGGGCTCAGGATGACAGACTGAACAAGCAGGTCCCTCGACTGCGCTCGGGACGACAAATATGGATGTCGTCCCGACAGGAGCGCAGCGACCGAGGGACCTGCTTCTCCTCCTCCTCCTCCTCCGTTACGGCACCGGCAGCTTCGCCTTCAGGGCATCGAGCGCCTTCCGCAGCTCGGCATACCGGTCGATCGCGTCCTTGCTGATCTTCTGGTCCGCGCCGAGCGACATGTTGTACAAGTACGTGATGTGCGCCTGGAGGCCGGGCTTGCTGTAGCGGATCGGCGGTGTGAAGAACGCCGCGCTGAGCTCGGGGTTGTTCGCGGCGCGGAGCTGCTCGCCGAAGCGGTTGGCGTCGGCGACGAGATCGCGAACCCGCACGTTGTGCGCGAACTGTTCCTCGAGCACGGCCTGCGTCACGCCATCGCGCGTGACACGTGGATCGGCGACGAGCGTCAACGGCTGCGTGCTGCTGGAACCGCTGGCCGTCAGGCGGACCGAGTAGGTGCCCGGCGGCGCCATGGGACCACCGCCACCTCGACCGCCCTGCATCGAGAACGTGCTGGCTGGACCGGGGTACGTCATGTCCCACACGACTCGATTGAGTCCAGCTCGCGTGGGCTCTGGAGCCCCGCCTCGACCCCCGGCGCCGCTGCGTGCGGTGTCGGCGCCGAAGGTCCGAATCACGCCGCCCTTGGCGTCGAGGATCTCGACCTTTGCGCCGGCGGTCTGTGGCGATGCCACCCAGTAGTCGATCATCGCACCGGCCGGCGGATACTGCGGCGCATCTTCCGAAGCACCACGATCGGCCTCTGCGCCACCAAACCCGGCGCGATAGCGATAGCGAATTGCCTGCCGCGGAGCGAAGAGATGCGCGGGCTTGGCGACGATCGCGTCGCTGAGCTCGTGCAGCGGTGTCAGGTTGTCGAGGATCCAGAACGAGCGGCCCTGCGTGGAGAGCACAAGGTCGTTCCGATGCACGCGCATGTCGGTGATCGGCGTGACGGGCAAGTTCAGTTGCAACGAGCGCCAGTGCTTTCCGTCGTCGAACGAGACGTGCGCGCCGAACTCCGTGCCGGCGTAGAGCAGTCCGGCCCGCCGAGGATCTTCGCGCACCACGCGCGTCGGCGCATCCGCGGGGATGCCGTTCGTTCCATCGGTGAGGCGCGTCCAGCTCTTGCCGTAGTCTTCCGTCTTGTAGATGTACGGCTGGAAATCGCCCAGCAGGTACCGCAGCACGGCGACGTACGCCGCGCCGGCGCGGTGCGGTGAGGGATCAATGTTCTGCACGCGCCCGCCGAGTGGCAGGTCCTTTGGCGTGACGTTGGTC
>JANOIJ010000140.1:0-3156 GCA_031407575.1 Gemmatimonadaceae bacterium | reverse complement strand
CACGCCCGCGCGCTGGAGTGGGGTCGTGCGCGCGTGGGAGCCCGTGAACGCCGTGCACTTGAATCCGGATCGTGATGAACTCGCAACACCTGCGCGCGTCGCCTGACGCGCGTCATGCGACATCTATCTTGACACTCACCGAGACTGAAACTGGCGACTGGTGACTGGCGACTGGTGACTGACTGTGTCGGTCATCCACACTCAGTCATCAGACGCCAGTTTCCAGTTTCCAGTGTCAGTCGGATCATCGCGCTACGCCACCCTCTCCGCCGGCGAGCGCATAGTTCAACTCCCCCGCGAGCTCCGGGTGCGTCCGCCACATGTAGATCCCCATCACGATCGCTGCGATCAGGTTCCCCGTCGCCACCTGCGCCCAGCCGAGCGCGCCGAGGAACGGCGATTCCCGCAGCGCGGCACTCAGGCCGTAGAAGCCGATCTCGAACGCCACGAACAGCATCATCGCGCCGGCAAGCACCGTCGGCGCTGTCTGCGCCCAGTGCACGATCACCGAGACGAGCAACCCCGCGGCGATGAACGCCACATAGTGGAAGATCGTGTAGGCGATGACGAATGCCGTGTCGCCCTCCATGCCCGGCGGACCGAAGAGTCGCAGCAGGCCTCGGCCCAGCGCAGCCGGCGTCGCAAAGGCGCGGGCGTAGATCATGTCCAGCCCCAGGAACCACAGCGCAACCGCCGTCGCGCCGAGCATGCCGGCGATGACGCCGTCGCGCACGAGTGCCTTCCGCATACGGAACCTCCCATGTGGCGTGGTGACAGACGATGCTGCTATCCGGCGCGCGCGGGTGACTGCGCGACTGCACCCTTGGGTTGCTCGCGGCACGCTCAAAGTGCGCGCCGTGTTTGAATCTGTCCGGCCTGACTTCCCTCCGATAGGTTTCTCGCCCTGCCTCGACTCGACAAACCGCCGCTCGCGGGTTCTAGTTAGTGGACCCCGCCGACGCAAATTTCTATCCCTCGGCACGCGTTCCCGTTGAGGTCGCCTGATGGCCGCCACTCTTCCCGCCATACCGCGCTCCCAGGACAAGTACGCCGGCGACCTGGCCGCGCCGAAGCCGCCACCGCGCGAGCGGCTCCTTTCGCTCGACGTCTTCCGCGGCATGACCGTCGCCGCAATGCTGCTGGTGAACGACCCGGGCAGCTGGTCCCACATCTACCCGCCGCTCGCGCACGCGCCGTGGCATGGATGGACGCCGACGGACCTCATCTTCCCGTTCTTCCTCTTCATCGTTGGCATCACCACCCACCTGTCGCTCTCCACGCGCCGTGCGCGCGGCGACGACGAGCGGACCATTCGCAACCAGATCATCCGCCGCGGCGCGCTGATCTTCGTGTTCGGGCTCCTCGTGAATGGGTTCCCGTATTTTGCCTGGGGCGACGTGCCCGGCGTCACTGATCCCACCATCCTCCAGCGCATCACGCACCGGCTCGAAACGTGGCGCGTGACGGGCGTGCTCCAGCGCATCGGCATCGCATACATGATCGCGGCGCTCATCACGCTGCGCACCACGCTCCGGCAGCAGGTCACCATCATCGCCGGCCTGCTCTTCGGCTACTGGTTCGTGATGACCGTGCTCCCGGTACCGGGCGAGGGGACGATCGGTGCCCTGCTGCTCGACACGCCAGCGCGCACGATGGCGGCGTGGACCGACCGCCTCGCGCTCGACTGGACGCGCTGGGGCCTTGGCAATCATCTCTGGGTGGGCGGCGTGAAGTGGGATCCCGAAGGCGTGCTCTCCACCGTGCCCGCCATCGCCACCGTCCTGCTTGGCAATCTGGCGGGACGCTGGATCGCGCAGCGACGCCCGCTCACCGAGCGCCTCTCGGGCCTCTACGCCGTCGGGGCGCTGGGCATGATGTTCGGCGCCATGTGGCACTGGGTGTTCCCGATCAACAAGAGCCTCTGGACCAGCTCGTATGTCGTGTTCACGGGCGGGCTCGCGTGCGTCACGCTCGCGACGGTCATCTGGGCCGTGGACTTCCACAAGTCGCGTGGCTGGACGAAGCCGTTCGTCGTCTTCGGCGTGAACCCGATCCTCGCGTTCGTGGGATCGGGCGTGATGGCGCGGTGTATCTACTCCATCTTCAAGGTCACGCAGGACGGCCAGCGCATCAGTCTCCAGAGCTGGCTGCACCAGACGCTGTTCCTGTCGTGGCTGTCGCCCATCAATGCGTCGCTCGCGTTTGCGATCACGTTCGTGCTCTTCTGGTACGGCATCCTTTACGTACTGCACAAGCGTGACATCATCCTGAAGGTGTGATTGGGCCGTTGTGACGCGGCGAAAGCAGGTCCCTCCCTTCGACTTCGCTCAGGGCAGGCGGGACGACATGCGGGCAGCAGATCCTTCGCCCCCTCAGGATGACGAGAATGGAACGCGAGTTGCCCTTCCCATCGCAATGACTTCGTCTTTCATCCGGCCGCGCGCCCGTCGCGCTGCGGCCTCCGCAATCCTTGCATTCGCGATCGTCGGGGCGCCTGCCGCGAACGACGTGTTCGACACCTCGCTCTCCGCGCAGGCCACCAAGCGGACGACGCAAGCTGCCGCGAAGAAGCCGGCCGTCAAGAAGCCGACGCGCCGAAAGGTCGTGACGCGCCGCCCCGCCGGACCCCCGCCTACCGCGTGGACGTCGCCCCGCGGCAAGCCCGCACTCGTGGCGGACATCGCGAGCATGGTCGGCCGGCGCGTGCGCAGCGGCAAGTTCGGCGTGATGATCGTCTCGCTCACGCGCGGCGA
Source organism: Gemmatimonadaceae bacterium (assembly GCA_031407575.1). GTDB lineage: Bacteria > Gemmatimonadota > Gemmatimonadetes > Gemmatimonadales > Gemmatimonadaceae > AG11. The sequence goes on along the minus strand of JANOIJ010000140.1, from coordinate 403 downwards.
CACGCTGTTCGCACAGAGCGCCGGCGACATGATGCAGCCGGCGTCCACCATGAAGTTGTTTTCCACCGCCGTGGCGCTCGATCGCTACGGGCCCGCGCACACGTTCTCCACGGACGTGCTGCGAGACGGCGTCATGGCGTCAGACGGCACCGTCCAGGGCAATCTCTACCTCCGTGCGGACGGCGATCCGTCGATGTCGGCGCGGTTCTTCAGGGATGCGAACCTTCCCATGGCGACCCTCGCTCGCGCGGTCGCTGCGGCTGGCGTAAAGAAGGTGAGCGGCGACCTCGTGTACGACGCCACCGCGTTCGACGAGCAGCGCATTCCCGATGGGTGGAAGACGACGTACCTCGGCTCGGCCTACGCGGCGCCGGTGTCGGCGTTGTCCATCAACGAGAACGTG
>JANOIJ010000134.1:0-7609 GCA_031407575.1 Gemmatimonadaceae bacterium | reverse complement strand
ATGTCTCCGGCGATCACCTGGATCTCCGCGGGCCGGCTGACGAGCGTGGTCGGCCCGCGGCGTTGCAGCCACTGCCCACGCAGCGCGAGCACGGCGTCGTACAACGTGGCGTATCGGGCCGACTCCAGCTCGGCGCGCATGATCGGATCCGACGCGCTGCGTCGTGCGACGCCTTCATTGGCGGGACGGTGTGCGGTGCACCCGGCGAGTGCGGTGCCGAGCGTCAACCAACCGATGACACGCAGGGTGCGAGACATGCGCCACCGTGGGTGCAAAGGAGGAGAGATGAACGTATCGACGAACGTAACCAACATCGGTTGCACGTCGCGGGCCGCCGCGCTCGCCAAACCAGGAAGCCAGCATATGATGCATCGTTTCACGATTCGCGCAATCGCCGCGTTGAGCGCACTGCTGCTTACCGCCGGCGCGCGGGTGGACGCACAACCGCCGGCCGCTGCGCGCGTCTTCTCGGGTGCACCGGCGGCAAGTTGGATCGCGCCTCCCGGTGTGCCGCCCGACTCGTTCACCGTGTTCCACGCGCGGCGCGAGTTCGAGATGTCCGAGCGGCCGTCACGATTCGTCGTACACGTGTCGGCCGACAACCGCTACCGACTCTACGTGAACGGTGAGCTGGTCTCGTCGGGGCCGCAGCGCTCCGACGTTGACCACTGGCGTTACGAGACCGTCGACCTGGCGCCTCGGCTTCGCGTCGGGCGCAACGTGATCGCGGCGTTGGTGTGGAACTGGGGCGCCGCATCGCGACCAGTCGCGCAGCACGCGTGGCGCACCGGCTTTCTGCTCCAGGGTGACGGCGCCGCGGAAGCGGCGCTGGTCAACAGCGGGGAGGGCTGGCGGCTTCGGATTGATTCCGCGTATGCTCCGCTGCGACCGGTGCCCGGGCAGATCAGCGGCTACTACGCATCGCCGCCCGGCGATGCGATCGACGCTGCGCGCATGCCGTGGGGATGGGAAGCACTCGACTATCGAGACGACGACTGGTTTATCGTCCCGGCCGGCGCGAGCCCAGCGGTGGTCGGGCGACTGCGACTACGCGCGCTGGCGGGCAGTGCAGGCACTGGAGTGGTGAGTGGATGGCAACTGCAGCCACGCGACCTTCCTCCGATGGAGGAGACGGTTCAGCGCATCGCGCGCGTACGCCGGGCAACCGGGATCGCGGCGAGTGATGGCTTCCTGCGCGGCAACGCAGACCTGGTCGTCCCCGCGCGCACGAAGGCAACGCTGCTGCTCGACCAGGGGCACACGACGAACGCGTACCTGGTGCTCGAGACCAGCGGCGGGGCGGGGAGCACCGTCGCGATCACCCACGCCGAAGCGCTCGTCGACGCCCGCGGGCAGAAGGGGCATCGCGATTCGGTGGAGGGACGCACGCTCCGCGGCGCGCGAGATCTCATCCGCCCCGCCGGCGAGCGACGTCGCTTCCAAACGCTCTACTGGCGCCCGTACCGCTACGTGCAACTCGATGTCGAGACCGGAGACGAGCCGCTTCGCATTCACGATCTGCACGGCATCTTCACGGGCTATCCATTCCAGCAGCGCGGTAGCTTTGCGAGCGATCAGAAGTGGATCGACACCGTGTGGGCGATGAACTGGAACGGGGCGCGCATCGGCGCCTTCGAGACGTACATGGATACGCCGTACTACGAGCAGCTCCAGTACGTCGGCGACACGCGCATTCAGGCGCTCATCTCGCTCTACGTCGGCGGCGACGACCGGCTCGTGCGGCAGGCGATCACGCACTTCGATGACTCGCGCATCCCCGAAGGGATCACGGCGAGCCGCTATCCATCGGCGCTGGTGCAGCTCATCGCTCCATTCTCGCTCATCCACGTCGCGATGGTGCACGACTTCCACATGCACCGCGACGATCCGGCGTACGTTCGCCGCATGCTTCCCGGCGCACGTACGATCCTCGACTGGTACGGGCGCCACGTCGACTCCACGGGCATGCTCGGCCCGATGCCCTACTGGAACTATCTCGACTGGGCCCGTGGCTGGCGCCTGGGTGTTGCACCAGGTGCAGACGACGGGCACTCCGCTGCGATCTCGCTCCTCTATGCGTATGCGCTGCAGCGTGCCGCGGCGCTCGAAGCGGATGTCGGCGCCCCTGGCATGGGCGACGCGTATCGCGCGCGCGCCGACTCCATCGTTCGCACCACGCGCGCACGCGCATGGGACGCGACGCGTGGGCTCTTCCGCGACCGCGCCGCATCGGACGTCGCCGCCGCAACGTTCAGCCAGCAGACCAACGTGCTCGCGATCCTCACGGATGCCGTGCCAGCCGCCGAGCGTAAGGCGGTGATGACACGCGTCGTGACGGACACGACCCTCACGCAGGCGACCTATTACTTCGGATGGTACGTGCTCGAGGCGCTGCGGCAGTCGGGGCTCGCCGAACAGTATCTCGACCATCTCGCGCCATGGCGGAAGATGGTTGCGCTCGGCCTCACGTCCACGCCTGAGAACCCCGAGCCGACGCGCTCCGACTCGCATGCATGGAGTGCGCACCCGAACTACGGTCTACTCGCAACGGTGCTCGGCGTTCGGCCGGGGACGCGCGGATTTCGCACAGTCGTCGTCGCGCCCGCGCTCGGCTCGCTGCAGCGCGCTCAAGGACGCGTGCCGCATCCGCGTGGCGACGTCGACGTCGCGCTGGAACGAGTGGGATCGCGCGGCGTGCGGGCGCGGATCACGCTTCCGGCGGGTGTGACCGGCACCTTCGAATGGAACGGACGCAGGGTTCCGCTGCGGGCAGGCATGCAGGAGATCACGCAATGACCCGGCGAGAGCTGGACGTGCTGAGGATCGCGGCCGCCATCGTGCAGGGTGGTAGGCGCGACATCACGCGATTCATGAATGCGGACGGCGTACTCGCGTGTCACAGGAATTCCCGGTGAACCGAGCGAAACTCCTCGCGCAGGTGGGTGGGCTGTATTACCTCGACCAGCTGACGCAGGCGGACATCGCCAGGCGGCTTAGTGTCTCGCGACGCAAGGTGTCCGAACTGCTCGGGGCTGCTCGCAGTGCCGGCATCGTACGAATCGTCGTTACGCCGCCGCGCGACGTGTTTTCCATTCTCGAGACGGAGATCGAAGCTCGTTTCGGGCTGCGAGAGGTGCGGGTCGTTCCCGTAGCATCCGGTAGGTCTCCGGAGCGGGTCCGCAGGCAGCTCGGCGTCGCGGCAGCCGGCGACTTTGTTCGGTCGCTGAGATCCGGTCATGCGGTGGGCCTGGTGGGTGGAACGTTGCTCGCGTCCATGATCGACGCGGTGGCCCCGATGGCGATGTCCGGCGTGCGCGTGGTGCAGGGTCTCGGCTGCCAGAACGCGACGTCGCAGCAGCCTGCGCTCATGGAGCTGGTGAGCGAGCTCGCACGTCGTGTCGGAGGCCAGGCACTGGCGTGGCCGGCTCCCTCCGTCGTTGCCAGCGAGACAATCAGGCAGGGCCTCGAGGCAGATCCGCACATCAGCGCCGCGCTTCGGACACTCGGCACGCTCGATCGCCTGTACGTCGAGCTGACGCCCCTCGTCTCAAACCTCGCGAAGACTCCCTTGGCGCACCGGAGTTCGATCCCGGTCGGGCACATCGCGCTCCGGCACTTCGACAATGGGGGGCGATTGCTCGGCAGCAGCGCGGACGGCCATGTCGTGGGCATCACCGTAGACCAGATCCGGCACACGGGACATGTCGTGGCACTCGCGCACGGCCCGGAGAAAGCGCGCGCGATAGCCGCCGCGCTTCGAACGCAGCTGGTCACCTGCCTGATCACCGACGAGCGCACCGCCCGGGCGGTCGCCGCGCTGCCGGACGTCTCGACGTCCAGCGCATCCCACGCGAGGTCGAACGCATGAGCCCCATGTCACGCCGCCAATTCCTCTCCTCGGCATCGCTGGCAACCGCTGGCCTGGCGGGTCTCGCGCGTCCTGCCAGATCGGCGACCGTGAGCCGGCAGACGGAAGAGTTCGTCGTGGTAGAGACGACGCACGGCAAGATCCGCGGCTTGCGCGACCGCGACGTCATTGCGTTCCGAGGCGTGCCCTACGCGGGCCGAGTGTCGGGCGACAGGCGATTTCGTCGGCCCGCGGCGCTGGAATCCTGGGCAGGGGTGAGAGATGCGCTGCGGCTGGGTCCCCCGTCCATACAGCCCGGACGTGAGACTCCTCGCACCGACGAGCCCGCGCCGAGCGAGGATTGTCTGGTCTTGAACGTCTGGACGCCCGCCGCGGACCGCCGCCAGCGCCCGGTGATGTTTTACAGCCACGGCGGTGGGTACGTGACCGGATCGGGCGGGAGTCGCGGACAGGACGGTTCGAATCTCGCCCGCCACTACGACGTGGTCGTCGTGGAGACCAACCATCGCCTCGGCTTACTCGGCTTCCTGTACGTCGACGAACTGGGGGGAGAAGCGTACGCGGGCTCGGGAAACAACGGCATCCTCGACATCATCGACGGTCTGCGCTGGGTGCAACAGAACATCGCGGCATTCGGTGGAGACCCGGCCAACGTGATGACGTTCGGCGAGTCGGGCGGCGGCGGAAAGACCTCGTGCCTCTACGCGATGCCGAGTGCAGCGCCGTACTTCAACAAGACCTCCATCGAGAGCGGGCCGGGAGTGCGCGTGCTGCCCCGCGAGACTGCGGCGGAAACGACAGCGTTGATACTGAGCCGCTTGGGCATCGAGCGAACCCGATGGCGCCGGTTGCTGGATATGAGCGCATCCGAGCTACTCGCCATCCAGGTGCAGCTGCCTCCGGTTGCGCCCGATCCGACGTCGCGACCCAGGAACAGGGCAACGCCTGCCGCGGGGACGCGCGCGGGCTTCGCGCCGGTGGTCGATGGCGTCACTCTCCTCCAGCATCCATTCGACCCGGCGGCTCCATCGGTCTCGCGCGACAAGCCGTTGATGGTTGGCTGGAACGAGGACGAGTACACCTTCTTCGCGTGGCAGCGACGGGACACGAGCGGATTCGGACTTGATCTCAGCGCGTTGCGCGATAAGCTCGAACCTCGGTTCGGGGCTGACACGGCGACGATCGTGAACACATACCGCGCGAACAGGCCGTCGGCCTCCCCGACTGACATCTACGTGCAGGTTCAATCGGTCGCGATGATGGGTTTCGGTTCCATCGAGATCGCACAGCGGAAAGCCGAGCAGCGTGCTGCGCCCGTGTATCTCTACAACTTTGGCTACAAGTCCGAGGTGAAGGTGCCAGGGACGGACTACCCGATGGGCACACCGCACGCCGCCGACATCGCCTTCAAGTTCAATAACGTGGACACGCCGGGACCATTCTCCGGAAGCCGGCCGGAGCGACTGATCGCTTCACGGAACATGGCCGAGCTGTGGACGACCTTCGCACGCACCGGCACGCCGGCGGCGGCAGGCCAGCCGGTGTGGCCCGCGTACGTTCTCACGCGACGTGCGATGATGCGGATCGATGCCGCCTGCACGGTGATCGAAGATCGAGACCGAGCCGAGCGTGAGATGTGGACGTCGCTGGGATACATCGGATGAAGTCACGCCTTTCACGACCACTTTCCAACGGGGAGCATTCGATGACGACGACGTGGCAGCGTGCAGCCGTCTGGGTAGCGTTTCTGGCAGCTTCTGCGAGCACCACCGCCGACGCGCAGCCGCCTGGCCAGCGACCGAGACGCGTGCAGGATACGCTGACGTCACCCGTCATCGGCGCTGACAGTCGCGTCACCTTCCAGCTCTATGCACCCAAGGCGACCGAGGTCACACTGCGAAGCGAAGGGCCGGCGCCCTTCGCCAATCAATCGCTGGCGAAGGGAGACTCCGGTGTCTGGACGCTCACGTCACAGGTGCCTCCGGATCTTTACATCTATTGGTACGACGTCGACGGCGTGACCGTCGCCGACCCGCGGAACAACCGGCCGCGCATCAACATGAGCACCGTGCGCAGCCTGCTTGAAGTGCCGGGCGCCGCGTCGGAGTTCTTCGCCGAGCGGCCGGTGCCGCATGGGCAGGTCGCGGCGGTGCACTACCAGTCGTCGGCGCTCGGCGTGCCACGACGCATGCACGTGTACACGCCCCCGGGTTACGCCACGAGCAACGCTCGCTATCCGGTGCTGTACCTCCTGCACGGCGCGGGTGACAATGATCAATCGTGGCTGATGGCGGGTCGCGCGAACTTCATCATCGACAACCTCATCGCGTCCGGTAAGGCAAAGCCGATGATCGTCGTGATGCCTGCCGGTCACACGCCGCCCGCGCCCGCGGGCGCGGCTGCGACGCCCGACGCGTTCGGACGCGACCTGATGACGGTCGTCGTACCGTACGTCGAGCAGAATTTCAGAACGCTACCGGCGCGTGCGAGCCGCGCTATGGCCGGCCTCTCGATGGGCGGGCAGCAGACGCTCAACATTGGTCTCACCAACCTCGACAAATTCAGCCAGTTGGGTGTCTTCAGCTCTGGGTGGTTCGGCCAGGATGGCGCCGCGACCTTCGAGCGGAACAATCAGGCGCTCCTGTCGGACGCGAAACTCAACGACCGAATTAAACTGTTCTGGCTCGCCACCGGAAAGGACGACTTCGTGATGCCGAGCACAAAGTCATCGCTGGCGATGCTGGACCGGCACAAGGTGCGATACGCGTACAAGGAGACGGATGGCGGACACACCTGGCCCATCTGGCGTGCGTATCTGAGCGAGTTTGTGCCGCTTCTGTTCCGCTAGTAACGCGATTCGCGCTGCGAGGGCACGCTGTCAGTGCACGCTGTCAGTGCACGTTGTCAGTGCACGTTGTCAGTGCACGCCGTTAGTGCACGCCGTAAGAGCACGCCGTAAGAGCACGCCGTAAGAGCACGCCGTAAGAGCACGCCGTAAGAGCACGCCGTAAGAGCACGCCGTTAGAGCACGCCGTTAGAGCACGCTCCGCTAACCGGGCCAAGTGGAATGAACCGCATCATGCCACGAGAGACGCTGCAACGCGCGACGGCACGCGCCGCAATGTCGGTGCTGACGGCGCTTGCGTGTGCGCCTGCACACACCACGGGCACGCCGGCACAGAGTAGCGTTGTGGCAGTGACACAGCCGCCAGACGCGCGCTGTACTGCACTGCTGCGGAAGGCTGTGACTGCATGGCCCGACCCGACCACGGTCATCGACGCCGCCACGCTCAACGCGGCGACTGCTCCGCCCAGTGCTCCGGCGGGCCCGCCGGGAGGCGCGCAAGCGATGCCGGCGCATTGCGAGGTCACTGGTCACCTCCGTGAGCGCACTGGCGTTGACGGCATGCGCTACGCGATCCGATTTCACATGCGTCTGCCAGTGGACTGGAATGGCCGCTTCTTCTTCCAGGGTGGCGGCGGCAGCGACGGTGCCCTCGGCGACGCGACCGGCCGCATCGGCTTCGGAATGCCCTCCGCGCTCACACGCGGATTTGCGGTGCTTTCCCAGGATTCCGGGCACGACGACCGGACCAACTCCGATCCCGCGCGCAACGGGAGTCTGGCATTCGGTTTCGATCCGCAGGCGCGCAAGGATTTCGCCTACGCATCGCTCGATGTGACGGCGCGCATCGGCCATGCGCTCGTCCGCGCGTTCTATGGCCGCGCGGCGGAACGCTC
>JANOIJ010000131.1:0-15845 GCA_031407575.1 Gemmatimonadaceae bacterium | reverse complement strand
GCGTGGAGTAGACGTGGACATCAAGCGCGCACCGCCATCGAAGATGAAGCAGTACGTCGCCTGGGGATCGGGCATCGCTGCAATCGTCCTCGTGACACTCGGCGTCAGCACGCTCAAGCCGGCCGCGCCGAGTGTCGAGCGCGCGACGCTGTGGGTTGATTCCGTGAAACGCGGCGAGCTGCTTCGTGAAGTGCGAGCCGCGGGCACGCTCGTGCCCGAGCGCATTCGCATCATCTCCGCGCTCGTGGGTGGTCGCATAGAGCAGCTTCCACTTCGCCCGGGCGTTACCGTCACGCCGACGACGTTGCTGGTCGAGATGAGCAACGTGGACATCGAGCTCCAGGCGTTGCAGGCAGAGCAATCGCTCACGCAGGCGCGCAGCGCGCTGGTCAATCTCCGCACGAGCCAATTCCAAGCGCGTCTCGCGCAGGACGGCACCATCGCACAGCTCGCCACTCAGGTTGAGGAAGCCAAGCGGCAGCTCATCGTGATGGAAGCGTTGGACAAGAAGTCACTGGCTTCCGGGAGTGAGTTGGCGGCCGCGCGCGACCGCATGCGAGAGCTGCGAACGCGTGAGACGATCGAGCGCCAGCGCCTCGACGAGATGAACCGGTCCGCGGCCGAGCAGATCTCGTTGAACGTCGAGCAGGTCAACCGATTGGGCGAGATCGTACGCGAGCAGAAGACCCGGAAGCAATCGATGCGCGTGCTCGCAGGCGAAAACGGCATGCTCCAGACCCTCGGTTCCCAAGGCGTCAATCTCGAGCTCGGACAGTTCGTGAACGCCGGTACGGAGCTCGCTCGCGTCTCGCAGCCCGGCAAGCTGAAGGCGGTCATTCGAGTTCCGGAAACGGACGCGCGAGACATCGCAGTGGGTCAGAAGGCAACGGTCGATACGCGCAATGGCATCGTACCCGGCCGCGTCATGCGGATCGATCCCGCCTCAACGCAGGGGACCGTGACTGTCGAAATCGCGCTCGAGGGTGAACTGCCTCGCGGCGCGCGCGCGGACATGAGCGTGGACGGCACCATCGAGATCGAGCGTCTGCCGGACGTGATGTACGTCGGCCGCCCAGCCTACGGCTCGGCCGAGAGCACAGTCGGCTTCTTCAAGATCAGCGAGGACGGCAGCCACGCGACGTCCGTCGCCGTGAAGCTTGGCCGCGCATCCGTGAATACCGTCGAAGTGCTCCGGGGCCTTTCCGTTGGAGATAGCGTGATCATTTCCGACATGTCGCAGTGGGAGAATGCTTCCCGTGTAAAGCTCAGGAGATAGGCATCCATGACGCAGGGCATGACACCTCTAACGACTCCCGCTCGCATGACGCAGCCGTTCACCCCTGACTGTGAGAAGCCCCTCATCCATCTCGAGGGAATCACGAAGGTCTTCTACACGGACGAGGTCGAGACGCACGCGCTCCAGGACGTGCATCTCCAGATCCAGCCGGGCGAATACGTGGCGATTTCGGGCCCGTCAGGTTGCGGGAAGACGACGCTGCTCTCCCTGCTCGGATTGCTCGACACGCCGAGCGGCGGCGAGTACACGCTCGATTCAGAACCGGTGGCCCAGCTATCCGCCGCCGGGCGCGCGCGGATCAGAAACCGGCAGATAGGTTTCATCTTCCAGGCCTTCAACCTGATCGGCGATCTCACGGTCTCTGAGAACGTTGAGCTGCCACTCAGCTATCGCGGTTTGAGCGTGTCGGAGCGCAGGCGCCGCGTCACTGAAGCGCTCGAGAAGGTTGGTATGACGCACCGGATGAACCACTTTCCGGCGCAGTTGTCCGGCGGTCAGCAGCAGCGCGTGGCCGTAGCGCGCGCGGTCGCCGGCGATCCGCTCATCCTGCTCGCGGACGAGCCCACCGGAAACCTCGACTCCGTGAACGGTGAGGCAGTGATGGAGCTGCTTCGCGAGCTGCACCGCGGCGGCGCCACGATCTGCATGGTGACGCACGATCCTCGATACTCCGCGCACGCCGATCGTGAGATCCACCTCTTCGACGGCCGCGTTGTAGAGGAGCGGCGCGGCGCTACGACGACCGCTGAAAGCCACTAGTTCAGCGGGCAAGCGGGACGGCCTTCACTGAATCCCACACCGCCAGCGCAGGTTTGGCGCGATAGTTCACGTCCACCAATCCGAGCTGCGCGAACAACGGAAGGATTGATCCGGCCGGCACGTTGAACGACACCAGGTCGAGATCTGTAAAGGTGATCTGAAAGACGCCGAGCAGTTTGGCCGCGTCTGCAAGTTGCATCTGACGCCGGATGTACCGCGCCTGCAGCTCGGGCGACGACGTCACGCCCGTCACGGACCCCGACGTCCAACCACCCTCCGTGACCATCATCGGGATCGTCGCGCCGCTCGCGATCCGCGAGTAGTAGTCCAGCGGAATCTGCTCCGGCGTCGTGAAGCCACCGAGATACGGATAGGACGACAGACCGAGCATGTCGATGAAGGGAAAGTCGGTGCGATCGCGTTGAATCCCCGCGAAGGTGCCGTTTCCAGCGCCGGCAAGATTGCCCCACGCGAACTCCACCTGCACGCTCACCATCAGCTTGGTCGTCGAGCCGGCGGCGCGAAGCTGCGTCGCCGCGGCGTTGCTCATCGCCACAAGCGCGTCGTACACGGCCGGACGCGAGGCGGCGCGGATCAGGTTGGTCTCCACGGCAATCAGGAGCGCGCTCGGGCGCACGATGCTGTCGAACGCGACGACGTACTCGCGATATGCGCGCTGTACCGCCGGATCGGTGATCGACCCGCCGAGTGAGGTGAGGACCGCCGACTCAGCTCGGCGATCGAGACCGTTCGCCGGCTCGAGCTGGACGGTGAGCGGCAATCCGCGTTGGGCGATCAACTGCGCGAGCTGAAGCTGATCGCGCCGCACGAGGATCGCAGGGTTCGTGTCGGCGAGCAGCGCGGCCCATGGGATGTCGATCACCATCAGCGCAGCGTCGGCGTGCCGGCTCACCGAGTCCAGCGTGCGCAGGACTTCGGCGACGGACAGTCGTGGCGGCAACTGGGAAAAGCCCATGCGGTACGATCGCGTCGCGTTCGCCGGCGGAGGAGTGCCGCTATCCGTGGCGGTCGACGCACAGCTCAGCGCGAGCACCGACGCGAGCGTCGCGAGAGAGAGCGTACGATGGTCCGCGTACCAGTGCGAAGCGTTCACGTGTTCCTCCTCGTCGTGACGACCGCGACTCCTTTTGCGCTCTGCTGCGACGTACGAAGCCTGAGCGGGCCGGGTTCACTCGGCAACACGCCCGGCTTGCGAGTCGCCTTGCCGCAGCCGAGTGCTCAGCGCACACGCCGGCCGACGTACTCGTGCTCTTCATGAAGGTTTCCCGCGACATTCGGCAGAGCAACCCGCAGCTCGTCGATCTCGGCCTTGGTGAAGTACGCGGGAAGGATACTCACGAACTCGAGCTGCTTCAGCCCGTGCAGCGGACCCAGCGATTCGTCCGCTGCGGGCGTTCTGAGGTCGAGATAGCGAAGATTGACCAAGGCGGCAAGCGGCTTGTATGTCCGGAAGATGTTCCTGTTTCCGAGAAGAGTCACGCCACGGAGGCTCTGCGCCGCGGCGCCAAAGGTCGGCAGCTCCGTGAATTTTGACGACCCTCCGCGTGCCTAGACGCGGAGGCCTCCACCATTCAACGCCACAACGTACGTCGCCCAATCGGATGAGTCCCCCGTCATGACGTGACCGGTCATCCGGAATAGTGCACCGCGATCGAGACTCGGCGCTCGCGAACACCCGAAGCAGATCAAGCGTGCGAACGCGGCGTAAGCGACGACCTCTTCCGCGCGCAGCGCGACGCACGGGTCAATTCTCGTCGCGCGGCGCGCTGGCAGCCACGCCGCCAACATCCCCACCACAATCAGCAGCACGGTGACGATCGTGAATGCGATCGGATCAGTGGGCGTCACTCCGAACAGGAACCGCTGCAACACGCGCGTCACTCCCGCGGCCCCGGCGATCCCGACGATCACGCCGGTAACGACGATGCGGAGCGCGCGACCGAGTACGAGCCGCTGCACGTCTCGAGGTTCGGCGCCAAGTGCCATGCGCACTCCAATCTCGTGGCGACGCTGCGTCACGGCGTAGGCCATCGAGCCGTAAATTCCACATGTCGCAATCAGCGTCGCCGCGCCAGCGAACAGCAACAGCAACAACATCCGGAAACGTGGCTGCGCTACGGAGGCCGCCACCGCGTCGTCCATGGTCACCGTCGCCAGGATCGGCAGTTCCGGCGCGGCACGTCGAATCTCCGCGCGGATGCCTTCGACCGCACTCGCTGGTGTCGTCGTGCGCGCGACGAAGTTCACGTACCGCACCAACCCGCTTCTCTCCTGCTGGAACGGCACGTAGATCAATGGCTGCACTCCCTGATCGAGACCCCGTTGATGAATGTCGGCGACAACACCCACCACCGTCATCCAATCGCCGTTGTCGCCGAGGCGCACGCGTCTGCCGAGCGCCTGACTCGGACCGCCTGGGGAATACTCGCGCACGATGCGCTCGCTGACGATCGCGACTTTCGGCCCCCCCGCCCTGTCCCCCGTGGTGAACTCACGTCCGGCCAGCAACGGAATTCCCATTGTCTTGAAATAGTCCGCATCGATGGTCGGTCTGCCGGCGTCGAAGTCCGCTTTCGGCTGACCGTCGACGCTGAAGTCGTCCTGGATGAACATCATGCCGAATGGCACGGAGTTGATCACGCTCGCTGACTTTACACCCGGCAGGTACTGGATGCGATCGAGAACGACGCGAGCGAACGCATGGATGCGGTCGGGCTCGTAGCTGTCTGGAAGTGTCACCCTGACGGTCTGTACGACGCCGTCACTCCCGCTCGATTCGAAGCCCGTCGCAACAGACGTCAGACGCACGAAGCTGTGGACCAGCAGCCCTGCGCCAATGAGGAGGACGAGCGTCATTGCGATCTGCGCGGAAACCAACACCGACCTCAGTCGCTCGCCCTGACGGTCGCCCGTCGCGCGCGCTCCGCCGGTGTTGAGCGCCAGGCCTTCGCCAAACACCGCCCCGCTGACGCGCAGCGCCGGCACGAGGCCAATCACCAGAGTCGAGACGAACGACAAGCCGAGGCAGAACGCCATCACCCGCGCGTCGATCACGACCTCGCCGAGACGCGGAAGCAAGAGTGGCGGCACGAGCGGCAGCGTGACGCGCAGTACGATCTGCGCGAGCATCACGCCGAGCAACGCGCCAAGCAACGACAACACGACCGCTTCCGTCAGCAACTGACGCACGATCCGTCGGCGTCCGGCGCCGAGCGCCATGCGCACCGACAGTTCGCCACGGCGCGCCGTGAGGCGCGCCATCTGCAGATTCGCGACGTTGACGCACGCGATCAAGAGCACGAACAACACCGCGCCGAGAAGGATCAGCGGCAGCGTGCGCGCTGACCGCGTGCCGTACTCCTGCAACCCCACCGGGCGCGCGATCGTGCGGGCGTCCGGTGCGAACTTGCCGGACATCGCGAGCGCCCCGACGGGTGCTATGGACGGATCGTTGACCAACGCCGTCAATTCCGCTTCCACGCGTTCCCGCGTGACGCCTGATTTCACACGGCCCAGCAAAAAGAGAAACGCGCTCTCCCCGGTGTCGCCAAACCAGCGATTGGCCAGAAAGACATCCGGTTCTTGCAGCGCGCCCATCCGGACCACCGGTCTGAAGCCGAAGCCCGACGGAAGCACGCCAACGACGGTGCGAGGCTGGCCGTCGATGGTGATGGCTTGTCCGATGATCGCCGGATCGGCGTTGAGCGACGCGCGCCACAAGCGATCGCTGATGATCACACTGTGCTCGTCATCCACCGCGGCCGAGCCCTCGAGGAACGCTCGGCCGCGCGCGGGATTGACGCCCAGCGTGGCAAAGAAGTTCGGACTCACCTCGAGCGCGGACAACTGCAGCGGCTCGCCGCGTCCGGTAAGTGGCACGTCAGCCGAGGTGTAGGCCGCGAGGTGATCGAGCGTCGTGACGCGCGAGCGCAACGCCTCGTACGAAAAGGGAGGCCAGGTGTCGAACGCCTTGATGCCCGTCGCGGTCTGTTGCGCTGACGGAATCATGACGAGACGATCGGCACTCGGATACGGAAGCGGACGCCACAGGACGCCGTAGGCAACAGAGAAGATTGCCGTGTTGAGGCCGATGCCGAGCGCCAACGTGGCGAGCGCAGTGAAGGTGAACGCCGGATCGCGCCGCAACAATCGCAGCGCGTGACGCACGTCCTGCGCAAGCTCCTCGAGCGTTTGCCAGCGCCACGCCTCGCGCGACTGCTCGGTAGCGATCGTCACGTTGCCGAACGCCCGCCGTGCCGCGGCACGCGCGTCATTCGCCGACATCCCCTTCGCAATGTTGCGTTCCACGTCGCGCTCAACGTGATATCGGATTTCTTCGTCCAGGTCGGCGTCGGTCGCGCGACGCCGCACGAGTGCGTGAAGGCGCGCTCGCAATTGCGCGAGCACTAGTTGGACTTGAGAATGAGCGTCAACGCGCTCTGGAAGCGCTCCCACGAGCGTCGCTCGGTATCGAGCTGCTTCGTACCGGCCGCGGTTAAATCATAGAATCGCGCTCGCCGATTGTTCTCCGACATGCCCCAGCGCCCTTTGATCCAGCCCTGCGCCTCCAGGCGACGGAGCGCCGGATACAGCGAGCCGTAGTTCACGTCGAGGACTCCGCGCGAAATCGCCTGGATCGATTGCGTCAGATCCCAGCCGTTCGCTGGCCCCGCCCGCAGCAGTTTGAGGACGATCAGATCGAGCGTTCCCGACAGCAATTCCAGCTTGCGCTCAGCCACGGTTCCTCTAGATAGTCAACAGGACACCGAGGATATGGCTGGTTCTCTAGATAGTCAATAGGAGAGCCGCCAACAACCATCACAACTGACTCATGGCCTGCCGCCCGGCGCCAGCACAGACAGCGACGACGTCGCGATCCGGAAGAAATCCCCATCGCGCCCCGATCGGCGCACGAAGTAGAGCATTGCTCCGTCGGACGAATACGTCGGATGGTACTCGTCCGCCGGGCTGTTCACCGCCGGACCCAGGTTGCTGGCGGCTGTCCATTCACCATTCACCAACCGAGAGGCGTAGAGATCGCCGAGGCCCATGCCTCCTGAACGCAGCGACGTGAAGATCAGCAGCGATCCATCGGGCGAGATCTCGGGATTGAATTCCCACGCGTCCTGCGGGTTTGGTTCGCCGGCCTGCGGTCGCCGGTTCACGCCGGCACCAAGCGCGACACGCGTCGCGAATCCATCTCCCCTCCGCTCAGCGCGGAAGATGTCGAAGTGCTGGCCCGGCGTCGGCGCGCGAGGCCCCGAGGCGACATACAGCGTTCCGTCGCGTGACAGCGACGGGTAGAGCTCATCGCCGTCGGAGTTGACCTCTGGCCCAAGACGCTCGGGTGTCCCCCACCCCTTCCCCAGTCGCTCCATCATATAGACGTCGACGTCGCCCCGCGTCACACCATCGACGGGACGGATCGACGAGAAGTACATCCGCTGCCCGTCACGCGTAATGAACGGATCGATGTCACTGTGCACGCCAGAGAATGGCGCCACGACGGGCACGGTCCATCCGTCGGCCGATCGATGCGACAGGTAGATGGTCGCCTTCCGCGTGAACGGAAAGAACGCGTCGCTCACGCCGAAGTATGCCGTCTCACCATCGGGAGTGAACGTGATGCGCCATTGCTCGCGCGCATCAGAGATCTGGCCCGGTGCGAATACCGATGCGACTCGCGGCGCCGGCACTGCGCTCTGGGCTGGTCTCGACGCGCATGCGGCGACGGTGGTGAGCGCCACCACGGCGATGACAGCCGGCGCCCGTCGTGCCGGGACAGTGGCGGCGATCGTGAGACGCAACGCGGAAAAGCTGAAGGAGGATCTTAAGGTTCGGACTCGGCAGGTACCCATCTAGGACGCGCGGATGGTGGCCGGGTGCGCGTTCGGATGACGTGGGCGCCGCCGCACGGCGCCCGGCGAGACGCCCACGAACCGCTTGAATGCGCGACTGAACGCCGCCTCGGATCCATAGCCGATACGCGGCGCCAGCTCACCGATGCTCACGTCGCCGTCTTCGAGCATCGTGACGGCGACGTGCATTCGCCATCCCGCCAGGTAGTGCATCGCGGGCATGCCCACGAGACTGGTGAATCGCGCCGCGAACGCCGAGCGAGACATTGCGGCCTCTCGCGCGAGCGTTGCGAGCGTCCAGTCGCGCCCGGGCTCACGATGGATCAGCGCGATCGCGCGGCCGAGCTGCCGATCCTGAAGGGCGCCGAGCCAGCCGCGTTGCGCCGAAGGATCCTGCTCGATCCAGGCGCGGATGGCCTGGATCACGAGGATGTCGGCGAGGCGCGTGATGATCGTCTCGCCGCCCGGCCGCAGCGCCGAGGCCTCGTCGGTCATGAATTGCACCGTGCTCCGGATCCACGCACCGCTGCGCGCCGTCGCAGCATCGACCCCGATCACGCGCGGCAGGAGCGCGATCAGATGATGTGCGGCTGGATGGTCGAACCGCACCGCGCCGCAGATGATCGTGGTCGGCTCTCCGCCTCCGCCATGGCGCAGGATCTCGTACCGCTCGCTGACCGATTCGTGCGGCAGGTCGAAGAGCGGCGCCGCGGGCCATCCGTTCTCGCTCGTGAGCCGATGCCCCTCGCCATGCGGAACGAGCACGAGGTCGCCCGGCTGCAGCGCGCGATCCTCGTTGCCGTCTACCTCGAGCCAGCAGCGGCCCGCCGTCACCAGATGGAACATCAGGCATCCCCGGATCGGCGGAAGCGCCAGTCCCCAGGGCGCCGTCAACTCGGATCGACAGTAGAAACTGCCGCTCATGCGCAGGAAGTGCAGCGCCTCGCCAAGCGGGTCCATCGGGGCCCAGACATCCCCTGTCATCGCAGTCGCGCTCATGAGAATCAGTATGCGCAGTGAATCACCCGACGTCCAGAATCGCTGGACGAACGATCAAGGAAAGGCGAAGAAATGTCATTGAGCGTGCGCATTACCCGGCGTTGATTGGACGACGTGCGGCTGCCGCAACCGGCAGCGCGCCGCCCCAGCCTACCCAAAGGAGATGACCAGATGATCGTCGTGATGGGAGCCACCGGACGAACCGGCCGCAGGATCACCCGGCTACTGATCACCGCCGGCGAGTCCGTCCGCGCGTTGGGCCGCACGCCCGCTCGGCTGGCCGAACTCGAACGCCTCGGCGCCGAAATCCGCGCGGGTGACGCGAGCGACCCTGCATTCATGGCCGACGCCTTTCGCGGCGCCGACAGTGCGTTCACGCTGCTGCCCTACGATCCCGTCGCCCCGGGCTATCTCGACAACCAGCGTCGGCTGGGCGAGTCGATCGTCGCCGCGGCGCGCGAGACCGGGCTGCCTCACCTCGTCGCCTACAGCAGCATCGGGGCAGAGCATCCTTCGGGCACCGGCTTCGTGGCGAGCCTGCATGCGCACGAGCAACGCCTCGAGACGCTGGACCACACCGCCGTGCTCATCCTTCGCGCTGCGTCGTTGTTCGAAAACTTTCACTGGGCACTCGACTCGATCAGGCATGATGGCGTCATCCGCGACACCTCGCGCCCGAGGTGCGGCTTCCCATGATCGCGACTCGCGACGTTGCCGAAGTCGCGGCGCGCGCGCTGGTCGCACGCGACTGGTCGGGCGCGGTGGTCCGCGAGCTACTCGGGGAGCGCGATCTCAGCTACGCGGATGCGACCAGCATCATCGGCGCACGCATCGGCAATCCGGGCCTCCGCTATCTCCAGATCAGCGGCGACGACATGATGGAGGCACTGGTGGGCGCTGGGTTCGCCGAGGACTTCGCCCGTCTGCACGTCGAGCTGAATGCGGCGATCAGCGCAGGCCGCGTGCGATCGGTCGAAGGCCGGAATGCCGCCAACTGCACGCCGACGTCGTTCGAGGAGTTCGCCGAGGAGCTGGCCGACGCCTATCAGCCGGGGTAACGGCAGGCGTCGACGCCGAGCGATCTCGCGTTCACCGCCTCACATGCGATCCGCGACGGCGACGCGCTGTTCCCGGGGAAGACATCGAGCACGAACACCCGAAGGGGTCAGCGGAGAGCGACAATACAGACCACCTTTTCGGAGGCCCCATTTTTGAGGTGGGGCCTCCTACTTGGCGGAGTTACATGTGCGCGGCCGGGGTGCCGTCAGACCATTTCTTGACTCCTACCACGAAGACGGACATGGATGGGAAGGCTTTGAGCTGTGGGTAGGCGTCGGCGGAGATGTACCAATAATTCACGGCGAGGATTGGGGAGTTGGTGAGATTGGCGCCCCAGGCTGTGCCGTCCGCGTCGCTCCTGAAGAACATCAGGTGGGGGCTATTGTGGCCGCCGTTGTCGGTGAGGTACGAGGACTTGGACATCATGTAGGAGACACCACCCTGCTCGAGGGGCGGTAGCTCCTTCTTGTCGATGCCGGCTTTGATTGCGGCTATGACGTCCTGTTTGGAATGGCCAGCCAGGATGAGTTCGGTGCGCTTGTAGGCGTACGGAAGAAAAGAGCGGGCGGCTGGTGGGTTGAGGCAATCTGCGGCGCGAACTTTTGCGCTCCAGAATTCGGGATGATCGAACATGGCCATCCACCCGCGACCGACCCAGCAGACCCAGCCGTTCGTTCCTTCCACCGCGGTTTCGTAGCCGCGGCGGGTCAGGACGAGAACTGAGGCATCGCGCGAGATGGCGTCTGGAGCGGCGCTCTTGGCCAACGCGATTTCCGCGGCGCGATCCATCAGGTATTGCTCGACCGGGGCCATGGTGGGATACGGCTGCTTGGCGTCTTGAGCGGCGGCGGGCCGAGACGCCATGAGGGCGAGCACGATTGCGAATACACTCAGCAAGATGCCGCGCTGTTGATTCGGGCTCATCGTCCCTCGTCCCACGCGGCAAAGTCTTCCAGTGAATACAGCGGGCGAATTTCAACTTCGGTATCCGATGCATAGGGCGCCTTCTTCGCCCACTCGACGGCTTCTTCGATGGACTTCACCTCCCACATCATGAAGCCTGCGACCAATTCCTTCGTCTCGGCGAATGGTCCGTCGATCACCGTGCGGTTCTTCCCTGAGATTTGCACCCGCTTGGCAAAGCGGCTTGGTTTGAGTCCGCCGAAGATCTGATCCTTGATGATGCCGGCGGCCATGAGGGCTTCGGTATACGCGTTCATTGCCTTCATCGCCTCTGGAGTGGGCGGCACCTCGGCTTCGGTGTCCTTGGTTGCTTTGCCAAAAACCATGACTTTCATGACACATCTCCTGGGTTGGGTGAATTCCACTTCAAGGACGTTCCAGGGACCTGCCTGCCGACAATGGCAGGCAAAAATGTGGCTCTTCGGACTCTGTTGTGGGTCGCGTCGAGATGTGAAGTGATGCGAGTGGCGCGATGTTCTTGAACGACCAAGGGCGCGGACGTGTTGGCGGACAATAGCCGATTCACTCCGTGCGCCTTTCGTCCGTCCCATGCGCATTACCAACGACCTCTCGTTGACGCTGCCGGTCTGATCGAGAGGCGCCGTTCGTCGGTTCGGCGTTCAGTCGGCTCAGATCGGCCTGTTGTCGTCGTTCCCAGAGATGCGCCCCACCGTCCCTCGCGACAGCGCCGGCCCGACGGGCGGGTGTTTCGCGGGTCGCGTCGAGATCGATTGGTGAACCCCACAAAGTCACAGTCCTGTGATTCTCTGCCCACAGGATTCCCTGAAGAGCCAAAAATGTTTTGTCGGTCCGGAGCCTACCCGATCGTCCTTGACATCAAATGCACGATCCGGCACACATCGATACCGCGATAATAGGGGCTCGGCCGAAGGCGATTGCAGCCCTTCTGCGGTACTTCCGTGATCTCGACACCGCTGAGGAGGCGTTTCAGGAAGCCTGCCTTCGGGCCCTGCAGACCTGGCCCCACAAAGGCCCGCCTCGAAACCCCGCAGCGTGGCTGGTCATGGTCGGTCGCAATGCGGCGCTGGACACTCAGCGCCGCGATCGCTCCACCGAATCCCTCCCTGACGCTGATGCCCTCACGAACGCCCGCGACGACCTGACTCCCGAACGCCTCGACGAGAGCGACTACGGAGATGACATCCTGCGGCTGCTGTTCATGTGCGGGCACCCCACCTTGCCCGCGACACAGCAGATTGCCCTCGCACTTCGCGTCGTGTCGGGGCTCACGGTCAAACAAATTGCGAAAGCATTCCTGGTGTCTCCCACTGCGATGGAGCAGCGGATAACCCGCGCCAAGCGGGCGATTGCGGACGTCGGCGTCGACTTCGACACACCGGGCCCTTCAGAGCGGCGCACTCGACTCGCCGCCGTTTCGGCGATGATCTATCTCATCTTCAATGAGGGCTACGGTAGTACTCCGGACACAGCCGCGGCGCGCGAACCGCTTGCGGACGAAGCCATTCATTTAGGGCGACTGCTGTTGAGCCTTTTCCCAACCGATCCAGAGGTCTTTGGACTCCTGGCGTTGATGCTGCTTCAGCAGTCCCGCGCGCAGGCGCGCTTCGACGCGAATGGCGAGATCGTATTGCTCGACGAGCAGGATCGGAGCCGCTGGAATCGGACGCACATTGATGAAGGGAGGCTGTTGCTGGAACGCGCCTCCGTCTACCGGGACCCGGGTCCCTACCAGCTCCAGGCAGCCATCGCTGCGCTCCATGCCCACGCGACCCGACCCGAAGACACGTTGTGGACGGAGATCGACTCGCTGTATCAGGCGCTACAGGCGCTGCAGCCATCACCTGTGCTGACGCTCAATCGAGCCGTGGCAGTCTGGAAGCTGCACGGTCCTGAGGCGGCACTCGAGATGATCGATCCGTTAAGAGGCGGGCTGGATGCCTACTTCTATTTGCACGGGTTGCGTGGCACGCTGCTGAAGGAACTCAACAGGCTCGATGAAGCTCGCGATGCGCTTAACCGAGCCATCGCCCTGGCGAATTCCGTTGCGGAAGCCAAGCTCATTCGACGCGAACTGGATAGTCTCGCGATTGCATGAATGCCGACACTCGCGGCGGGTTCGGCTTCCCGTCGCGGTTGCCGCTCCCCGCGACGTATGCGAGGTTCCGCGCATGGAATGGGAGCGATGGCCCCGCGAACGCCTGCTGGACCTGCGCATCAAGGACCTCGGGCTGCGGCTGGAGGGGACGTGGGTGGAGGGGTGCATCGACGAGCTGTACCGTGAGCTCGCCAACCGTGGCATCGCGCTGCGCCCCCACAGCTGGCTGTCCGACGAGTGGTTTTCGCCGACGAACGTGCCGGGCATCGGGATCCCGTTCTACCTCGCGCACCCGCGGCTCATCCGGCTCGAGCGCAGCATGATGCAGGAAGCCGAGGGGGCGTCGCGCGCCGAGTGCATGCGCATCCTCCGCCACGAGGCCGGGCATGCGATGCAGCACGGCTACCGCCTGCACCGGCGCCCCAGCTGGCAGCGGACGTTTGGCAAGTCGTCCACGCCCTATCCGCTCTCGTACCGCCCCAAGCCGGCCAGCCGCAATTTCGTGCAGCACCTGCGTGCGTACTACGCGCAGGCGCACCCGGATGAGGACTTCGCCGAGACGTTCGCCGTGTGGTTGCAGCCGCGCCGCACGTGGATGCGCCTCTACGAGAGCTGGCCCGCGCTACGGAAGCTCGAGTACGTGGACGAGCTCATGGCGGATCTCGAGGGCGTGCGCGCGCCGGTGAAGACCCGCGTGCGCGCGTATCCCGTGTCGAAGAACGCGATGACGCTGCGCGAGCACTACGACGCCAAGCGTGCGTTCTACGCGGTGGACTACCCGAGCAGGTACGACACGGCGCTTTGCCGCGTCTTCTCCACCGCACCCCGCCACGCCGCCCGCGAGCCGGCGTGGCGCTTCATCACGCGGCACCGCATCGAGATCCGGCGGCGAGTGGGACGCTGGACCGCCGAGTCGGACTTCACCATCGATCAACTGCTGCACGACATGATCGGACGGAGCCGCGACCTCAAGCTCCGGGTGGGCGGCCGCGACGCAGCGGTGCTCATGGACTTCGCCGGCATGCTCGCGGTGCGGTCCGTCCACTTCCTCTACCGCCGCCGCATCTCCATTCCCTTATGAGTCCATCGCGCCGCAAGCTTCGCGTGCTCGTCCTCATCGGGCGTGGATACACGCCCCCGGACGACCTCGAAGCGCTGTCCGACCAGGAACGGCACGACTACAAGACCGAAATCGACATCCTCTCCACCCTCAAGGCGCTCGGCCACGAGGCGCGGCCGCTCGAGGTGCACGAGGAGCTGGCGCCGATCCGCCGCGCGGCAGAGGAGTGGAAGCCGCACATCGTGTTCAACCTCCTGGAGGCGTTCTTCGACCTCCGCGAGTTCGACCAGCACGTGGTGAGCTACCTCGAGCTGCTTCGGCTACCGTACACGGGGTGCAACCCGCGGGGTCTCGTGCTCGCGCGCGACAAGGCGCTGGCGAAAAAGATCCTCACCTACCACCGCATCCCCGTCCCCAGGTTCGACGTGGTGCACCAGGGCCGTCGCGTGCGGCGTCCCAAGGCGCTCGGGTTCCCACTCATCGTGAAGAGCCTCACGGAGGAGTCGTCGGTGGGCATCTCGCAGGCCAGCGTCGTCTGGAGCGACGAGGAGCTGGAGACGCGCGTGCGGTTCATCCACGAGAGCATCACCGGCGACGCGCTGATCGAGGAGTTCATCGACGGACGTGAGATCTACGTCGGCGTGTTCGGCAACAAGCGGCTCACCGTGCTCCCGCCATGGGAGCTGTTCTTCGAGAAGACCGCGCCGGGTAGCATGGCCATCGCCACGCAGCGCGCCAAGCACAACCTGGACTACCAGGAACGGCACGGTATCTCGGAGGGGCCGGCGGAGATGGAGCCCGCCCAGCGCGACCGACTGATCGCGGTGGCGCGGCGCATCTACCGCATCCTCTCGCTCGACGGCTACGCGCGCCTCGACTTTCGGCTCCGCGCCGACGGCACGGCGTTCTTCATCGAGGCCAACCCGAATCCCGAGATCGCCCGACGCGAGGAGTTCGCGCAGTCGGCGCTGAATGCGGGGCTGAGCTACGAGAAGCTCATCGAGTACATCGTGTCGCTCGGGGTGCGGCGCGGCGCCATCTAGCACCACACGCCGAAGCCCCGATGATCCCTCACCGGACGCATGGCGTATCCGTTGGCGGTGGTCGCGCCACCCATGGCCCTCGCGGTCCCAGCGCCACCGGCTGGCGGGCGTAGCTAGCAATCTCGAATCCGAGGTTGCTTGGAAGCTGGGGCAGAGGCCGACGCGACCAGAGCGACGCTAGCGATCCCTACCGCAAAGAGGCGAGACGCGAGGCCTGACATGGCGAACTCTCTAGCGCCTGAGTGGATGCGACCGGGCTTGAGATGAGTTCCGATTTGATGGACACCTCATTCGCCCTGATATTCATGGTGGAGGTGGCAAATGGACAAATCGCAACGCACGCGTCGTGGGTTCAGTCCCGAGTTCAAGGTGGAAGCTGTGCGCCGCGTGCTGGAGCGCCAGTTGAAGGAGATCAGTCTCGCGCAACTCGCGCGGGAGTTGGAGGTGCGCCCCGATCTCCCGCGGTCGTGACGCAACGTCCTATCGAGACCGATCTCGCGACGGCAATATTCGCGGTGTATCAGTCGCCACTCGAGGACTTCATCAGCCGGCGCGATGCGCTCGCCAAGCAACTGCGCACCGACAAACGGCCGACCGACGCGGCGCTCGTGAAGGCGCTGCGCAAACCGAGCCGAATGGCGTGGGCGCTCGACGGTGTCATCCACGAGGACCCATCGTCGATCGAACGCCTCGCCGCTGCAATCGGCGA
>JANOIJ010000117.1:0-18360 GCA_031407575.1 Gemmatimonadaceae bacterium | reverse complement strand
CCGGCCCAGGCGTCGTGATCGCATCAATCGGTGGGCTCACCGTGCGCTTCGATTTCGTGTCGCAGACCGGCGCCGCATCGCAGATCATCGTCATCGCCGGCAACCAGCAGACCGCGGCGCCGGGCACTCCGGTCGCCATCGCTCCTGCCGTGCGTGCGCTCGACCAACTCGGCAATCCTGTTCGCGGCAGCGTGACCTTCACCGTGTCGCTGGGCGGCGGCAGCGTGACGGGCACGCCAGTCCCGACCGACAGCACCGGCCTTGCCACGCTGCTCGGTGCATGGACGCTTGGGCCCGCAGGACAGCAGTCGCTCACCGCCACCATCGGCAGTGCGACGGCGACGCTTACCGCCATCAGCGCGTCCGCGGGCCCGCCAGTGCTCGCCATCGCCCAGCAGCCGAATACGACGCAGCCGAACGCTTCCGCGTTTGCAACACCGCCACAGATCCAGCTCCAGAGCAACACCGGAGCGCCCGTTGCGCAGGCAGGCGTGCCCGTCACGGTCGCGCTTACGTCCGGCGGGCAGACGCTCGGCGGCACACTGACGGTCAGCACGAACGCGAGCGGTGTCGCCGTCTTCAACGGCCTCTCGATCCTCGGCAGCGTGGGCACGAACCAGATGCAGTTCACGGCGATCGGCTACACGAGCGCGACGTCGGCCGTCATCACCATTGTCGCCGGCGCACCCTCGCAGTTGTCGGCCGTCACCGCGCTCTCGTTCCCCGGTACCGCTGGCGCTGCCGCGTTGCCCACGCCACAGGTCGTGCTGAAGGACGTGTCAGGCAATCCAGTGTCCGGCCAGACGGTTACCTTCGCGCCCCGCAATGCCGCGAGCGGAACCGTGAGCGGCGGAGCAGCGGTGACCGCGGCGAACGGCATTGCGTCGCCAGCTTCGTGGACGCTCGGCGCCGCCGCAGGCAAGGACACGCTCGTCGCGACGTTCGCCGGCGTGACTGGAAGCCCCGTCATCTTCGAGGCGGTCGCGACGAGCAGCATCGCGACGCAACTCGTGCTCGTGTCGGGCAACAACCAGGTGGGCATCACCGGCCAGCCACTTCCCGCACCGCTCATCGTCGAGGCGCGCGACGCCAACAACAATCCCGTCGGCGGCGCGAGTGTGACGTTCACCGTCACCTTCGGCGGCGGTACGCCAACGACGCAGACCATCACCACCGCTGCCAACGGCCAGGCGAGCTTCACCCTTACGCTGGGCCAGCCCGGCATCCAGAGCGTGCAGGCATGTCTCCCAGGCTGCGCAGCGCCGACATCCTTCGCGGCGCAGGCGGTGCCAGTGGGCACGAGCGCGACGTGGACAGGCGCGTCGAGTGGTGCGTGGTCGCTGGCGAACAACTGGAGCCCGGCCGTGGTGCCCAGTGCGACGTCGAGCGTCTTCATCCCCGCCGGAACGCCGAATGCGCCGTCACTCTCGTCGGGCGTTGGCGTGTCCGATCTCACGATGGCCAGCGCGGCGACCTTGTCCATCGGTGCGTTCCAGCTCGACGTCTCCGGTAACTTGCTCGCATCCGGCGCGACGATCACCGGCTCCGGCGTCGTAGCCATGAACGGCGGTGGCAAGCAGCTCGCGGGTACGCTGCCGTCGCTGACGATAGCTGGTGGCGGAAGCATCACCGCTACTGCAACGACGAACATCGCTGGCAACCTGCTCGTACAGGGCAGTGCCACGTTCGACGCCGGTGCAGTCACGACGACCGTCAGTGGTTCGCTCACCTACGCCAACGTGAGCGGCGCGCGTCTCGCCATGCGCAATCCCGCGGCACGGTTGATCGTCGGTGGCGACGCGTACTTCAACGCCACCGACATGGGCGACAACGATCTCACGGCCGGCACGCTCGAGTTCCGAGGCAACTTCCAGGCGCAGCTCAACTACTTCCAGGCCTTCCGCGCGACGGGTACACACCTCACGCGGTTCAATGGAAGTACACAGCAGAACGTCTACTTCTACTATCCCGGCACGACGCGCTCGATGTTCGCCAACGTGGAGTTTGCGAACGCCGCCGGCGTCGTGCTCGGCAACGGTATCGTCGCTGCCGGCAACGCGAGCGTCACCAACGGCGCGACCGTGAGCAGCGCGCGCTTCAACATCGGGGGCCTGCTGACGACGGCATCAGGCACATCGCTCGCGGGCCTGACGGACGTACTGGTCTTCGGTTCCGGCAACACCTTCCCGCTGATCGCGGGCCTCGCGCCGCCGAACGTCGTGCTCGCCTCGGGCGGTGTCATCAACGCTCCGAGCGGCACCGCGGTTCTGCCGGGCAGCTTGATCGTCACGAGCGGCACCACCCTCGATATGGGCACCAGCACGCTCACCCTGAATGGATCGCTTACCTACGCGAGCACGAGCGGCGCACGCCTCCTCATGCGCACGGCCAGCGCGCGCTTGATCGTGAATGGCGACGCGTATTTCAACGCCACTGACATGGGCGACAACGACCTCACCGCCGGGTTGCTCGAGTTCCGCGGCAACTTTCAGGCGCAGTTGAACTACTTCCAGAGCTTCCGCGCAACCGGCGCGCACGTCACGCGATTCAACGGCACGACTCCACAGGACATCTACTTCTACTATCCAGGCAGCACGCGCTCGCTGTTCGCGAACGCCGACTTCAGCAACAACGCCGGCATCAACCTGAGCAACCAGGTCGTCGTCGCCAGCAACGCGAGCGTCGTGGGCAACACGGCCATGAGCGGCGGCCGGCTCAACGTCGGCGGACTCATGACGAGCGCGCCGACGACGTCGCTCGCGCGCCTTCAGGACGTGCTGGTGTTTGGATCGGGACAGACCTTCCCACTGATCGCCGGCGTCGCGCCACCGATGACGATCCTCTCATCCGGCGGCACGATCAACGTCGCGAACGGCAGTACCGTGCTGCCCGGGAATCTCACGGTGACGGGCGGCACCTCGCTCGACGTCGGCGCCAACGCGTTGACCATCACCGGCTCGCTGACCTACGCGAGCACGAGCGGTGCCCGGCTCTTGATGCGTGCGCCGTCCTCGCACCTGATCGTCGGTGGTGACGCGTACTTCAACGCCGCCGACATGGGCGACAACGACCTCACCGCCGGGTTCCTGGAGTTCCGCGGCAACTTCCAGGCGCAGCTCAACTACTTCCAGAGCTTCCGCGCGACGGGCGCGCATGTGACGCGGTTCAACGGCACTACGCCGCAGAGCATCTACTTCTACTATCCCGGCACGACGCGGTCGATGTTTGCGCACGCCGACTTTGCCAACGCGGCAGGCATCACGTTGAGCAACGAGATCGTTGTCGGCGGCAATTCCACCGTCAGCGCCGGCGCCACCATCGGCGGCGCACGCTTCAACATTGGTGGGCTGCTCACCACGGCGGGTGGCTCGTCGCTCGCCGGAGCGCAGGACGTCCTCGTCTACGGCTCCGGGCCAACCTTCCCACTCATCGCGGGCGTCGCGCCGCCGATGGTAGTGCTCTCGTCCGGCGGCACGATCACCGCGCCGAGCGGCGCCACGGTGCTGCCTGGCAGTTTGACCGTCACCGGCGGCACCGCGCTCGACATCGGCGCCAACACGCTGACGCTCAACGGCTCACTGACCCTCGCGAACACGAGCAATGCGCGCCTGTTCATGCGCAACGCCTCAGGGCGGCTGGTCGTGAATGGCGACGCGTACTTCAATGCCACCGACATGGGCGACACCGATCTCTCGGCGGGTACGCTCGAGTTCCGCGGCAACTTCGCGGCGCAACTCAACTACTTCCAGAGCTTCCGCGCCACGGGCGCGCACCTCACCCGCTTCAACGGTGCGGCAGCACAGAGCATCTACTTCTACTATCCCGGCACTGCGCGTTCGCTGTTCGCGCATCTCGACCTCGCGAACAGCGGCGGCGGCATTTCGCTCGGAAGTGATGTGGTGGTCGGCGGCAACTCGAACCAGCTCGGCCGTCTCTCGGTGTCCACCGTCCTGTCGATCGTCGGCGCGCTCAACCTCGGCCCGACGTCAAATACGACAGTCACCAACTCGCTGATCGCGGGTTCATGCACCGCGCAGATTGGTGCGGTGTTTACAGGGTTCCGCTGCCCCTGACTCGGCGCCTCCGCGACGATCTCTCGCTCGGTCCCCGGCACCGGCGGTGAAGTTCGGCGGTCGTCTTGTCTCAGGGTCAACGTGATCAGGCGGGAATCCACCGTCGCGACGGTCATTCTGAGCGAAGCGTTGTCATCCTGAGCCCTTCGACGAAGGATCTGCACTTGAAGGACCTGCACTTAACGTAGGACGTCGTTCCGCGTCGTACTCGCATGACGCTGAGACACCTCGGCCACACCGCTATCGCACTTTGCGCCTACCTGTCGCTCGCATGCGGCAGCGCCACGGCACCACCCGACACCGCCGATACCCTCGCGCCAGAGATCGGCGACTTTCGTATCACGGGCGATCCGACGTCCGCCGCGGGAGCGACGTGGACGCTTCAAGGCAACATCGCGGGCACGACGTACGACCTTAAAGGCATCCTCTTCAAGCCAACGGGAACAGGTCCCTTCCCTGCGGTGATCGTGAGCCATGGCAACGGCGGCAACGCCAATGGCTATTCGCGTGGCATCGCGCAAACGATGGTGACGTGGGGCGCCGTCGTCATCGCCACCAACTACACGCACGCCGGCGGCGTGGAGATCGGCTCACCGGGCACGTCCGCCGACGCGGGTGCAAGCGCCGCCAACGTCCTGCGCGCACGCAAACTGGTGGACGTCCTTCGCTCGCTCTGCTACGTGGACATGAGTCGCATCGCCGCGCACGGACACAGCATGGGCGCCTTTTTGACGACCGCCTTGCTCGGCAACGCGCCCGCTTCTTTCCTCGTCGCGTCCCATTCGGCGGGAGGCATTCGCGCCGAGGGCACGGTTGGCGCCGCGCCGACTGCCGTCCAGGCGTCGACGATCGTGACGCCCTACCAGATGCATCACGGCGACGCCGATGTCGTCGTGTCGCTTGCGCTTGACCGCGAGCTCGCGCACGTGCTCACGCAACGCGGGGTCGTGCACGAGCTGCTCGTGTATGCGGGCGGGTCGCATGCCGACGTGTCGCAGAGCGCGGTGGTGCTGCAGCGCGTGCGGCAGTGGTACACCGATCACGGCTTGTTCAGGTAGCGCGGCGAGCGACGCGCAACCCCGCGTCCGTGATACTTCGGTTGCTATAGTGATTCCTCGCTCGCGCGGCCAAGCGGACACGCGCGGAGTCAGAGCCGGGGTCAGAGCTGGGCTCTGACCCCAAGCGACTTTGCGGGCGGTCGCTGCCCCGACATCTGCGATGATATGAACCGAAGCGCGTGAGGCGGGTTGTGCATCGTCCGATGCCTGCCCGCATCATGGCCGATGCCGACTTGCACCGCACCCGTCGCCGAGCGTAGGGATCATGATGTCTGTAGCCGACACGGGCCGGTACGTGACGGCCGCCGAGTTCCTCGCGCACCAGTCAGCGGCGGCGGCGAGTGCGCTCGTGCGCGGTACGGTTCACGTGATGACCCCGGCAGGCGGCGCGCATGGTGTCGTGGCCGGCGTGATCTTCGCCGCGCTCAACGCATTCGTCGAGGAACGGCAACTCGGCATGTGTTTCCCCGACAACACGGGATTCCAGCTTCCTGGCCTCGGCGACACGGTGCGCTCGCCGGACGTCGCGTTTGTTCGTGCCGAGCAATTGCCGGCAGAGGGCATCGGCGCTGGCTGGATGACGGTAGCGCCAGATCTCGTCGTCGAGATTCTCTCGCCAAGCGAAACGACGGCGGAGCTCGAGGAAAAGCTGCGGGACTATCGCACGGCAGGAACTCGCCTGATCTGGATCGTCGATCCGCTCAGGCGATCGGTATCCATTCGCAACGGCCAGGCGCCGGAGCGCGTGGCGATCGAAGGTGAAGCGGTCGACGCAGGGGATGTGCTGCCTGGCTTCACGATGTCGGTCGAACGGATCTTCGCGCGATTGGCGTGAGAGGCTGGACGTCTCACGCGGCGCGCCCTCCTCGTCATGGGGAACGCGGCGTACTCGAAGGCGCGATATACGTTCTCCCTTTCACCGTGTCGGCCGGCGTCGCTCGCCTCATTCGCGAGAATGGGTGTCCATTGCAGCCCGTTCTCGGTGTCTCGCGTCTGGCGAGGGTCACTGCCTCTGCTGCTTCCTGGGTGACCGCTCCGAAAGCGCTCAAACAAAAGGCCCATTCGAATGGCGCCATGGAGGGCAGCTTCACCCAGTCTATGCGCGACCACAACCCCCTCTCGCTCGGGTTCTTCTCACCATTTTGTGCGATCAGGTAGCCGGCGACCGTGTCCACCCGGACGATTCGGTAGCGTGCCTGCGGGCGCTGAAACCACTCAGCAGGTGAGATCGCGTACGCGATACCGTAGTCGTCCACGAAGTCGCCGACCAACGCGATTGGCAAAGGGAGGGATGGTGCTGTCGCTCCTCGCCTCCCAGCGCAGCCACTGATGCCGATAACGGCAAGCAGGACCGTCAACAGTCGGGTGATATGCTTTGCGCTCTGCGTGCATGAAGAGAGATCATACATTGGCGGTCGGGGAAGGATGGTGCACGGGGTGAATCCTTGCGTCTGATGGGGCCGATTCGCGAGTCACTCAGGCGCTCCACCTTGCAATAGCTGTCGAGCCACCGCTACACAGTACGTGAGTGCGGCGCCTCAATACCAAACCGCGGGAATTTGTAGCCCGTTGTAGGATAGCGGTTTAGCATCAGGAACAGGCCGGGCCTGCGTCTTGCTATGGCGCGAGCCGAAGGCTGCCGTCGTTCCCCCACACAAGGCCGAAATGTTTAAGGCACCCCGCAGTATTCGCGTAGCGTTGTTCGGGATGAGCTTCATTGTAGCGGGGGCGCACCGCGGCAACGCGCAGGTGACCACGTACTCCGGGCACGACGCCGGGGCGGGTCTTCCCGCAGCGAACTCGCTGGCGGCACAGACCGCGTTCCTCACCGCCACGGGCGGCTTGGTGGGCATCACGTTCGAGACCGCGCTTCCGCCGGGCATCCTCATCAGTGCTGGGACCATCACTGACAACTCGGGCTGCGCTGCGGCCTTCTGCGGCGCGAACACCACGCCAGCGGGCAGTTTCTTCCTCAAACTGTTCGGCGGGAGCGCGACCTTTACGTTCGGTTCGCCGATCCACTACTTCGGCGCGTATTTCGGCGGCGTGCAGGTGCCGAACGCACTGACGTTCGATAACGGTTCAGCGCAGAGCGTGAACATCCCCTTCACGGACCTTAGGACCGGAGGCTATTCGTTCGCCGGCTTCGAGAGCGCCACCGGATTCAGTTCCCTGACCGTGATTACCGGCAACGACGTCCTCACGGTGGACGACGTCATCTACGGCGCGACTGTGACGGCAACGCCGGAGCCGGGGACGCTTACGCTGCTGGCAACCGGGTTCGCCGCACTTGTCGGCTGGCGCCATCGTCGTCGCAGCGGCTCGAGCGCGCAGGCCTGAGCCGCATTCCAGGCTACCCTCCGCCCCCGGCTGCCCCGGAGGGGCTACCGCCAGCCGTGTTCCGCCAATGAGTGCGGGTTCCAACACTCCGTCATCAGGCGACGCGGGCACGGCAACATGAACGCTCTGTATCGAGTGGGGACTGAAGGGCCAGGGGCACTGGGCCCTTCAGGCACAGGGGTGCGGCCGTCTGCGTCGGAAGGCGCGGATTGATCGCGGCCCCGCGCCGTCACAATGGCGTGTGAAGCTCACCGAGTTAGATGAAGCGTTGACCGCCTTCGGTCCCACACCTCGATGAAGTCAGCGATCGAGCGAAACACCGTCAACTATGACGACAGTCGCCCCTCCGGGACCACACCCGCGCGGAACTGCGCGACCTCCTCGGCACTGAACGGCCGGGCGAACAGCGTGTGCTCGTGGGCGAACGCGCGAAAGAGGTGGAGGATGTAGTGCATGCGCTGCGGCAGGTCGCACCAGTCGGTGGCGCCGCAATCGCCAGCGCCGTCGCCACACAGATCGTGTTCCTCGAGAAAGCGACGCAACATCGGCTGCGACACCGCCACGAACGTCGCCGGAATGGGAGCGTCGAGATTGCGGCCGAGCGCGAGCACGGTATGTGGAAGGCCGAGGACCATCATGGATTCGGTGACGGCCGCGCGCGTCAGCATGACGGCTGCGCGCCGAATGCCCTTCGCGATCCCGTCAACGGTTGCGCGCACCGGTCGCAGGAGAAGGTGCGGCCACTGCAGCGCGCGGGGAAATAGAACGAGCAGGACACGCAGTCCCAGCTCTTCGGCTGTCGTGACCGGCGTATCGACCGCGGCGGCAATCTGCGGCTGGAGGCGAGTCTGTTCGTGCAGTCCAATCTTGAGATTCGCCAGCAGCAGCAGGGCGGCACGCGTCGTCGGGTCGGTCTCGTGTCGTTGCTGCTGGTAGGACGAGAATGCGTCGCGCAGGAAGTCCTGCCCGTCGGGCGGCGGTCCGGCCGTCAATCCAGCCGCAAACTCGCGAAATGCCTCGCCGCCGATCGCCGCATCCGCCGGCACCGTCGCGAGAAAGCGCGCGAACTCGTGCGCGATCTCCGCGAACACTTTCCTGTTGCCGACGGCCACCTGCTCGCTCGAATGCTCGAATCCATCGAACGGCGTGTGGATCTCCGCCACGATGCGGCCGAGTTTCGACTCCGGAGCGAACAGTCCCTTTCGCAGCAGCCACCGATTGATTGCTTGCCAGGGCGCCAACAGTCCCGCGGCTGCTCCGACACGTCGCCTGAACCCGTCGAGCAGATCCTCTCCGCGTATCGTGGCTCCCGCCTGTCGCGACGCCCATGTCGCGAACGTGCACCAGTTGGCGTCACCGCCCGTGCGCGCGCGCATCGCCTGCGAGAGTTGCGCGTAGCATTCGGTGATCTCGAGGTTGCGGAGCACGCGATCGCGCATCGCGGCGATGCGTGCCACGTCGGCAACGGTGGGCGTTTCAGAACTCATGCAACGCCGAAGATGCCGACGACACACCCGCACGCAAGAACGAACGGAGACTCAGGGCGTATGGTCCGACCGATCCCCGTCGCGAAGCCAATGAACCGCGAAACATCCACGATCGTCCGCGCCGAGTAGCGCACGGTGTGCGCGTCGACCCGCTCGACTCCCGGCTCGAGCGTCACCACCTCAGGCGGCGCGTGGTTCTGTACGTGAGCTCCAGCTGAAACGGTCCGCGCACTACGAACGACTTCATCCCCCGCAGTCGCTCGATCGCGCATTTCGCACCCGCGCGGATGAGCGCCTGCGACGCCTCGGGCGTGATCACCGCAGCCGCGTGGAAGCTGATCGCCTGCTTCACCACAACACCTCTGCCGCCGGAGCGAGCTCCTTCAATTCGGCGACAGGATCCGCGTCGCCCGAGATAAGCGCCACCGGCACGCCGAAGTGCCCTGCGATCGTCGCGTTGAGCCCAGACTCCGCCGTCGCGCGCCCGTTGATGCGTATGGCGGAGAACGTTGCGCTCGAGATCGTGTGCGCGCGCACGCCGCGAGGATTAGTCGTTGCCGAGTGGTAGCCGATGAGAAAGGCCGCGGAAAAGGTCGAGTCGATGCCCTCCATCATGCCGAGCGGCCGCGGTGAGCCCCGGATGATCGCGACGTCGGACGGGAAGCGTTCGATGAGCAGATTCCGCATGTTGCCGTGCGAGTCCGCGATGACGAACTGCGTCGCCCCACCTTGCCGCGCTCCATCGATCGCCGCGAGCGCTTCTCGGCCGTCATGAACTCACGAATCGCGCGGACTCGAATCCGTCGGCCCGAGTTGCTCGGCGGTGACGACGCCGCCGATCCCTCCATGTCGACGGAGATGAACACCTTCACGGGCCGTTGCGCGCGCGCGGTCGGCGCGACGGCGAGCGCGAGTGCCGCGCTGGCGAGGGGGCGGAACATTGATCTCATGGTGTCACTGGGCCAAGGGGCTCCGCGTGCAGCCTTGTGGCTGCGCGGTGTACACAACGCTCACGATCCGCCAGCCGGCGGGCGCCACCCTACCGGCCTGAATCATGTGTGGCTCACGAAGGGGGGCCAGTCACGGTCCTTCGCCCGACCGACCGGACTGACATACACCGTGGATCACGACTGGGGGTTACGTCAAGCTCCGGCACGGGCTTAATCTCGGCAGGCAATGTAGCCGCTTGTTGTCCAGATGGCCCTCGCATGCCAGAATTGCGCGCCGCGAAACTCATATGCGAAAAGACGCTGCGCATGCCCTCTAACGAATTGCACGCCGCACCGCGCGCTTTGTGCCCTCACAACCGTGCACCATGCGATCCACGGGTTACGACCTGCCTGCGTTCACCGTGCCCACCTCACCTGCCGCTGCATTCCTTAGAGCGGTAACCGTGGGCAGCTCCTCGCTGTCGCACACGATATCACCGCTGCCCCGATCGATCTTCCGCCAGGAGGACGTTCCGTGTTGCGTTTCATGCGCGCTCGCAAGTGCCATGGAGATGAAGAATGCACAGTGGCCCGCCCTCGCGCCCCTGTTTCACTACTACGTGGTGCGCTATCAGCGGGGAATCATCGCGACGAACGGCGCGCTACCGCTCGATGCGACCACGCTGAATCCCCTTGGCGTCGAAGGCATCTGTCGCCTCGACACCCATGACATGCCATTTGCCGAGGAGGGGTCGCGCACGCGGCCGAGCGATGCCGCGACGGCGGACGCGCGTACGCACCGCATCGGGCGGTCCGGCACTGGCTACAACTACCAGCCGATCAGGACACCATCACGGGCGATGGGTATTCGCGCGGCGCTGCTCGCCAACTACCCGGTCGTTATCGGCTTCGCGCTGCCCGATGGATATCCGGACGCTTTTGTCGACTCGAAGTTCGCGTGGACCGACCCGACCGATCCCGCACCGGGTCGCGGCGGCCACTGCGTCGTGATCATTGGCTTCAGCGACGCTCGCAGCGCGTTCCACATCCACGATAGCCAGGGTGCGGACCGGTTCGACCACGGCCGGTGGTGGATGGGATATCAGGTCGCCGACTCGGATGTCGTATCGGCCGCCGTTGCACTCACATGACACTCGAGGGGGATACATGCAGAAGCGCATAGTTGTTGTGGTTGCGGTAGCGGCGATGGGATGTGCGAAGATCGTGGTGGAACCAGTCAAGCCCAACATGGGCGGCGAGGGCGTCTTCTATGCGTTGCCGTCTACCGTCGTGCACGTGATGCCGAAGGTGGACAGGAAGACGGTCACTGACGCCATCTACAGCCCATACGCGTGGATCTTCTCGCCACTCGGCAAGGTGCAGTGCGGCGCCAAGGTCGTGTGCACCGGCAAGCCCGGTGAGCCGCGGACGAAAACGACGTATGCCCTTCAGCAAGGCACAACGTTCGCCACGACGGGCGAGCCGGATCCCGAGCAGGTTTACGTCGTGCGCTTCGCTGGAGGCGGAGCAATGGACCAGGCGCTCGCGATGACGTGGACCGAGTCCGGCCTCATGTCCGCAGCGACGGCATCCGTAACGAATCGCACCGGGGATGTCGCGGTGTCAGGCGTGAAGCTGCTCGCGAGCCTCGGCTCGAAGGTCTTCGGCGGTTCCTCGACACCCGACGGACTCACCGCGGCATGCACGGAGGCAAGGGCCGCACTCAAGGCAATGCCGAAGCCGACGGCAGAGGCGAAGGCAAACGTGGCAAAGGCCTGTGTTCCGGCTTGCGATTTGGCGGAAGCCACCAGCAAGAACGATGCGTGGGTCATACCCGCGCTCAAGGATGCACAGGTAACGGCTGTTCCGAACTACTGCGCTGCGCCAGTGCAGAAGCGCGACAGCCTCGACAGGGTTCATGACGAGCCGAAGCTCCGTCGTGCCGCCGCGGCATTTGCCGCGAACGTGACCCCTCTGCTGAATGCGCGAATCAACGCCTTGAACGGCACTCCCGGTGTGGATCCCGTGGCACTCGTCGCGAAGCTCGATGCGTTGATCGCCGAGCAGGTTGCTGCGCTCTTCCTCGGCACGTCGGAAACGAAGACGTGGGAGGGCTCGCTCGCGCTGCGGAGCATCAAGGGACCGTCGGACATTCCCCTCTTCGACATCGACAAGGACAAGGGCATCTGCCTCCGTACTGAGCTCCTCGCGCCGGATGCAAAGCCGTTCCCGGATGGATTCGAGCACAATCTCGCCAAGTGCCCGGTGCCGGTGTCGCTCCGGATCGCACTCTACCCCGACGCGCAGCACCAGTTGTTCACTTCTGCAAAGTCTGCGGCGCTCAACACCGAAGGCGAGCGCGGATTCCGTTACCGCATTCCCGCGCAGGTGCGCGCCGACCTCGTGGGCGTCGCGGACAGGACGGCGACTCCGGAGAAGCCCGCCGGCAAGGACTCCACCGTGTATGGCACGGCCACGTTCTACATGGCGCAACTGGGCACCGTTGCGACACTGCCCGCCAAGCGCAACAGCAAGATGCTGAGCTACGACCTTGCGCTTGTCGAGGCCACTGGCGGCCTCAAGACCTTCAAGCTCGGGAGCACCGGCGCACTCGATGCCGCCACCGTCGACGCGCTGTCCGGCGCGGGCGGCACGGTCCTCGATGCACGCAATGCGGCGCGCAAGCAGGCGGCCACGGATGCCGACGAAGTCACCATCCTCACGCGACAGCAGACGCTGCTCAAGCTGAAGGACGAGATCTGCGCGCTGCAGCAGAAGTACGGTGTGACGTGCACCGTCCAACCCTGACACAACAATCTGGAGTACGGCAAATGCCCACCGACATTCCGCCGCTCGACGGCCGGACGACGACCGATGACAAGATGCAGTTTCAGCCGGAGCGTCTCAGCTACCAGTCGGCGACGAAGGCGGCGAAGCGGATTGCCGACCACGTGCAGACAGGAGTGAAGGATAAGGACGTGATCGTCGGCGGCACCCGATACGTCGCCGACCTCAACACGCTTCGCTCGGCCGTCGCCGTGCTCGAGAACCTCGTGCAGGACTACGCGAAGCTCGCCGACGCCGGCGAGCGCATGTCCGCCCGGACGCGGGAGCCGGAAGTGGTCGGCGACGGCGGTGGGCATTCGCTTGAAGCGATGCATCTGCCGGCGGGGCGCGCTTTGACCGCGGCCGTGCAGACCGGCCTCACACTCGCAAGCCTCTTCCGGCAGGACGTCGAGTATCAAGGTCAATCGCAGGTACTGGACGCGATCGCGATTGAACTCGAACTCGCCGTCCACCTCAAGCGAGGCGGAGCGCGCAACGTCTACGTCCCCGACCTGACGATCGTGCCGCCGGTGGATCCGGAGATGAGTCCGTTGTATTCGAGGCTTCGCATCGCGCATGGGGAGCGCGCCAGATGCTGGAGCGCTATGGCGCCGCTCTCGGCGCGTCTTGCCCTCCTCGAAGCCGGACTTGACGATGCCGCCCGACGCAAGGATGAACCGGCCGTCGCTGCGGCGATGGCGAGCATCCAGGCACTCCGTCGAGACCTCGACCCCATCGCCACACCTCTCGCCCGCGTCGACCAGCGGTTCAACGAGCTCGAATCGACACTGTCACAAGCGTCCGCCAGCGACAACGGTCTCACCGTGCTCGCGCGGCTCTTCCGGGTGGAGTATTTGGCGTCCGTTGCGGGACTTCACCTGCACGTGCAGGTACTGAGCGCGGGAGGCCACAACCGCATCGTCCGCAGTCTGCTCCGCACGATGTTCACCGGTGACGGCCTTAGTTCGACCGGCGGCGTCGTAGTGAGCTGGGCGATTCTTAACGATACCGGGGCGGTCATCGACGGCTCACTTGTTACGGTGACCGAGCGCCAATAGCTACTTGAGCGCAGGGGCGAACACGCGAGTGGCATCGTCCTATTACTTCTGCGCGACCGACAGTTCGGCCTACGGCGCGTGAGTGACGTGAGCATGTGCAAATTGGCCGGAAGGACCGGGCGCGAAGAGCTGCGCGCATCTCATGTCTCTCGTCCTCGAGAGGGGCGCCCTCGCACATGCTCGGCGTCTTCAAGTAGCCAATCTCGCCTATTCGCGAGCAGTCGCGATGCGGCACGAGAAGTTCCTCAATGATGTCCGCCGTCCTCGACAGTTTGGCGTGGAAGGTAACCGCCGTTGGAGTTGGCCACTCTACTCCATCGCCTCCTGTCGGCATCGTTCTCACGGCGCGGACGTTTGGCTCTGCTGCAACGTGACGCCGCGTGTGCCCGACTTCCGCGGTCGCGGCTGCAATGAGCTCTGACCCAATTTGAAGACTGGCCATCGCTTCGGGTAAGATCGCGCCCGCGGCGCGCATTCTAGTGTCAATGACGCACACCAACTTCCCAGATCAGAGATCCCGTGATCCTTCAGTGACCAGCGACGCGACACTGGCAGCGCTGATCTTGTGCACGATCCAGGGAGATCAGACGACCCTGGGCGTGCTCTTCAATCGCTATGCTGCGATGGTGCACCGCACTGCGCTGCGCCTGACCATGTCACCTGACGAGGCAGACGACGTGGTGCAGGACGTGTTCATTGGCCTTCCCGAGGCACTGCGTCACTACCGGGAGCGTGGCACGTTCGAGTCGTGGTTGACGGCGATTGCCGTCCGCGTGGCCTTGATGCGCCTCCGCGCAGCACGCTCGCGCGAAAACAACCGACCGAGAGTGGATGCGTGTGCAACGGGCGGTCAGGAGCAACAGCACGCCGACCGCCTCTCGTTGGCCGCTGCACTCGCTCGCCTATCCGAGGAGCACCGCACCGTGTTCGTGCTCAAGGTGGTGGAGGGATTTGGTCATGATGAGATCGCGACGCACTTGGGAATTCGCCGCGGCACGTCGGAAGTCCGCCTCTACCGCGCCATTCGTCATCTTCGCGCCTTCCTGGAGACTGAGTGATGCACATCCCATTTCAACATCCGTCGCCGGACGCGTTACACGCGTTTGCCCTTGGTGACCTGAGCGAGCACCGGAGACGTAGCCTACAGGCGCACCTCACCACGTGCGCCTCGTGTCGCGCGGACATCGTCGCGACGAGAGACATACTCGAGCGGGCGGCGAGCCTGACACCGTCCATCTCGCTTCGCGACGATGCGTTCAGTCGCGTGTTAGCGGCGCGCGCCAGCGGAACGCGAGTCGTGTTGCCCGTCGAGCCGACGTCTTACGCGCTTCCCTCTGCGTTCCCGTGGCGCGCGGTGCTTGCGGCGACCTTGGTGGTCAGCGTTCTCGGCGGACTTATCCGTGCGTCACTTGGTCGTGAGCTCTCTGCGGCTGAAACCTCGGGGCATTTGACGTTCTCTCCCCAAGCACCGAGCGAGGGAGCGCACGTGACCGTTCAATATGAAGCGCCAGCGAACTTAGCGAGCTACAAAACGCTCGTGCTCCGCGTCCGCTACCGCACCGGGCGGGACGAGCAGTATCAAGCTGCCACTCGTCAGGTGGCCGCGACGCGATTGACCCGGCGCGGATCCCAGTCCTTCGAGGGCGCGTTCGATCTCCCGCCTGGTGTCGTGTACGCTGCATTTGCGGTCGAAGACACAGCGGGCACTCAAGTGGACGCAAACCAGGGACGGCTTTGGGAACTGCTCGTCCATCAAGGCGGTAAGCCGTCAGAAGCCTCGCTGATACAGAAATTCAATGATCTTGTGGGCCGGTCACCGGACAGCGCGCTCACTGTCGTACGCACGCGCAGCTCGCTGTATTCCGATTCGCCAGACGCTTGGGCGGCGCGCGTCGCGTTTGAGTCGTTCATGCTGGGCTCAACGTACTTCGACAGCGCGCACTCCGGGCATCTCGAGCGATTCGCCGCGCTAGACAGACAATGGCGGTCGCGCGCAAGCGTTCCGCCAGACGTTATGGACGGCATGGGCAACTATGCTGTTCAAATCAGTGACTCAGCGCACCCGGAGATCCGCACAGTATACCGATACTGGATCAAACGATTGATGTCGGAAGCGGTGGGCACACCGCTGCAGTCGCAACAGCAAATCAGCGATTGGAGTTCCCGAGTCCGCAGTGACTCCACCATCGCGCGCGCAATGCTCGACAGCGTTGAGGCGACCTGGCAGCGCGGCGATTCTGTGCTTGGAAGGTACACGTCCCTTGGCCTACAAATCGCGCGCGCCGCGAAGGATTCGGCGGCGGTCCTCCGATGGGCGGACCGGGCGGTGACAAACATGCCCGATCATGCAGTAGGCTACTTGACGCAACTCGGCGCCGACGCTCGTTTCCGCAGTGCCGCTCTCGTTCGGATCCGTGAGCAACTCGAGCAGCTTCGCCACCGTGATGATGCGATGCGGCCCCTACAAGCATCGATCCGGGTAGACTCGCTTCGACGTGCGGCAGCCT
The DNA here is from genome assembly GCA_031407575.1 of Gemmatimonadaceae bacterium. GTDB lineage: Bacteria > Gemmatimonadota > Gemmatimonadetes > Gemmatimonadales > Gemmatimonadaceae > AG11. Next base: position 2,082 of record JANOIJ010000117.1, on the reverse strand, counting down.
CCCGCTCTGCGCTGGCGGCGCTGGGCGATTTGTTGCTGAGGTCTGGCGACACCAGTGCCGCGGTTGACACCCTTGGCAAGGCGATTGCCGACGGATGGGATCGTGCGCTATTCAGCCGTACGGCTGGCATCTATCTGGCGAGGGCCGACACCGGCAATGCCGCGCGCACGTTCGCGCTCGTTGCGAGCGATCCGTCCACTCCACGAGCCGAGGCAGATTCGATTGGGCGGCGATTCAGTCGTGCGATTGGTGTTGACGCGTGGCAGCGTCTCGAGGCCATCGCCACGCAGGAGCTCGCTCGACGAGTACTTGCGACCGCCGAGGCACGGCCCGGGCCAAGACGCGCAACACTTCTTACTGAGCGACGTGATTCCGTTGACCTCGCGACGTTGACGCGTGGTAAAGTCAGCGTTGTCGTTGTTTGGTCGAGATTCTGCGGCCCGGCACGTCTGCAGTTGCCCCTCTACAGCAAAATGCAGGGCGACTTGAGCGCCAGGGGAATTGCCTTCGTGTCGATCACCGAAGAGGCGCCCGGCTCGGAATTGCGAGACTACCTGGCTGCGTCCAAGGCTGAGTTTCACACGTATCACGACGCATGGGGCGAGGCGCGTCGCGCGTTTGGCAACATCGCAACGCCGACGTATTACATTCTCGATTCGCGCGGTCGGATTCGCTTTGCTGATCACTCGCCGGAACTTGCATTGACGCAAGCCGCGGCTGTGCAGTTTGAGCGGCAATATTGACAGGGGGCACCTTCGCACGCGCGTCGTGCCGCCCATGCGTTAGGAAGCGTGGCCGGCGCACCCTCGGTGCGATGGCCAGGCAATTCGGCAGGCCCCAAGCCGCTGCCTACGGACGCGAGACCGGCTCGAGCGCTTTGATCCTCGAAGCAGAGAAAGGCGCTGCCCACGGGCGGCGCCTTTCCTGCAAGGGTGACAAACTTGTGGAGACGTTTAAGTCCCTGAACACTTCTAGGTCGAATTGCTGAACAGTCAGCACTACCGATGCACTTCGCTCGGCATTTCGAGAAGACAAGCGAGCGCGGAAGAGCTCTCGCCCTCGCCGGGCTCCCCATCGAGCACGATGGTGAGATGTAGCTCGACGTCTACCTGAGCCGGAGCTCAGCCATGCTCTCGGCCATCGCGAACACCGTCAGTTAAGACGCCCGCGACGCCGACACGCTGCTCGGCGACATCAGCTTCCGCGACGTGACCTTCGCGTACCGTGACTCCGCTGCGCTCCTCAGCGGCTTCAACCTTCATGGTTTGGCGTTAGCCAATGCCACCTGGAGGAGCACCTGCACGCCCGCCAACACTCCCGCGACGACGCCGAGAAAGCGAATCGGGCTGAAATGGAACGTCTCGACGGCGACCACGTTGTCACGCGCGAACGCCGCGCGCGTCCGGCTCGAATCGGTCGAGTACCCGCTCACGCTATCGGAGCCGACGAGTACGTCCACGAGCGTGACTTGAGGGCCACCGCGCAAGGTCAGGCGCGCCGCGCGAAGAGGCCTCAGCGTGGAGGGCGGCCCGGTCATCACGCTGGCGGGCGCGGGCAGGTGGGTGTAGCACCCGGCAGCTTGAAGCAGTAGCAGCGCTCCAACGAGTACGCGGAACGGGCGACGCGGCATGCGGGCGTCCTAGGGGCGTGGGGCGTCCATGATGTGAGCGCGCCGGATGGAGCGCAAGGCGCTGCCTGCTCCCAAGTGGGCCCCTCTGCTTGCGCTCGCCATCGGCGGCATCGAACTAGCGCCCGCATCGACCTTCTCCGTTTTCTGTGTGGCCGGAACCACTTTTTCGTCGGGCGGTGCGGCGATTTTCCCTCTAGCCTACCGCATACCATGTTGGCCACCATCGGCGATGTGGCCGCGCCCGGCGGTAGCATGTTCTGGAAACAGCAGATCTGCGCCAAAACAGTCGCGGCGGCGTCGCCTATCTCATAGGGCGGCGTCGCCTATCTCATAGGGTCGCGCATTGAACAACCCGCGAACTCTGCCAAATTTTATGTTTGGTAAGAAGTTCTCTAGCCGGTTGCTTAAATACGGCGATTTATGAACAACGCGACCATGGGATTCGAGCGTTC
>JANOIJ010000102.1:0-12048 GCA_031407575.1 Gemmatimonadaceae bacterium | reverse complement strand
ATGTCTGCCGCAGCCTACCTCCCGCGTGATGATCGCCTGGCCCAGTATCCGACGCGTACGATTCGTCGTCGCGAGTTTGCTCGCCGTGGCGGCATGCAAGCCAGACGCGACTGCGCCAACCGGCGCGCGTCCGCCATACCTGGCCATCATCGTCTCCGTGGACGCGCCCGCCGAGGTCACCTCGCGTGGCCCGTACAGCTTTCGGGTGCGCGAGCTCTCAGGGACGCTCCCCGTCGACACCACCGTCCGCGCATCGCCCAAGGACACCATCATCTTCCACGTCGAGCCGGCGTCGTACCGCGTGGACATCGCCGACGTCCCCGCCACGTGCGGTGTGCGCGACGGCAACGTGCAGGCGATCACCGTTCCACCGAACACCAACACGTCGTTAGTGCGCTTCTTCGTCATCTGTACGCCCGCGCTCACCGTCTCCGTATTCACCGACGGCGCCATTCCGGACTCGGCCTACGTGCTGACCGTGCGCTCGAGCACCGGCGCGGAACGTGTGTCCGTCCTCCCCTCGAACGGCAGCGCGCGACTGGACGGTCTCGCCGCAGGAACGTACGCCGTGTCGCTCAGGCACATCGACACGCATTGCATGGTCACCAGCGACGGTGGTGAGAACGTCTCTGCATCCATCACCGCGTCTGGCGGCGCCGCGGTCGCGTTTCGCGTCGTTTGCGCCGAAGTGAATCGCCGTCCGCGTATCGTGCAACTGGCGGCGAGCCATGGTGGCGGATCCGTCGGCTTCCTCATCCGCGCGACGGACCTCGATGGCGATATCGAACGCAGCTTCCTCGACATCACCGACTGCAACCGCAAGAGCGTGCTGCCGGTGCGCGGCCGGCTGCGCGGCGGCTTCTCGGGATTCCCGAACGTCACGCGCAAGGACACGGCAGTCATCGTCGGCGCGTACGACCTCGGCCTCACCGACGCGCAGCTCGCCGGCCGCTGCATCGCCGTGTGGGTGGCCGACGCGCGCGGCAATCACTCGGAGTGGGTCGAGGTCCCGCTGGTCGCGCGCACGAGCGCGAAGAGCCCTGTGGCGACGACGTTCAACGCGCGCTACAACGGGACGCGCGGTCTTCAAGTCGCGCTCTCGACCACCGATCCGGACGGCGACTTTGTCGGCCTCTTCTTCACGTACCTGCTGCGCGACGGCGTCGTCCTGTTACCGGCCGATGGCCAGCCCGACCGCCTTGTGTCTGATCCACCGGGCATCATCGGCAGCACGATCCTCGAGCTTCCGTTCGGCATCGGCTTCGGCGCCTGGAACGACTACCTGGGCGTCATCGTCTACCTTGTCGACAAGGCGGGCAACTTTACCCGCCTCGAGGACAGCGACCTGTTTCGCTAATTGTCATCCTGAGCGCCGTTTGTCATCCTGAGCGCCGTTTGTCACCCTGAGCGCCGTTTGTCATCCTGAGCGCAGCGAAGGATCTGCACCTCAGAAGTGCAGACCCTTCGTTGCGTTTACCCTGAGCGAAGTCGAAGGGCTCAGGGTGACAACGCCTGACATCACTTCACGCGGAACACGTACACGCGCGCACCGGCATGCTCCACCGCGCCGCCACTCGCGGACCGCATGCGATACGTCGTGGCCGCCGCGCCCGCGGCCCGCGCCAGCGTGAAGTAGCTTGCCGAGCCCGACGGCGACTGCCCGCTGCCTTGCGACGAGAGAGGCGCCATGCGCAACGGATACACGCCGCCGTTGAGGTTCAGCATCTGGTCGCGCAGGTCCATCCCGCCGAAGCCGTAGCGCGTTGCGCCCGGTGCGACGTCGCCGGCGCTCGCCACGAGGAAGCCCGGCAGGATCTCACCGAACGACACGCGCGCGCGCGCCTCGAGATTCTGGACGTCTACCTCGGGACCCGCCACGAGCGCGCGTACGAACGCCTTCGCGTCCCCCTGCGCGTACTGGTCGATCGAGTATCGCAGCAGTGCCCACGCCGCACCGCGCGGCGCGAGCTGCGTGCCGGCATTCTGCCCGATCGGTGAGTAGAGGTCCGGCCGCTCCATCCACGAGCGCAGGCGAATCAGGTTCTGCCGGAAGAACGCATCGAAGTCGTCGAGGTCGACGAGGATGTCGGTCCAGTCGAGCTTCCGGAAATCGCCGTATCCACGCGCGGCACGCCCGACAGCCTCTTCGGCGAAATGCGAAAGACCCTCGTTGAGCCAAGGCACTTCGAGGCGAGCGGTGCGCGTCACGGTCTGACGAATGCCCTGGTTGATCATGTGCTGGAGCTCGTGCGCCAGCACGCCGCGCGTCGCTTCCATCGCGGACGTGAGCGAGTGCCGGTTGCCGTTGATCGTGCCGTTCGGATCCGGCGTCAGGAGGTAGATGATCTCCTGCTCGTTGCTCGCGTCGCACCGCCACTGTTCGGCGGGAATGGAGCGAGGCAGGAGGTCGGAGAGAAAGAAGAAGCCTCCAACGAACGACGCGCCCGGTGGCGAGAGACGGTTGATGATCGGCGTGTAGAGAATCGTGATGCGCTGGTCCGCGTTGACGTCCGTCGCGTTCCCGAACCACTGCGCATCCACGGGATAGATCACCTGGTCGAACTCTGCGGCGACTGCCTTGAAGTCGTCGTCGCTGAAACCCGCAGGCGCCGAAAGGTCGATGGCGACGATCGAGCGCGTCCCCACCGCCTTCACCACAGCCTGCACCGTGGCGTAGCGCGTGCAGAGATCGGTACTCGCGGCGTCGCCGACGCGATAGGACATGATGTCGCCAATGCGTGGCGCCGATCGCGCAGCCGCCATGGCATGTGCTCCGAATGACGCGGCCGCCGCGCGGCCAAGCGCCCCGATGGAGCGGCCGCCGAGCAACGCGCGTTCGTTTCGACGAAGCCCGTCTTCGAACGCCGAACGAAAATCAGGCGCCTCGCTCGCCCGCGACGGCGCGGACGCGACACTCGGCGATGCCGACGACGCACCCAGCGCCGAGCCCACCTGGTAGGTCCACACGTCGCTGCCGTTCGACGTCGCGTTCGCCGCGACGAACAGGTACTCCTGCGTCTCGCTCGCTGCCGGGATGCCGATGCACGACACGGCAGTCGCGCCACTGAAGCTCTGCACCTCGCCACGCCGCAGCGAAACCGACGCCGGGCAGCCGGGCGCGGGCACCGGCACGATCGGGGAGTCGCCGCCGCACGCAATGAGCGAGCACAGGAACAGCGATGGCCATGCCTTTCTCACGCTGTCGTCTCCACGGGATCATCGAAATGAGCCCGTATGATTGGAGCAACACGGTGCGTGCGAAAGGCGTCCTACCGCTTCGTTACGCCTGCGGCCTGAATCGCGACAGAGTCGTCACAGGATGGACGCAATTGCGGTGTGTCAGCCACTGGCCTTGGCGTACGTCGCGCACGTGCGCGTGACTGGACACTTGTCGCAGTGCGCGATGCGCGCCGTGCACACCAGCGCGCCCAATTCCATGAGCGCCTGATTGTGCGTCCACGTCGCCGCACCGGTGCGTGGCAACAGCGCGCGTGCGATGGCCCAGAGTTGCTTTTGCCCTGCCGAGGACTTGATCACCAGCGCGGGCGCGAACACGCGCTTGAGCACGCGGGCGACGTTCGTGTCCACGAGCGCCGCACGCCGCTCGTACGCGAACGAGCTCACCGCGCCCGCCGTATACGCACCCACGCCAGGCAACGCGCGCAACGACTCGGCATCAGGTGGCAGCGTGCCGTCCACGTCGCGCCCGCGATCGGTGACGATCTTCGCGAGCGCGTGAAGGTTTCGGGCTCGCGCATAGTATCCAAGCCCCGACCACGCGTCGGTGACGCGCGCCGGCCGCGCTCTCGCGATGTGGTGCAGCGTGGGGAAGGTCTCGAGAAACTCCGCGTACTTGGGCACCACGCGGGAGACCTGCGTCTGCTGGAGCATCAACTCCGAGACGAGGATGTGATACGGGTCGCGCGTGGTCCGCCAGGGGAGATCGCGTCCATTCGCACGGAACCAGCGACGCAGCAACGCACCAAACTGGCGCCGGCGCGCCGGCGCTATCTCGGCGTCCATGTCGGCGCCGTCGTGAACAATCCGTCGACGAATCCGATGCGGTGCGCAAGGAACAGCCCGAAGGCAATGCTCGCGACGCCAGACGCAATGCGCAGCCCGCGGTTCAGTCCCGCGAAGCGGTGCGTCGCCATCAGCGCGGGCGCGGCGATGGACGCGGTGATGAGCATCATCCCGGCAATCGTTCCGACGCCGAACACGGCGAGGTACGCTGCCGCCCACAGGGGACTGGGAATGAGCGCCACCTGCGGCAGTGTCGCCACGGCGGCCGAGCCAGCCAGGCCGTGCACGAATCCCACGGTGAGCGGACGCGCGGTGCTGTCCACCACTCGGCGCTCGCCGCCCGCGAGCGTCATCAGCCCCAGCACCACGAGCATCACCGCGACGGCAAACTCCATCGAGAGCCCGAGCCGCGGCGGGATCGCCGAGATCTGGACCTTGAGCACGATGATCGCGCCGCCGACCAGCAGGATCGTCGCCGTGTGGCCAATGCCCCACAGCACGCCGGTCCGCGCGGCGCGGCCGAGCGACTTCTGCTGCGACACGATGGTCGTGACTGCCACGACGTGATCGGGATCGGTCGCGTGGCGCATCCCCAGGAGGAATCCGAGGACGATCACGCCGAGGAGGGCGGTTAACATGTGGAGAGCCGAGAAAGAAAATGTCGTCCCGACAGGAGGGCGCAGCCCGACCGAGGGACCTGCTTTGCGCCACACTCGTCAGGCGCCGCACAGAGAAGCAGGTCCCTCGCTGCGCTCGGGACGACAATCGAAAGTCGTCCCGACAGGAGGGCGAAGCCCGACCGAGGGACCTGCTTGCAACGCCTCACGCCACCCTCCCGAGCACCGCGCGACCCACCAGGAGCCCCGCGAACGTCGCCGCAAGCGCGATCGCGACACTCGCTGCCACGTTCAGCGCAGCGAGCCCCGACCCACCGCTCTCCATCAAACCGACCGTCTCCGCACTGCACGTCGAGAACTCACGTTCACGATGCGCGCGCCGAAGGGAAAGGGCACGACGCCCGTGCGCAGGGTGAGCCGCTCACGCGCCGCTGCGCCCACCCTCCGAGCACAAAACGCGCGAGCCCGCCAACGGCGCTCCCGATCGCGACATACGCGTAGCTCAACACAGCGGTTCTTTGCGCATTGCAGCGCCATAATCTAACGTGCCTGTATCATGACCGCGTCCACTCCGATCAGCCTCGACGACGTGCGCAGCGCGCGCCAGCGCCTCGCACCGTACCTCGAGTCAACACCCCTCCGCCACTATCCGACGCTCGACGCCGCGGTACCGGGGCTTCACCTGCTCGTGAAGCACGAGAACATGCAGCCCACCGGCTCATTCAAGGTGCGGAACGGCGTGTCCACCGTCACGTCACTCGGCGCGTCCCAGCGCGCCGCTGGCATCGTCGGCGCAACGACGGGCAACCACGGGCTCGGCCTCTCCTTCGCCGGCCGCCAGCTCGGTGTCGACGTCACCATCTGCGTGCCGGTCGGCAACAATCCGGAGAAGAACGCGGCGCTGCGCGCCTGGGGCGCCACTGTGGTTGAATCAGGCGCCGACTACGACGACGCAGTGGCGGTGGCGCAGCGCCTCGTCGACGAACGATCGCTCACGCTCTGCCACTCGACGAACAACGTCAACGTGCTCACCGGCGCCGGCACCATGACGCTGGAGATCCTCGAGCAGTGCGATGACCTCGACGTCCTGCTCATCGCGATCGGTGGAGGGTCGCAAGCCGTGGGCGCCATCACGGTCTCGCGCGCGCTGCGGCCGGACCTCCGCATCATCGGCGTGCAGGCGGCGGGCGCGGCGGCGAACCACGACGGCTGGCACGCGAAGTCGATGCGACAGACCTCGCGCTCCGACACCTTCGCCGAGGGCGTCGCCACGCGGTCGACGTACGCGCTGACGTTCCCGTCGCTGCTCGAAGGGCTCGCAGACTTCATCACGGTCACGGACGCCGAGATCGCCGACGCGGTTCGCGTCATTCTTGCAACGACGCACCACTTGGTGGAAGGCGCCGGCGCGATGGGCGTCGCCGCGGCGATCAAGCTGCGCGCTCAGCTCCAGGGCCAACGCGTCGGCGTCGTGTTCTGCGGCGGCAACATGGACAGCGGCGTGTTGCGCCGCATCCTGAATCGGGAGTTGTAGCGGCCGCGTTCCGCTTGGAAGACCGGCGTCGCACAGCCGTTACTGCTTGGATGCGCCGCGGCCACGACGCCGGATACATGGGAGCCATACCATGGCTGCCATGAACCGAACCACAGTGGTCGTCTTCGGCAGCACTGGTCTCGCGCTCGCACTGATGACGGCCATCGTGCCCTCGACGGGCGACGCGCGATCGGCCCCCGCCGCGCGTCGTGTGCGCGTTGCTGCAGGTACCTTGTCGGGCGACATCCGATGGCGCTCCAACGTCATCCACGAGCTGGCGGGCGAGTTGCGCCTTGCGTCATCCGCCACGTTGACTATCGAGCCCGGAACGCGCATCGAGGCGGCCGCAGGTAGCCGCATCGTGGTGCCGAGGACGAGCCGTATCGTCGCCATCGGCACGCCGCTCGAACCGATCGTGTTTACCTGCGAGGGGACCGCCCGCTACTCGGGGTGCTGGGGCGGCATCGTCATTCAGGGCTTCGCGCCAATCAACACGGGGCAGGCAACCAGCCCGGCGGCGCGCGACAACGCCCAGGCTGGCTGCCGCGAGGTCGTTGACGCCGAGGTCGGCGGGTTTTACGGCGGCTGCGATCAGGCGGACAGCAGCGGTGCGCTCCGCTATGTGCGCATCGAATACGCCGAGTTCGACGGACTGCGCCTCGAAGGAGTGGGGAGTCGCACGGTGCTCGAAGCAGTGCAGCTCAATCGCGGCCTGAGCACCGGGCTTTCCGTTGTCGGCGGTATGGTGAACCTCAAACGAATCGTGTTTACGGCCAACGGCGGAACCGGACTCGCGTGGACCGGCGGCTGGCGCGGCAAGGCGCAGTTCCTCCTCATGCAACTCGACCTCGCGCGTGGCATCACGGCCGTGGGAGGCATGTCGGGCGACAATGGAACTGGCAGCGCGATGGACAATCTCCCGCGCTCCGCGCCCGAGATCTATAACGTCTCGCTGCTCGGCATCCTTCCGCCGCGTCCGGGCACCATGCCGCCCATGCTGATACTGCAACAGGGCACCGCGGGCACGTTCGGCAACCTGTTGATGTACAAGCCGCCGATTGGAGTGAGCGTCAAGGGTGCCTCCACCTGCGCGCAGATCGCGAGTGCCACATTGAAGCTCAGCAACAGCGTCGTCATCGGCGCCACATCGCTTGGCGATCCCGACGCGGATCCTTCGCCGTGCGCAGGATTCGCGTCGCCCAACGTCGAGAGCGAATGGGTGCAGTCCGCGGCGTACTTCAATGAGATCGTCACCGATCCGACCGCCACCAACGCCGCCGTGAAGGGGCCGGCCGAGTTGATCACGCTCGATGGTCGTCCCACGCTCGCCTTTGGAGGAGCGCTCAATCCTCCCACCGACGGATTCTTTGACGCCGCGGCGAACTACGTTGGTGCGCTCCCGCCAGTCACGGCCGGACTCGGGGCCATTCCGTGGCATTCCGGCTGGACCGCGCCCGCGCCCGTGCCTCCGCCCACGCCACTCGGTGCGCTTGCTGGCGTCGTGGCAAGCCTGCAGACCGGGCCACTCGCTGGCGTTACCATCACCGCCATCGGCACGGGTGTGCAGTCGTCGTCGAGCGCGGCGGGCCGCTTCGACCTGCTCGCACTTCCCGCCGGTCCACTCGACGTCAGCGCGACGGGCGTCGCGTCGCCATGCGTGGTGCCGAGCACGGTGCAGACGCGCGTCCCCGCGAACGGCTCGGGCCAGGTCGCGGTGCTCGCGATATGCGGCGTGAGTGGAGGCGCGGTGGACGTGAGCGCTGGCGGAAGCCACACCTGTGCGATCGCCTCTACCGGCGCCGCCTCGTGCTGGGGCAACAATGCCATGGGAGAAGTGGGAGACGGCACCACGGGCAATCAGCGCGCGAACCCCACGCCACTCGTTGGCGACGTGTTGCTCGCTGGCGTCCGCGCCGGTGAGGTGTCGATGAGTTGCGGTCTTACCTCGTCGGGCGGCGCAGAATGCTGGGGCGCAACGACGCGCGCGTCGGCAACGCGCGTCGCCACGACAGCCTCATTCCGTGCGCTCGCTGTTGGTGCGAATCACGTCTGCGCCGTTACGGTCCTGGGCGACTCGCTCTGCTGGGGCCAGAACACATCTGGACAACTGGGCGACGGTGGCAGCGTCACCGCGAGTGCGGTACCGGTGCTCACCACCGGAGGTCACGCGTTCACGCAGGTCGTCGCGGGCCTCGTGCATACCTGCGGCCTCACGACCAGCGGCGCGGCGTGGTGCTGGGGAAGCAACACGCTCGGCCAAGTCGGCGATGGTACCCTGGGTAATGTGCGCCCGCTGCCCGAAGCCGTCGCCGGCGCCCATGTCTTCACGTCGATCAGCGCCGGCGCCGAGCACACGTGCGGCCTGAAAGCAAATGGCGAGGCGTGGTGCTGGGGCTCGGGCACGTGGGGCAAGCTGGGCACGGGCGCCGCCGTCGGGCCCACGCCCGCGCCGGTGCAGGTCGTGGGTGGATTGACCTTCGCACGCATCGAAGCCGGTGGTGATCACACGTGTGGCCTGACGACATCAGGCGCCGCCTGGTGCTGGGGCGCCAACTTCTCGGGTCAGCTCGGCGACAACACGACGACGGACGCCACGTCTCCACGCGCCGTGCAGGGCGGCTTCGTCTACACCGCACTCTCCGCCGGCGGTCAACACACCTGCGGCGTGACGACCATCGGCACGTTGCTGTGCTGGGGACGCAATGCCAGCGGGCAACTCGGCGTTGGCGCGGGCGTCGCTCAAGCGCTCACGCCCATGCCCGTGCCGTTCAACTAACCTGGTCGCCGTTCGCGGTTCGCCGTTCTCCGTTCTCCGTTCTCCGTTCTCCGTTCTCCGCTCGCCTAGCACACCTTGCGAGTCTTCCGCTTCAGGAAGTCCATCAGGATGAACTGCCCGAGTGTCATCGTCGTCGTGAAGTACGCCTTGCCGCGGCTGATCTCGCTCATGCGCTTCACGAACTCCACCAGCGCGCGATCGCGCGCGAGCATGAACGTGTTGATCATGATGCCCGCCTTTCGGCACGCGGCCACTTCCTGGAGTGTCTTCTCGATGACCGTCACGTCCAGCCCGAACGGATTCTTGTAGATCTGGCCGTCCGGCATCGTGAGCGCGGATGGCTTGCCGTCCGTGATCATGATGATCTGGCGCATGTCCTTCTTCTGCGCCATCAGCAGGCGACGCGCGAGCTTCAACCCTTCGGCGGTGTTCGTGTGATACGGACCCACCTGCGCACTCGCCAGCGTGGACAACGGAATCTCCTCGGCCGAGTCGTGGAAGAGCACGACCTTGATGGAGTCGCCGGGAAACTGTGTGCGGATGAGGTGCGTCAGCGCGAGCGCGACCTTCTTGGCCGGCGTGAAACGATCCTCGCCATACAGGATCATCGAGTGCGAGCAGTCCAGCATCAGCACTGTCGCGCAGCTCGAGCGGTACTCCGCCTGGCGCACCATGAGGTCGCTGTAGTCGAGGTCCATCGGCACCTCGATCTTCCCCGTGCGAATCAGCGAATTCTTGAGTGTCTCGTTGACGTCGATGTTCAACACGTCGCCGAACTCGTACGGCTTGCTCCAGCCGTCCGCCTCGATGCCGGTTGCCAGGTACGGCGTGTCGTGGCTGCCAAAGCTCGACTTGCCGAGCGAGCCGAGCAGGCCGCGCAGCGTCTTGTAGCCGAGGAAGTCGATGCCCTTGCCGGTGAGGTTGAAGTTGACGTCGCGTGCCGCCGCCTGCGCCATGGACCCCTTGCCTTCCACGGGCTGGTGACCGGCGGGCATCTGCGGTGGCGTCTCGAGGTTGAGATAGCCTTCCTTGATGAGGCGCTGCACCAGGTCGTCGAGCAGCTTGGCGAGCTTCGCCTGCGCCTCCTCGTCGCCATCGCCGCGCAGGGCCTCGAGCATGTCGGGCGTGAACTGGCCGCTCTCCAGCAGCGCGTCGAGGATCGCCTGTCGCAGCGCCTCGATGGAGCGGTCGCCTGGCTCGTCGAAGCCCACGCCATAGTAGGGCTGTCCCTCTCCACCGGCAAAACCGGACTGGAGGAGGAAATCCGCGAGCTTGTCGAGCAGGGCCTGGAGATCGACCGCGTCGGCCATCTCCGGCGAGAACTTGCTGTACGTGTGGAAGCGCATGACGATTCTCTCCTCCTTCACTAATACCGCCGCACACGCCGGAGTGCCAACCCCCGCGCCGACCTATATTGCCACAGTGCCTTCGGCGTCATCGATCAATCCGTTCCGCGTCTTTCTCCGTCACCGGAATTTCCGTCTGTTCCTCATCGGGCAGACGTTGTCGCTCATCGGCACGTGGATGCAATCGATGGCGCAGGGCTGGCTGGCGTTGGAGTTGACGAACAGCGCCTTTCTCGTGGGGCTCGTGGCCAGCGCGTCATCCGTGCCCGTGTTGCTGTTCACGCTGCCGGCGGGCGCCATCGTGGACCGCTCCGACAAGTTGCGCATCCTGCGGTTCGCGCAGGCGGCGTTCCTGATCGTTGCGTCGCTCCTGTGGTGGCTCACGTACACCAACCGCATCACGATCGCCTCGCTGATCGTGCTCGCCATCCTCAGCGGGATCATCTCGGCAATCGAAATCCCAACGCGCCAATCGCTGTTCATCGATCTCGTCGGACGCGACGACCTGCCCGACGCCATCGCGCTCAACTCCAGCGGATTCAACCTCGCGCGTATCGTGGGGCCAGGCCTCGCCGCGGCGGTCATCGGGCGATTCGGCATCGCGTGGTGCTTCTTCCTCAACGCCGCCAGCTTCGTGGCGGTGCTGATCGGCCTGTTCATGATCACCCTGCCGGCCTGGGTGCCCCGCCCCATGACCGTGAGCCCGTGGGAAGGCGTGCGGCAGGCCCTCGCGTACATGCGCGACACCCCGACGGTGCGCGCGTTGATGATCATGATCACCGTCTACTCGATCCTTGGCATTCCCGCGCTGGCGCTGATGCCGGTGGTTGCGCGCGAGATGTTCGGGCTGGGCGCATCGGGTTACGGCTTTCTGCTGTCGAGCCTGGGCGTGGGCGGACTCGCGGGCGCGCTCGCGCTGGCCGGCATCGGCTATCGATTCGAGCGCATCAAGCTGTTGCGCGCGGCGTCCATGGCCTGGCCTACACTGCTGATCGCGTTCTCGTTCACTCGCGTGCCGTGGGTCGCGTATGTCCTGCTGTTCGCCATCGGGTGCACGATGATCCTGAACGGAGCCATCACGAACGGATTGCTCCAGACGATCGTCCCCGACGAGCTGCGCGGCCGCATGATGGCCGCGTACGGACTCGTCGTCGTTGGCCTCGCGACCGTGGTGGGTGCGTTCGTCGCCGGCAGCGCGGCCGAAGTGATCGGTGTAGCCGGCGCCATCGGCGGCGCGGCGGCGATCATGCTGGCGTACGGCATCTGGGCGTTTATCTCGTCGCCGGAATTGCGTGAATTGTCGGCGCTGCGCTGAACTCGCCTGACTTTGTCATCCTGAGCGCGGCGAAGGATCTGCACCTCGTTGTTGCGGCCGTTTCGTGATATCGCGTTGCCTTGTAGCGGCGTATCCCGGGGGTGGGAGTGGCGCGATGAGAAAGTGGCGCCAGATTCATGTTGTAGTTGTTCCCTTATAGATGCTCCGCACGTGGGGATGTGTCATCGGTTGACAATACCACCTGCACCTGCAGTCGAGAACAACCGCAATCCGACCCACGAGAGCATTCGTTTTACCGCAGAGGACGCAGAGGAGCAGAGGTACGCAGAGAACCACAACTGCAGAACTTTTCTCCTCTGGTTTTCAGCGGCGCTTCACCACGGACTCCGTCTCTGATTCATCACTTTCTTCTGCAGTTCCTCTGCGTTCCTCTGCTCCTCTGCGTTCCTCTGCGTTCCTCTGCGGTGAACGAGTTC
>JANOIJ010000074.1:0-20309 GCA_031407575.1 Gemmatimonadaceae bacterium | reverse complement strand
TTCCAGATCCAGCAGGTGCGGCTCGCCGACATGATCACCGAGATCACCAAGGGGCAACTGCTCTCGCTGCACTTGGGGCGCATGAAGGACGCGGGAACGTTCACGCCGCAGCAGGTCTCGCTCGCCAAGCGCAACAACGTCGACATCGCGACCGATGTCGCGCGCGAGGCGCGCCGTCTCCTCGGCGGCGTGGGCATCGTCGCTGAGTATGGTGCGATGCGGCACATGGCGAACCTGGAGAGCGTGTACACGTATGAAGGGACGCACGACGTGCATTCGCTGATCCTCGGCCAGGCCGTCACTGGGCTGAACGCGTTCAAGTAGCCGACACAGATGCGACAACGCCAAACGGCCCGTCCAGCGTTGCTGGACGGGCCGTTTGCTTGCTCAGCAACACATGGGGCTAACCAATGGTCATGCGGTCTTGCGGCGGCGGCGAATGAGGCCAAGCGCGCCGATTCCAGTCGCCATGAGGACGAATGACGCGGGCTCCGGGGTGGCGACTACCGCCTCGTTCAGGCGGACATCGTTGATCGCGAAATCCAGCTCGCCGCTGCTCAGGCCAACCTCGATTCTGTCGATGCCCGTCGTGCTCGAGATGCCGAGGAAGATGGCGGAGTTGTCGCCGTTCGGGTTGGAAGTGCCATTGACCGAATACGAGCCGAGGAGCGTGTTGCTTGCGTCATACGCGCTGACGTAGGCCACGAACGCCCCGAACAGGTTCTGCTGGATCTGCGTACCGAACGCACTGATCTGGCTGCTGAATTGGAGTGACATCGGTCCATTCGGTCCGGCGGTCCAGAGCAGGTTCGCGCCGCCCGCGAAGTTTCCTCCCCATCCATTGTCCTGATCGAGACGATAGAACGAGGCATTTGCCTGGCTCTGGCTCACCATGGCGGACAGCCCACCGATCGTCGTGTTGATCGCGAAGGGGTTGGAAACGGTCGTGCCACTCGGTCCGAGCGAACCCCACAGGATCTGCCCATCCGGCGTACCGAACGCAGCGTCCGAACCAATGAAGGTCGTCTGGGCGCCCGCCGATGCAGCGGTCGAGGCAACCAGCGCCAATGCGGCAAAAGTGCGGAACAACTTCATGATTACTCCAGCTATAGAGGGTGGCAACTCCCAACGGCGGGAACTGCTGTGCTCGCAATGCACACCGGAGATCAACGGGGCGGACAGTCGGATGAACGTGTTGTAAACCGTTGCGCTACAACAGCTTGAAGTGTGGTAGTCGCGTGGGATGCGTGCCTTGCACGTCGTGAGTGGAGGCGTGTGTTGGTGGACGTACGCAGGAAACTGTAAGCGCCTCGCCACAGGGATGGTCCATGCCCGACGCGCAACCCTCAATGCCGATCAAGGCGCGCAACGATTCTTTCGACGTTGGAGACGGGCGGTGAGAATGCCGTTTGCATAACGCGAGGCGCGGAGTCTAGCTTCTTGCGCTTGGCACATGCGTGACGGCAAGCACGATCCCAAGATCGGGCAGCGCGTGTTCGATGACCCAGCCTCGAAAATACGGGTTGTCGAACGTGTAGCCGGCGACATGAAGCGCGGAGCGCACGATGACGCGCGTGTCGCGCAACGCCTCCAATGCACTTCCCGTCACTCCACTGGACCCGAGCCCATAGAGACGTCGCGCGGCGTCCGTGGTGAGGCCCACGTCGCCCACGGCGAGTGCGCGCAACACCTGCTGCCGCGTCCGCGCGAGATTCTCCCACAATGCGCGGAAGGGATCGGCCTGTTCTGCCACGAGGTCGGCGAATCCGATCCGCGCGAGCTCATCTCCCGACGTCGCCGCGCGGCGCTTGGTCGTTGCCGCGCCGGGAGCCGCGGCGGCGAATGCTGCGCGTGCGAGCTGCGCCACGTCGCGCGTGCGCGGACCCGCCAGGGCAAGGCACGCGACCCCGAGCCCGGGCGCGCGGACCCCTGCCCGCGCCGCGCGGTCATCGATCCAGCGCGCAAAATGCGCCGCGTTCATCGGTCCGATGGTGAGCAGCGACATCTGTTGATAGAACGCGCGTCCGTGCCCCTGCATTGCCGAGAGCACGGTCGGTTCCGATCCGGCGAGCACGTAACCCAGGTGTTGGTGGTGCTGCAGGAGCCCGCGCAGCACCCACTCGCCGGGATCGCCACCAAGAATGGCCGTGAGCCGCTGGACCTCGTCGAGTGCGATACCAATGACGCGTCGTTCGCGCTTTGCTCGCGCATCGAGTGCATCGAGCACGGTGGCCAACGCGGTATGCTCGGCAATTGCATCGGGCCCAAAGGCGGGCTCGAAGCTCACGGAGGGACTTCCGGTCACGTCCGTGCTGAGCTGGATGCGACCAGTGGCGCGCTTCGTCAAGTCGTTCACGGTGGCCGCCCAATCGCGGCCGAGTGCGCGGGTGGCGGCCGACAACACGCGGTTGGCGATCTCCGTCGCGCTGCCGGCCGTGCCGCAATCCACGAGAAACGCAGGACCACCGGCTCGTTGGACGCGCTCGACGCCGCGCAGGAGCACGGACGTCTTCCCGACGCGCCGCTCGCCCACGACGAGCAGGCGGGCGCCCGCCTCAGCCAGCGTGTCGGCCACGCGCGCCGTCTCGTCGGCGCGATCGGTGAAGAAGGCGCCTCGCACCGCGACACCGATGCGAAACGGATTGACGATGGTCATCGCCGCGCCTCGTAGTAGTAAAGATGCTAGTAGTAGATATGCTATCATTAGAAGTGCTATCGGGCAATGGGACCGACGCCGAGTGGCCACGCCGGCCGACCTCCCCAATGCCGGGAGGGCGACCCTTGCGCCCTACCTCTGCGGCGGCGCACTGTCTACAATTCATGTGAATTCTTTCACATGGGAGACAGGCAGTGAAAATTGCCGTCTGCATCAAGCGCACTCCGGACTCCGAGTCGCGCTTCAAGATCGCAGCGTCCGGTGCATCAATCGATGAAACCGGTCTGAAATTCGACATGGACGACTTTGCCGGCTACGCCGTCGAAGCCGCGTTGCAATTGAACGAGAAAGCCGGTGGCGGCGAGACCGTCATCTATGCACTCGGTCCCGATTCCGTGCAGGAGTCGCTGCGCAAGGCGATGAGCATGGGGGCCGATCGCGCCGTGCACCTGAAGGTCGACGCCGTGCCTGTTGACGGAATCGCCATCGCGAAGGCGCTCGCCGCGGAGCTCAAGGACGGCGGCTATGACCTCATCCTCTTCGGCAAGCACGCCTTCGACAGCTCGGCTGGTGTGGTCGGTACGGCGACGGCGGAGCTGCTCGGCATCCCGTGCATCACCGCGGCGTCGGAGCTGAGCGTCGCGAACGGCACCGGCAGCGCGCGGCGAGAGCTGGAGGGCGCGGCCGAGATGCTGTCGTTCCCGCTGCCCGCAGCGGTGACGATTGACGAAGGCGTGGCGCGCCCGCGCTATCCGTCGCTCAAGGGGATCATGGCGGCGAAGAAGAAGCCGCTCGAGTCGAAGGCCGCGCAGCTCGGAACCGTGCGCGTGACGATCCAGAAGATGGAGCTGCCCCCTGAGCGGCCGGCCGGCCGCATCATCGGCGAAGGCGCGGCCGCGGTCCCGGAGCTCGTGAAGCTGCTCCAGAACGAAGCAAAGGTGCTCTGATGGCGAACGTCCTGGTATTCGCGGAGACGCGCGGCGGCGAGCTGCGCAAAGTCGCATTCGAAGCGGTGACCGCGGCGCGGCAACTCGCCGATGCAACGGGCGGCGGCGAGGTGCACGCCTTGATTGCCGGCGCCGTGGGCATCGGCGACAAGGCCGAGCAGCTCGGCAGGTACGGCGCCGACGTCGTGCTCGTTGTCGAAGGTGCGGAGCACGCTGGTTTCGCGCGCGAGTCACTCGGCGCGACGCTCGCCGAGCGGGCCAAGTCGGGCGGGTATCGCGCGGTGGTGCTGGGCTTCTCGGCGCAGGGTCGCGACTTGGGCCCACGCCTCGCGGCGCGTCTCGATGCGCCGATCGCGACAGACGTGACGTCGATTGCCGCCAGCGGCGATGCGATCGCGGTGAAGCATCCGGCGTACGCGAACAAGGTGATCATGACGCTTGTGCTCACCGGCTCGCCGGTGGTGATCAGCGTGCGGCCGAGCGCATTCACGGCGACGGAGGCGCCAAGGCCGGCGCGCGCGGAGAACGTCGCGAGTGTCGCGTTATCGGGTGCGACCGTCACCGTGACCGACGTGAAGGAAGGATCGAAGGGACGTCCCGATCTCGGCGAAGCGGCGATCATCATCTCCGGCGGACGCGGGCTCAAGGCGGCGGAGAACTTCAAGCTGGTGGAGGATCTCGCCGACGCGTTCGGCAACGCGGCCGTAGGCGCAACGCGCGCGGTAACGGACGATGGTTGGCGTCCGCACAGCGACCAGATCGGACAGACGGGGCGCCAGGTAAGTCCGCAGCTGTACGTCGCGGTGGGCATCAGCGGCGCGATCCAGCATCTCGCGGGCATGCGCACGTCGCGCACGATCGTGGCGATCAACAAGGACAAGGAAGCGCCGATCTTCAAGGTCGCCGACTATGGGATCGTCGGGGATGTCCTCGAGGTGTTGCCAGTGCTGACCGCCGCAGTGAAAGAGGCGCGGAAGGGGCACTAGCCATTGGCGGAAGGGGCACTAGCCATTTGTCGTCCCGAGCGTAGAGAGGGACCTGCTTCTATGGCTTGAAGAGCAGGTCTCTGCTGCGCTCGGGTCGACAAGGCATATGTTCTTTCCATGCTGACCGCGTTGCGAAACTGGCTGCGGAGACGTCGCGCCGCGCCAGATCCCTGGCAGCGGCTGCCGTACGCCGCCAAGTCAACGATGTTCGGCCGCGGATGCCGTCACCCCTTTCCGTGGTACTTCGAGGGCGAGAGCGCTGTCGTCGTCAGCAATGTGGAGGACGTCTGCACGTACCTGCTCACATGCGAGTACGTGCAGGACCCCGATCTCTTCCACGAGTCGGACTTCTGGCAACATCCGCGGACCTTCGAGCGGCTCCGCCAGGGCGACTGCGAGGATCACGCGCTGTGGGCGTGGCGCAAGCTCGTGGAGCTCGGGCTCGACGCGGAGCTCGTGAGCGGAACGCAGCATGGCGTTGACGGCACGAGCACCGGCCACGTGTGGGTGCGGTTCCGTGACGGCGACCGCGAGTTCATCCTCGAGGCGGTGACTCGCGAACGAGAGCGGATGGTGCGTCCGTTCGAGATCGCGAAAAGCGAGTACGTCCCGCACGCCGGCGTGGACCGCGCGTTCACGCTGCACTGTTACAGCGGGTACTTGCGCGACAGCTAATCGTCGCCGCTGGCGCGGGGGTCGAGTGCGGCAGCGAAGTCGCCCGCCGACTTGAACCGATGCGCCGGGTCGCACTCGAGGGCTCTGCGCGTTGCCTTTTCGATGTGCACCGTCATGTCGCCGCGCGTGCTGCTGATGAGCTTTGGCACGCTCGTGAACTTGAGTGCGTTGTCCACGACGCCGCGCACGCCCATGAACGGCGGCACACCCGCGAGCATCTCGTAGACGATGCAGGCGAGCGCATAGACGTCGCTCCGCGCGTCGAGCTGGCGCTCCGCGGCGAGCTGCTCGGGGCTCATGTACGCCGGCGTGCCAATAGCGACGCCAGTGTCGGTGAGAGGCAGCTCACCTGCCGCCAGCTGGATGGCGCGCGCGATGCCGAAGTCGGCGACGAGGGCGTGGTCGTCGGCCATGAGGATGTTCTCGGGCTTGATGTCGCGATGCAGGATGTTGCGCGCGTGCGCGTAGTCGAGCGCGTCGGCGACCTCGCGTGCGACGCGCGTCGCCTCGGCGACCGGCAGCCGGTGATCGGGCGCATTCTTGAGGCGAGCGCGGAGGGTCTCGCCTTCGACGTAGGACGTAACGTAGTAGGGGATGCCGAGCGCGTCGCCGGAGTCGAAGAGGGGGAGGATGTGCGGGTGCTGGAGCTTGGCGAGGTAGCGGATCTCGCGGATGAAGCGCTCGTTGGCCGCGGGGTCCTCGAGCTGCACGTGCAGCGCCTTGATGGCGACGAGGCGGTCGTGTTTCAGGTCGCTCGCGAGGTAGACGCTCGCCATGGCGCCGCGGCCGATGGCCTTGTCGACGTCGTAGCGCCCGATGAGGGCGACCCTGAGCTGTTCGAGCACTAGGTCTTTCAGGTTGGCCTCGGGGATGCGCGTCGTTGGAACGCGAACCGAACGCGAAGTTCGACGCTCGGCACCCTCTAATGTGAGGACATTGCGGAGGGTGTCTAGTGCATCTTGGGCGCGCGCCTAGTGGCTGGCGTGGCAGGACAGTATACTCGGCGCGGCAGGAGCCGGGCCTTTTCGCCGATCCGCCGGTGAGCGCAAGACCAGGAGCGAGGCCGACGTCGGTGACGCCCCAATTCGGGCCATTTGAAGAACCGCTCGCCGATCGTTACCGCTTCGAGGCCGAACTCGGACGCGGTGGCATGGGTACGGTGTACCGTGCGCGGGATCTGCGTCTCGAACGTCTGGTCGCGATCAAGGTGCTGCACCCGGCGCTGACGACTGAGGTCGGCGTCGCGCGTTTCCAGTTCGAGATCCGCATCGCGGCGGGACTGCGTCACGCGCACATCGTCGCGGTGCACGACTCGGGCGAAGCCGCTGGGTATCTCTACTATGTCATGGACTTTGTCGACGGCGAGACGCTGCGCGCGCGGATCAAGCGTGAGAAGCAGATGGGCGTCGACGATTCACTGAAGATCATCGGGGAGGTCGCGGAGGGGTTGCAGTACGCGCACGACCATAGTGTAGTGCACCGCGATGTGAAGCCGGAGAACATCATTCTGTCGGACGGGCATGCGTGCGTGGTGGATTTTGGCCTCGCGCGGGCGTTGGATTCAGTGGATGAGCATCGGCTGACGGCGTCGGGATTGGCGGTGGGGACGCCGCACTATTTGTCGCCGGAACAGGCGGCTGCTGAGAAGGACGTGGGGCCGAAGGCGGATCAGTACGCGCTGGCGTGCGTGCTGTACGAGATGCTCGCTGGGGAGCCGCCATTCACGGGGCCGACGGCGAGTGCAATCGCAATGCGGCACCTCACGGAAGTGCCGGTGCGAATTGCTCGGCGCAGGCGCAACGTCACACGCAGCATTGACGAGAGTGTTGCGAGGGCGCTCGAGAAGGTTCCCGCCGATCGGTTCGTCAGCATGCGGGATTTCTGCCACTCCACTCGGGCATCCGACTGGACTCGTTTGACGTGGTGGACGCGGACGCGCGGCGTAAGCGTATCGACCGCGCGTATTGCGGGGGCTGTCGTCACGGCGGCGCTGATCGTATTCATTCCATTCGCATCCCCAGTCGACAACCCGAGCCGGATTGCACACAGTGGTTGGGGTTACGCAAAGGCATGGCTGACGAAGTCCGCCACCCTCGACTCCAACCTGATCGCCATCGCCCCGTTCTTCGTAGTTGGTGCGGATAGCCTCTGGCGAGAAGGCCTCATCGACCTGATTCATCCCACATTCGATGGAGCGGGTCCGCTTCGCTCACTTTCGACGCGTCAGGTCCTGCGCATATCGAAGGAAGTCAGGGATGCGGACGCCGCCATCGCCTTGGGGAGGACGGCGGGAGCGGGCTTGGTGCTTTTCGGCCGCCTCAGCGCCAGTGGGGCGGATTCCGTCGGGCTTCGAGTGACCTTGCTGGATGTCGGCACCCGATCGGTCATCGGCGACGTGGATATCAACGGGCGAACGGATCAGGTGGGGAGGCTCGCAGACTCGGTGAGCGTGCGGCTGATGCGGGATCTGGGAGCAGTCCGACCGATCGGCGCGGTACGCACGACGTCCATTTCCTCGCGGTCTGTGTCCGCTCTGAAGGCGTTTCTTCGCGGAGAGCAGCTCTACCGAAACAACCAGTGGATCCAGGCTGAGGCGTTCTACCTACAAGCCATTCGCGACGACGACGGGTACGCCCAGGCGTTTCATCGCCTGCGTGGCGTCCTGCGAGGAACGCGCGGCGAGGACGACGCGCTCTCATTCAAGTACGCCCTTCAGGCAGGCGCTCTAAACCACGGACTCTCCGCGAGAGACAGCCTGCTCATTGCCGCCGATTCACTTCACGCAGCGATGACCCTTGCCCCGGGCGGCCAACTGTGGTTGCCAATGCTTCAGCGGCGCGTGGCGATCCTCAGGCAATCGGTGGAAACGTACCCACAGGACCCCGAAGGATGGTTGGAGCTAGGCGAGGCGCAATTGCACTATCGCGACTGGATCGGCGCGGACATCAGCGAAACACTCCGCTCGTTTCGCTCGGCGATTCAGCAGGACTCCGCCTTCGCGCCAGCATACTTCCACGCGATCGAGTTGAGCGCGCGAGTGGAAGGCGCAGCAGCGACGCATGCACTCGCAACGAAGTACGTGTCGCTCCGACCCGATGACGTAGCGGTGAGGCTGGTGCGCGACGTTGTCAGCACCAGCCGCGATTCAGCGTCCCGCGCTGTCGCCGCGCTGGACTCCATTGCACCGATGAAGGCACTTCCGCTCGCCTACCTCCTCCGATTCCTGGGCGACTCGGCAGAAGTGGCCCTCCGTGTGTTTGACTCGTTCGATCGGGCCACGCACACGTCCGTACTGTCGCGAAGAGACTCGCTAAGGATTGAGCGATGGCGTTTTCGGACACTCGCGATTCGAGGACATCTCTCGGCGGCGTATGCGCGAGCTGGAGACGCCGTCGCAGCGTGGACGCCTGCGGACTATGTACGACTTGCGCAAGCAGGCATTGTCCCTCCTGTCCAGGCGAATCGTGTCCTGCGCAAGTGGGTAGATACCGCTGGTGCGGCGCGCACGGTCCTGTCGCTGTCGTGGTGGGCGCAGCAGCGAGACAGTGCGACGATCAGCGCGCTGCAACGACGATTCCAACGGCAGACTCAGGAGGCGCGTTCACCGCGAGAGCGAGACATGGCTAGCTACTCCCTTGCGGTGACACGTGCATACCTCGCGATTGTGCGCCGCGATACCTCGGCTGCGCTTCGAGCTTTCGCAGTAACACCCGAGTCCTATTGCGGCGGGGATTGCACCATGCACCGACTTCAACATTCGTCCCTCTTGCGCGCGCGCAACAGGCCGAGTGACGCGCAACGGCTTCTCGAGCGATATCCCCCGACCGCAGAATATGCAAGCCTCCTGGAAATCGAGTGGATGGAGGAGCACTCACTCGCGGCACGGGCGGCTGGTCATCTCGAGGCGGCGGCGGCGGACGCCGCGATGCTGGCACGCCTCCGCCGAAACGCAGGAGGTGCGGGCGCGCGCGTGGCGCATCTGCCGTAAGTGCGCAAAGAAGGTCGCATCGTCGAAGGAAGCGTGCCTGTTTGTGCCGACGGAGCGCAACACGGCGTTCCGCACGCCAGTTGGTCCCCACAACGCGAGGTGCCGAGAAATGCCGAGCACGTTCAAGACGCTCCGAAAGCAACTCAATACGACATTGCGGGCTTTTGAGAAGGAGTGGTGTCCAAAGGTTTCGAAGGTCACCACGATGAGCATGGGGACGGGCGCCGACGATTGCAATCAGAGAGAGCACGAGAACTTTGCTGCGTCACTCGCTGCCATCACGCATGCGCTTCAAGACGCAATGTCGTGTAGAACGCAGAATCGTGTCGATCGGATTCTCGCCGATGCCGGCCTGCCCAAGACAACTGACAGCCGGAAGAAAACTGCACGAAAGCCCGCGAAGAAGAGCGGGAAGAAGCAGACTGCTAAGAAGACCGCACGCGCCAAAAAGTCGACGAAGTGACTCGTCGCTGGAATGCCGCCGCAAGGCCCGGCTGCGCGTGGGAGCGCCTCACCAGCGCCTCCACGTGGGCCGTTGCCAGCCCTGCGGTCAGCGGCGCCGTCGCTCGCCTCGACGGCGTCAAGACGCGTCAGTCGACCGCATTCAGGATAGCTCGCCTAAGGTCTCGGCGATGGGATGGGAACGAGCGCTGCGGCTCTTGCGACTCGTGCGCCGGCGCCGTCGCGCTTCTGATGCCGACGTCGGAGTCGATGGGGCGTGCGAGACTCGTCGTGTCGGAGGAGGTGGAGCTACTCACGAGGCGTTCAAATGGCACCAAGGCATGTGACGGCCGTCTCAATGAACGTCTGCTGTTGCTTCGATTGGTGCTCGAGGGAGCGATGCAGATTCGGCCCGGCAAGGAGTGGGTAGCGGGTTACGACGCGTCGAAATGGTTGCTTGGTGACATCAAGGACGACAGTGCCGGCGCGGTGCGCAGCCTGTCGGGCGGCGCACTCACCTATGCCGCAAGCCTGCCTTCCATGACAGTGAAAGGCTTGACCGCGCGTCTGTATTCGTACAATCAGCAGCCGATCACGGCGCGTTGGCAGCGTATGCTGGCCGGTCAGGACGGGGTGCTCGCCTATCTCGGCTTGTCGGAGTCGACTCCGTTGCAGCGCAGATTCGAGCAGACCTGGGCGTGCACGACGAACCGGGCTGATGCGGCCTGGATACGATGGGCGCGGCGAGGCCAGGTGAGCTCGGGAGCGCAGAGAGAATCACTCTTCAAAGTCTACGTCAGTCTTCCCGTGCAGAACCTACCCGCCGCGCTACCGATGCTTGCCGAGTCTCTCGCGGCGTCGCAAGCAACGTTTTGCAAGTTCGGCGCTGACGCGGCGAACCTGATGCGTCCCGACAGCGTGGTGGCGTACTTCCTGAGTATCCGCGGTATGGAGGCGTTTGCGATGGACGTCTGCACGCGACTGCACGGACTACCCGGGAAGGGAGTGCCGTTCACGGCGCTCGAGCGTCGCGATGGTCTTGCGTCGCTGGGTGTGGACCCCCCACATCGCTTGTGCCAAACCAGGGGGCACAGCTGGCGTACGTGGGTCGCCGGCAGGCTCGCCGAGCATCTCGCGTGCGCAGCCACTACAGGTGCGACCACGCCTGGTGAGCGCGTCACGCACGCGCTCGGCATGTTGTCTCTGAACGACATCGACGTCGACCGGTGGCAGCCCAGCGCCTTCACACGGCCAGTTGGCGCACTATGGAAATAACAGGCCGCCTGGTTCTCGCACGCGACGTGGTGCTCATGCCGGTGCGAACGCTCGCCAGGCGCGTGCGGGAGGAGATGGGAGCAAACGCCGGGGAGGTGGCGGTAACGAGACCAAACACCCGCGCGCCATCGGTGGTGATCGATGCTGCATCGGCTGCTTTACTAGCCAGATTCAGTGAACCACAGACGATCGCTGACGCGGTGCGTATGCACGCGCAGGACAATCTCGCCGGCGCCGAGGAATTGCTGATCTCGGCGTTTCCCCTGCTCGTGTTCTGCTATCAGGGGAAGCTGCTTATTCCTCCCGGAAGCATCGCGGGGGACGCCATTCTCCCGAGTCTCGCGTGGGCGAGCGCATCGGGCGCTTCACAGTGCTGTCATGCGTCAGGGCGCTGGTGGACACCGAGGTGTATCGGGCACGCGACACCAGGACGGGGTGCTGGGTTGCGCTGAAGATCGCGCGCCGTCAGGCCGCGCGCGCGGTGTCGCGCATGCTCGCGCACGAAGCGCGAGTCCTCAGCGTTCTTCATGGGCGGCACACGGTGAGTCTTCTGGCAAGTGGTGAAGTGCGCGGCCGGCCGTACGTGGCGACAAGATGGTCTCGCGGAGAGTCGCTTGCGGCTGCAGCGACGAGGTTGCGTGCGGCCGACAACGCCGAGGGGGGGCGACGAATGGCAAGCGCGCTCCACCAGGTGGCGTTGGCGTACGCGCAGCTGCATGAGCAGGGCGTGATACATGCCGATGTCCAGCCTGGCAACGTTCTGATCGACCAGAACGGAAGGGTGCGAATTCTCGACTTTGGCCTCTCTGGGCTCACGCGCGAGGAAGGGGCCAGAGCCAGGCGCGGAAGGGCCAGCCTGGTCGAGTTCATGGAGCCGGAGTGCGCGAAGGCTCTCCTTGAGGGCACGGAGCGGCCCGCTCCGTCGCGACTCGGCGAACAGTATTCCGTCGCCGCAATGCTCTATGCCTTCCTCACTGGAAGCGAGTATGTGCAGTTCGCGCTACAGCAGGACGCTGCATTGAAACAGGTGTGCCATTCCCCGATGCTGTCGTTTGCCAGTCAAGGCGTGAGGCCATGGCCGGAGATGGAGAACGTTCTCTCGCGAGCGCTATCGAAAGCCAAAGAGGGTCGATTCTCCACAATGCGCGAGTTCGCTGAGGCAATCGGTGAACTGTCGGTTCGCCGGATTGCAGCGAAAGTGCCACGGTGGAGAGGCCAATCAAACGCAGCACGCTGGAGCGCACAGTGTATTCGTCCCCTGACCTCTCCTTCGAATGACGGAATAGCCGCGTTGTGGACGTCGCCAACCGCGTCCGTGTACATGGGCGCGGCGGGAGGAGCGGCGGGACTGTTGCGAATGGCGGAGTGCACGGGGAGCGGACAAATGCTGGCAGCTGCTGATCTGTGGGCTGCGCGTGCAGTCGCAAGCATACGCACTCCGGGCGCCTTCTTTGATCGCGCCAACGGAATCCATCCGCAACTCATCGGCCGCGGGTCACTATACAATGGCCGGCCGGGCGTGTTCTGCGCGCAGGCGCTGGTCGCACGTGCGATCGGGAATCGATCGCTGCAGCTCGAAGCGACCGCTGCATTCATCGAAAGTACGACCGGACGCTTCCGGCAGTGGGATTTGACGCTGGGTACTGCTGGCATCGTGCTCGGCTGCGCCAGTCTGGCAAGCGCAGCGTGGGGAATGCCGCGCGCCATCGTTGACCTGCTGCTACGGCACGGTGACAGGCATCTGGCGAACCTTCGCACTCAGCTCGATGCCAACACCTCTCTGACGGGGCGGCGCGGAGCGACATCCGTAGCTGGAATGGCTCATGGGTGGGCGGGGGCCCTGTACGCGGCCCTCACGTGGATGCTGGTGCGAGGAGGAGACGTGCCTACGTGGGTGCTGCCGCGCTTGGACGAGTTGTCGAACTACGGTGGCCCCGATAAGAACGAGATGACCTGGCCGGTGCGAGTCGGGAAGGCCACGTCGCATGCCGGGCCACGTCAAAATGGGTGGTGCGCGGGCGGCGCTGGGTTCGTGCACCTCTGGACGTTGGCCTTCCAGGCGACGAGCGAACAGAGATACCTGGAGCTTGCGGTGCGCACCGGCGGCGCAGTTGCCGGCGTCAATGGTGAGTCGATCAGTCTTTGCTGTGGCCTTGCCGGACGCGCATACAGTCTCTTGACACTGTATCGCGCGACAGGCGAGCCGAAATGGGTCCATCGCGCCGAGCGTCTTGCTCAGCGCGCGCTGATGTGCGCACGAGTGTCTTCTGAGGAAGACCTGCGGCTTTACAAGGGACCACTGGGCCTGGCGGTGTTGCAAACAGAGTTCGAGTGCCCTGAGCAAGCTCGCATGCCGTTCTTCGAGATGGACGCCGGTCTCAGGTTCACTGCCAACCGTGAGGTTGTGTCATGAGAGTCAACATTCTCCTCCCCTTGCCCAAGGAGTGGTCGGAGGACGCAGCGGTATTCGGCAGCGGCGAACTGCTCATACCTCCGCCTGCGATTGACATGGGTCTTGTGCGCGCAATCTTGTCAGCGCTCGACCAAGATGGCGCTGTCGCCAACGCGCAACCGGCCGCGCCCGCGGGGTTTGCGGAACGACTGCTCGTGGAAGATCTCGGGGTCAAGCCACAGGAGCACGAGGCGGCTACGCTAATCGCGGAGATCGGCGTACTGACCGTAGAGGTACCCAGCGTGCAGTTCGCGGAGGAGCGATTGCAAGCGCTCAACAGCGACCTGAGGTTCGAAGAATCACGCTATCGAATGGTCTTGAGCGAAACTGATGAGACGAAGTTGCCAGGTGAGCGCGAAAGGCCCGACTCGCGTCGCAAGCTTCTCATGACCAGCGAGGACAGCGTGCGGCTACCCTGGCACGTGAAGCGCGTGCGCGCACACAAAGCCTGGGCGCTCGGCTGTGAGGGAAAGGGAGTAAGTATTGCCATCATCGATACGGGAGTGTGGCCAAACTGCGATCTCCCGAGGCCCCTGCGAGCGCGAAGCTTCGTTCCCGGCGTTACGTCTGCCAGTGATGATGTGGGGCATGGGACTGCCGTTGCGAGTGTTTGTTTGGCCACGGGGGCAAATCGAGGCGTGGTTGGGATCGCGCCCAGTGCCGACCTGTATGTAGCCAAGGTGATCGATGCGTGTGGCGGTGCCGAGACGACCTGGATGGCAAAGGGGATTGTGTGGGCCGCCAATCAAGGCGCAGACGTCATCAACATGAGTTTTGGCGATGAAAAGTCGCGTTGCCTCGATCGCGCAATTAGGTACGCATACTGGTGTGGCGCAGTCATGTGTGCCGCTGCGGGAAATCATGACCCGTCCGGAGGCTGCGCGCCGGTTTTGTTCCCCGCATCTTCGCCTTTGTGCATAGCCGTAGCCGGCTTGGATCAAGACAATCGGCACATCGCTTCAAGCAACTGTGGTCCCGAGCTGGCGGTCGCAGCACCCGGCGTTGATGTCGCATGCACGTTTCCCAAGAATGAAGTAAGAATGGGAGGTGGAACCAGCGCTGCCTCGCCTCATGCAGCGGGCGTTGCTGCTCTAATGCTCAGCTGTAGGCGAATATCAGCCCGACAGGTCAAGGAGTGCATGCGTTCTACTGCTTTGCCACTCAAGCCAGCAGACAAATTTGGTGCGGGGCTCCTTCGTGCTGATCGCGCGATCGCCTGCGCGCAGGCCTTGCCGTAAGCGTCCCTTCCTTAGGGATCCCTAACCTCGCCAAGCGCCTCAACTGCCGCCCTTCGTACCTCGGGATCGCGATCACTCAACGCCTTCGTGATCCCCTGAACGGCCGCCGGCGTACCGATGTGACCGAGCCCCTCGACTGCGTTCTTCCGTAGTTCGCGGTCGGGGCTCGACAACAGCCCAATAAGCGCTGACGTCGTTGCCGGATCGGCGATCTCGCACAACGCCTGCGCAGCGAGGTGCCGCAGTTCCGGATCATCACTCTCCAATGCAGCCACCAATCCAGGCGGCGCGACATCCAGATCATCAAGATCGCCGAGCGCCGCCGCGGCGCGACGACGCACCTCGACACTCGCGTCGCTGAGCGCGCGCCCAAGCGCGCTCGCCGAACGCTCCGCACTCAACTGCCCAAGCGCCTCGGCGGCGACAGCTCGCACGTGCGCATCGGCATCCCCCAACAGCACGCGCTCCAACGGCGCGACCGCAGTTTCGCTCTCGAGATCACCGAGGACGTGCGCGGACATCGCGCGGATCGTCGCGTTCCCGTCGCGCAACGCTGCGAGAATGTCCGGCACCGCGCTCTCCTCCTCGATGTGGCCGAGTGCCCAGATCGCCGCGAGACGCACGCGCGTCTCACTGCCGCGCAGCGCCTTGAGGAGGGCAGGTGCTACAGCGCGATCGTCGCTCTCACCAAGCGCCCACGCCGCCATCGCAGCCACCGCAGGCGTCTTGTCATCGAGCACGCGCGTCAGCGAGGGGAGCATGCCGTCACGCTCGCCGTGACCGGCCGCCATCGCTGCCGCTTCGCGCACCAGGGGAGACTGATGGCCCAACAAAGCAGTCAGCTCCGAAACGCTGATCGTGCTGCGCCCGAGCATCTTGCTGGCCACGCGACGCGTACACACGCTCGACCCGCCAAGCTCGGCGACGAGACGCTTGATCGCACGTGCGTCGGTGATGGTGCCGCTGATCGAATCCTTCGCCGCCTGAATAGTGCTCGCCGTGCCGGAGAGCCGCCCGACGTCTCCGCGTTCGCCGCTCGACCAGAAGTTGCCGATCTGATCGCCGAACATTTCACACACGACCGGATCCGTGCCACCGAGCGCATCGAGCAGCAGCGCCACGCGAGCCGAGTCCGGACCAGCACGACGATGCTCCCATTCTCCGCCAACGACCTCGGGTGCCGCCGACGCATTCAGCGTCACGGCAGCCGCAACGGCTCCGGCGCCAAGCACCGCCGACGCCACCAACGCATGGACGATTCGCATGAT
The DNA here is from genome assembly GCA_031407575.1 of Gemmatimonadaceae bacterium. Lineage (GTDB taxonomy): Bacteria > Gemmatimonadota > Gemmatimonadetes > Gemmatimonadales > Gemmatimonadaceae > AG11. Next base: position 4,383 of record JANOIJ010000074.1, on the reverse strand, counting down.
CATGGTCTCCGTTCACCAAGTGCTTCCACGGCGCGGCGCCGGACCTTTGCGTCCTTACTCGTAAGCGCGCCGCGCAACGCCTCGTAGGCCGCCGGGTCAGCGATGTTTCCAAGCGCGCTCGCGGCGTTCTGACGGACGTCGGCATTCGTGTCGTCGAGCAGCCGGCGCAGCGCAGGTATCGCACCGATCACCGAGCGCTCGCCAACCAGATCCGCCGCGCGGCTACGCACGTCGGGACTGCCATCTCGCATCAGCGCGATGAGTGTCGTTTCGGGAATCGGAGCCCGCAGGTTCTCGAGCGTGTTGAGCGCCTGCCCTCGGACATCCGCGTTCGCGTCCGTCAGCGCAGGCAACACGGCCGACGCCACCGACGGATCCTTCAAGTCGCCCAGCGCTTCGATTGCCGCCTGGCGCACTTCGGCCGACGGATCGCGAACGAGCTTCGCCAACTCCGCACTCGCCGACCGGTCGCCCAGCTTGCCGATCAAATGCGCGGCGCGGTGACGAACCTCCGGGTCCGAGTCGCCAAGCAGGCGGATGACGCCGGCCGACGACACGCCCTCCTCGTAGTGCGACAATGCGTCGAGGGCGTTCTTCCTGACGTCGCTCGATGGATCGCCGAGCAACGCAGTGAGCGCAGCGATCGCGCGAGGATCCTCGAACTCCGACAGCGCGTCGGCGGCGCTCGCGCGCACCTTGGCCTCCGCGTCCTTGAGCGCGCCGATCAATGCGGGTACGGCGCGCGCGTCGCCGAGCTTGCCGAGTGAATGCGCGGCGGCTGCGCGAACGCCCCTGTCGTCATCCTTGAGGCGCGCGATCAGCGCAATGACCACCGCGCTGTCGGCGCTCGTGGGCTGCTGCGCTCCGGACGCATGCTCCTTCGGGACGTTGGTGTCCGGAATCTCATCCATGCCTTCCTTCTCGACCGTCGACGGCGGCAAAGCCTCACTCGTCTCGCCGGCAAGCAACGCACGCGCCGACGTTCCGGATACGCCGGGCGCGACGAGTATCGTCGCGACCAACACGGTGAGCGCGGCAGCAAACGTGAGACCTCGGCGCGAGCGCGAAACGGGTACGCCTTCCAGCAAGCGCGCAACGCGCGACACAAGCAACGAGCGCTCCTCTGCCATGCCGGCGACCGGCACGCCGAGTGGCGACGCCTGTATCCACTCGGCCACCTGCGCGAGGCAGCGCGCGAGCGGAACGCCAGACCCCGTGCGACGCACGGCCCAGTCGTCGCAGAGGTACTCGGCGGACGTGGCGATCTGCCGACGTGCGACGCGATTGAGCGGTTGAAACCACAACACACGCTCGATGAGACTCGCGACGGCCATCCAGATGGGATCGCGACGCGCGAGATGCGCGAGCTCATGCGCGAGCATGCTGCGCTGCTGCTCGAGATCGAGCTCCGTGAGCGCGGTATCAGGCACGCAGATCTCCCGCACGCCGAGCGCGATGGGGCTGGAGATGCGAGTCGTGGTGGTCAGCCGAGGTGCGCTGCGGAGTCCAGCGTCGCGAGCGAGGTCGCGAAGCATGTCGAGCAACCGGCCGTCGGCAATGGCGTGGCGGTCGCCAAGGCGTCCAACGAGAATGAGGCGGCGCGCCGCATAGGTGACAGCGAGGAGCAGTGCGATGGTCGCCCATGCGATGACGACGATGGTTTGCGCGGACGGCATTGCGCGAATGGGAGCGACGTCATTCGTTGCCTGCGTCGCGAGCGCCGGCGTCTCAGTGCGGCCGACAGGAACGAGAGATTCGTCATGCGTCTCCCGAGTGGCGGTGGGGACCACCCTCGTTTCCGCGGTGCGTTGCAGCGAGACGGTTCCCGCCGGCCGCACATCGAGGCGCAACTGTACGGACGCCGTGACGATTCCGCCGAGCAGTGCGGACTTCCAGAGCAGTTCGGCGGCGGCAGGCGACCAGCGCCGCGCGCGGACGGCAATCCACGCCAGCGACAGGAGCACGGTGCTGTGGATGAGGTACGTCAGCAGCCACGCGAGCGCCGTGGCGGACAGTGAGCCGTTCATGCGGATTCTCCCGTCGGTGGACTGATGCCTTCGATCATTTTCCGTACGCGCGCGAGGTCGCCAGGAGTCATGTCGCTCGCCGAGAGCAGGTGACTGACGAGGGCGGTGACGTCGCCGTCGAAGAGCCGTTCGGTAAGCTCGCTGACCATGGAGTGCTGGACGTCGGCCTCCGTAATGAGTGCGCGGTACACGTACTGCTTGTCGCGCGTGCGCCGATCGAGAATGCCGCGTCGCTGAAGCCTGGCGACGATAGTCGCGATGGTGGTCTGCGCGAGCTTCCGCTCGGCGTAGAGTTGCTCCCAGATCTGTCCGACGGTGAGCTCGCCTTGCTCCCAGAGGAGGCGAAGGACAGTCGTCTGGAGTTCGGTCAGCTGTTGCTGCTGTGCGGTCATCGGCAGGCCATGTGAGTGATCTACAGGTGTAGAATCTACACATGTAGAGTAGCCTGTCAATAGCCGATATGGGGCTACGGGGCGACGAGGACGATTCGCTCCCAGTGCGTAGCGCCACGATCCGCCGCCTTCCACCCAACGATCGCCCCACCGATGCCGACGATGACTCCTGGCAGCGAGATGCACTCGGGACCACGGCCGCGACAATCGATCGACGAGACGGGCGCGCCTCCGACGAGGTAGCCGAGTGTTCCGAAGCCGATCCTTCGAAGGCCGGAGGCGCCGGGCCGCTCCACCTCGATTGCCGCGATGTCAGAAATGAGCATCTCGCGCGGTTCCGCGGAAATGGTGTCGAGTCGGAATCGCAGCGAGGCCGACGTCAGGGAATCGAGCCAACCCTCGATCGTCGGCGCGGCAACGATGCCGACCTCCTTGCCGACGATCGCGGGCCGTGCCTGGAGGCGGATATGGTCGTTGTGAGCGAGCACGCGCGACAGCGTCTGCCTCACGCCAGCGCCACCAAGCGAGGCCGTGGAAAACGCCCGCTGAAGCGCCAACGCGTTGTGCCGATCCACGTCGCGCGCCGCCGTCCCCAGCGAGTAGACGTAGGCGCCGACCAGCATCGCGACGCCAACGCTGCCGAGCGCGGGATTTCTCGCGCGGTATGGTCCGCGATGGTCATTGATGGACGCCATCCCATGCAGCCCGACGGCCTGGCCGACGACGAAGCCGCTCATCAGCGCGACGCCGACGACCGGACGGCCCGCGTATACCTGTCCCGCGCCAGGAAGGAAGGTTGCGAGGGTGACCGCGACGGCAGGGCTTCGGGTGCCGATGACCGCGAGTGGCTCGACCTGAGCGGCAGCGACGGACGGACTCCAAACCCTGGCTGCGATGCACGCGATAGCGACGACTCGACGCATTGGGACCTCCTGCGAGTGTGGCCGGCAAGCGCCGACGGTTCGAAGAGGAAGATGCGGAACCCGGGTCACCCCGGGGTCATCGGGCGGTCAAAGCGGAGAGACACAGAAAGCAGGTCCCTCGACTGCGCTCGGGACGACAAAACAGGTGCAGGTCCCTCGACTGCGCTCGGGACGACAAAACAGGTGCAGGTCCTTCGCTGCGCTCAGGATGACAACTCGCGCGACGCCGGCCGCTGTTCGCGCGCCGCTCGCCGTTCGCCGCTAAGACAAGGTGCAGATCCTTCGCTGCGCTCAGGATGACAGTGGCGTCCGTACCAAGCGCCCGATCAAGACCAGCAGCACGATCACCACCACGCCGAGTATGCCCCAGAAAACAAACTTCGGCGTGTTGGCAAATGATGAAGACGTCGAGCGCTCGGGCTCGGCGGACACCTCGTCAGCGGCCGCGTCGAGCAGGCGAGGCGCAATCAACTCGATGTCATAACGGGGCCCACGGAGATCAGGGTGACCGTACACCAATCGCAGCGACGCGCCGGACTCGCGAAAGAACCGCAGCCGATACGACGGCACCAGCAGGGTCGCCTTGCCGAGCGGCAGCTTCTGGTTGTCGCCGTCGTTCACGGTGACGATGAGCGAGTCGGTGCGCATGCGGCCGCCCAGAGAGACGTCCAGCGACGGCGCGGGCGTGTCGGGATCGTCGTGCGTCCAGGAGGTGTTCGTTGCGCGATCGAAGTTTGCATCGGATGCGGCGTCGCGTGGCAGCTCGCGCACGATGACGTTGATGTCTCGCGTGAAGACCCGCGAGCTGGTGCTCAAGCGAAGCGCCGCGTCCGGAAGTCCGCCGTACGGCAGCCGAAGCCGGTACGCAGTGCGCGGCGGCGTTCCGCGAGGAGGCAGCGTGTCGAACGACGGCAGCGCGAGCTCCGTCGGCTCGTCGAGAATCTCGAGCAGATACGGCACCTGGCGCCCGTCCGCGTCGAGGATCCGAATGTCGTCGAGACGACTGTGCGCGAGCGCAGCGGCGTCGATGCGCACGGCGGT
>JANOIJ010000399.1:0-4272 GCA_031407575.1 Gemmatimonadaceae bacterium | reverse complement strand
GACCTGCACAACCACATACTTGGCCGGCACGTAACTGTTGCCCTCAATCGAGAACAGGAACACATCATTCGCCTTCTTATCGGCGAACGCCTGCTGATAGGCGGATGGAAGCTGGGCGCGCGGGAAGGGCGTGAGCAGGATTGTCTGCTCCCCGCTGGGAAAGTCGTGATGCTTCTTCGCGAGTGAATCGAATGCCGCACCAGCGCGCAGCGCCGCCGCGACGCTATCCGCCTCGAGGCGCGCGCGCTCGACGTCGGCAGAATCGACCTTTGCCGTGATGAGAATGTGCCGCGCCTTTACTTCCGCCGGCTGCGCGCGATCGACTCGAATGATGTGATAGCCGAACGCCGTCTTGATGACGGGGCTCAGCTGACCGGGTGGCAGCGCGAACATCCAGCGATCGAACTCGGCCACCATCCGCCCGCGACGATTCCAGCCCAGGTCGCCGCCGTTGTCCTTGGAGCCCGGATCGTTCGAGTCCCGCTTCGCGATCTTCTCGAAATCCCCGCCGGTCTTGAGCTCGACGAGAATCGACTCGGCCCTGGCCTTGGCAAAATCCGTTGCGGCAGCGGACGGACGCGGCGAGACGATGATCTGCCGCCACGCGATGCTCGGCTCGCGCTTGGGCAGCGTGCCCTTGTTGCGCTCGTACGACTCGGCGACGTCGGCGTCGGAGACATTCACCTGCACGATCTTGCCATCTTCGCGCAGCTTCTTGATGGTGCGTGTGATGGTCTCGTTGCGCTTGATGCCGTCGATGAGGAAGCGGCGGTATTCATCCGGCGTCCCGTAGCCGGCCTTGGAGAGCTCGGCCCGGAATTCGGCGTCGCTGCCGAAGCGCTTGCGAATTTCCTTGAACTGCTTGTCCACAGTGCTGGTGACGTCGGCATCGGGGACTTCGATCTTCAGTTCCTTCGCCTTGAGGAGCAGCAACTCCTCATCGACCACTTCGTTCACGACGCTGGAGACGAACGTTCGGAACCCCGCGCTGTCCTCCGGGATGCGAACGCCCTCCTGCCGCTTCGAGATGAGCCGCTCCTGCAGGTTCGACTGTGTGATGATGACGTCCCCAACGACAGCGACGACGCGATCCAGTGGAATCGACTGGGAAGACGCGCCTGGTGTGAGCAGTGCTGGCGTCTGCGCGCGAAGCGCGAGGGGAGCGGCCACGAGGGCCAGAGCGGAGCAAGCGAATCGGAGGCGCATAGGCTTCAAATACCCGCGGCCCGGCCTAGAAGGTCCGGGCCGCCAGTGGCCGTGTGGGGGGCGAACCCCCACACGCGGTGATTACGGCTTGGGTGGAACACCAGCGCCTGGCGCGGGGGCACCAGGAGCCTGCGCACCAGGAGCCTGCGCACCCGGCGGAACGGCACCGGGCAGCGGAACTTGCGATGCAGGCTGATCGGCCTTGCGTGCAGAGTCAGCCGTGGCGCGCACCTGAATCGCCTTTTCGACTGCGCGATCGACACCGGCCGCGTTGACCTTGGCGGTGTACTTGTCCATCAACACGATCTGGAGCGGCGCGGGAATGGGCAGCGGCTGCACGGTGCCCGCCATGACCTTGTCCATGAACGCCTCGACGCGGGCCGCCGCGATCCGCTCGCGGGCTTCCGGCGTCTTGCCACTGTCCGCAAGCGATTTGGGGTCGATTCCCAGCTGCTGCCACGTCTGCACCACCGCCTGCACGAAGTCGCGATGCAGGCTCGCGAACTCCTCGGCCGTGACCGTGACCTTCAGGCTGTCGGCGCGCCGCACGAGCACTTCGCGCTGTGCCATGTTCTTTACGTACTGCATGACCAGCGAATCGGGGGCGCCCTGGATCTGGCGCATCAGGTTCGCGCTCTGCGGCGCGGCGAGCAGGACCAGGGCGAGCTTGCCGCCCGTGAGCTGACCGCCCTTGAACGTGGCGAGCACGGCACTGGACTTCCGAAATGCGAGCGGGTCCTTGGCGATTTCCTTGACGAGCGTTCCTGCGTCCGCCTTGATCTCGACGTTGGCTGATTTCTGCGCATCCGCGATGTAGGCGCTCTCCGCTACCTGGCGGCTGCGCGACGGCGACTGCTGCAGATAGTCGGTCTTGGCCCGGTCCCACGTGTTGCGCTGGATGATGTGATATCCGAACTCCGTCTCAACGACGGGCGAGATCTGGCCGGGCTTGAGCTTGGCCAGCGCATCAGTGAACGGCTTGACCATCTTGCCGCCCGGAAATACGCCGAGCTCGCCGCCCTGCTGCGCGGATCCGTCGCCGCTGAACTCCTTGGCCAACGCGGCGAAGTTGGACTCAGAGGCCCGGGTACGGACGGCTTCCGCCTTGTTGCGGAGCTTTCCCTTGTCGTCCGTGGAGGCGCCCTGCGGCAAGAGAAACAGGATGTGGCGTGCCGAGTAGAGACCGCCCTTCGCTTCGTTGTATGACACTTCGCTGCCGGGATCGACCGGCAGCTTCTCAGACACGCTCGTCATGAATCGGCCGAGCTTGGCATTCTCGAGCATGCCGAGAGCGGCCGCGTCGATGGCCTTTGGCTCCGACAGTGAGTCACCGCGCGAGGCCGCGACCGCGAGGAGCTGGTAGGGGACCCAGAGATCGCGCGCCACCAAGGCTGCAACCTCCTGATTCACTGGGATCTGCATCTTCGACTTGCCGAGCAGATCAGCCAGCCGGTCGACGGAGAGCTCCTGGGAGCCAGCGGTCGCTACGACGTCGGTGTGGGCGGTGAACGCCTCACTGAGGCCGTCACAGGCGGCGAGCGTCGTCGCAGTGAGGGCGAGAACAAGAAGCGAGGTAGGTTTCATGGGCTACTGTCGTCGGGAGGATGAGGCGGGCGTCAGACAACCGCACGCAATGCGCGCACGAGCCCTTCAAGGAGCTGGGCGCCCCCGAGCCGCGTGAGCTTGAGCGAAAGCGGGTGAGCACGACGCACCTCCGCCTGGAACTGCACTTCATGGAAAGCCGCCGAGAGCCCCTTCATGCGCGGTACGGCGGAGTCTCGAAAGGTAATACGGGCTTCCTCTCCGCGCACCAGGATTCCTTCGATTCCCATGATGCCGCCGGTCACCCGCAGCTGCGCCATGGCGAGCATGGCCTCGGCTGGGGCCGGCACCGCGCCGAACCGGTCGCGCATTTCGGCGCGGAGGGCCTCGATCTCGTCGGGCGACTCGAACCGCGCCAGACGCTTGTACACGTCGAGCTTGGACTCGTGCGATTCCATGTAGTCGTCAGGGATGTAGGCGGGGATGTCCATGGACACGTCGGCCGGACGCGGCTTCGGCGCGGTGTCGCCCTGCATGAGTCGGTGGACCGTTTCGTCCAGCATGCGCAGGTACAGATCAAAGCCAACCGAATGCACGTGTCCGGACTGCTCGGCTCCGAGCAGGTTGCCCGCGCCGCGCAGCTCCATGTCCTTGAGGGCGATCTTGTAGCCCGCGCCGAGCTCGGTGTGGTGTTCCAGCACCTGCAGGCGCCGCTCGGCGTCGGGGTCGACGGCATCGGGTACGAGGAGATAACAATAGGCGCGGCGATGCGAACGCCCGACGCGGCCGCGCAACTGGTAGAGCTGCGCCAGGCCCAGGTGATCCGCCCGATTGACGAACATGGTGTTCGCATTCGGCACATCGAGCCCACTCTCGACGATGAGCGTGGAGACGAGTACGTCGATGTCGCCGCTCACGAACTTGTGCATGATCTCCTCGAGATCGCGTTCGTTCATCTGCCCGTGCGCCACGGCGACCTTGGCACGGGGCACGATACGGCGGATGTGATCCGCAATGCCGACGATGGTCTCGATGCGGTTGTGCACGAAAAAGACCTGCCCGCCGCGGTCGAGCTCGCGCGAGATACCCTCGTCGATGAGCCCATCGTCAATGGGCTCGACGAACGTGAGCACGGGCGAGCGGTCACGTGGCGGCGTCTGCATGAGTGTCATGTCGCGCAGACCGGCTAGCGAGAGGTGCAGCGTTCGGGGAATTGGAGTGGCTGTGAGCGTTAGTACATCCGTCTCCAGTTTCAGTTGCTTCAGCCGTTCCTTGTGCTTCACGCCGAACCGGTGCTCTTCATCGACGATGATGACGCCGAGGTCGGCGAAGACCACGTCATTGCTGAGCAGGCGGTGTGTGCCGATGACGATGTCCACCTTCTTGGCGGCCAACTCCACCAGCGTGACCGCCTGCTCCTTTGCTGTCTGGAAGCGGCTCATCACCGCGACCTTGATCGGGAAGTCCGCCAGCCGCTCCTGAAAGGTTCGCGCGTGCTGGTCGGCGAGAATCGTGGTGGGAACG
>JANOIJ010000032.1:0-57117 GCA_031407575.1 Gemmatimonadaceae bacterium | reverse complement strand
GGGGAGCGGCCGGTGACCGAGTTGGCCCAGGATCTGGGGATGACCCAGCCGGGGGCGTCCAAACACCTGCGGGTGCTCCGGGAGGTCGGACTGGTGCGGGACCGCAAGGCAGGCAAGCAGCGCCTGTACGGCCTTGAGCCCCGCGGGCTGCGACCGGTCCACGAGTGGACCGGCGGGTTCGAGCGGTTCTGGAACGAGAGCTTCGACCGGCTGGACGCGTACGTGCAGGACCTCAAGCAGGCGGGACAGGTGGAGTGACCAATGGCAGCAGCAGGATTGGACGCGTCGGCGCAGTCAGCGACGGCCGACGGCGAGATCGTGATCTCACGGGTCATCAGTGCCCCATGAGAGCTGGTGTTCGAGGCGTTCACCGAGGTGCGGCACCTGTCGCGGTGGTGGGGACCGGAGGGGTTCACGACCACCACGCGGGCGTTCGAGTTCCGCGTCGGCGGGGCGTGGGACTTCGTGATGCACGGACCAGACGGGACGGACTACCAGGAGTGGATCTCCTGGACCGAGATCGCCCCGCCGGAGCGGATCGAGCTGCTGCACGGTGAGTCCCGCGGCGACCCGAACGCCTTCGAGTCGGTCTTGACGTTCGCGCCCGACGGTGCGGCGACCCGGATCGAGATGCGCACGCTGTTCCCGACCAAGGAGCTGCGCGACAGGGCGGTCGAGAAGTACCACGCGATCGAGGGCGGCCGGCAGACCCTGAACAACCTGGCTGCGTACGTCACCGAGATCGTTTGGAAGGGAGGTGAGGGTGGTAGCCGCAGCCAACACGATCAGACATCCGACCCGGAAGCAGGCACATGACACGCACACGGATCCACAACCTCTCCATATCGCTGGACGGCTTCGCCACCGGTGAGGGCCAGAGCGCGGACGCGCCCATGGGTCACGCCGGCAGACGGCTGGTCGAGTGGTTATTCGCCACCCGCTTCGGTGCCCCGATCCTGGGACGCAAGGGCGGCACCGCCGGCGTCGATGATGCGTTCGCCCAGCAGCACGAGCCGGCTATCGGCGCCGAGATCATGGGTGCGGGGAAGTTCGGCCCGCCGGGCTGGCAGGACGACGCCGACTGGAGAGGGTGGTGGGGCCCCAACCCGCCCTTCCACACGCCGACGTTCGTGCTCACCCATCGGCCAGGTCCCGCAATCGAGATGGAAGGCGGCACCACCTTCCACTTCCTCGACGCCTCACCGGCCGAGGCGCTTGACATCGCCCGCGAGGCGGCAGGCGGGCAGGACGTTCGGATCGGCGGTGGGCCGACCATTGCGCGCGACTTCATCGCGGCGGGCCTCGTCGACCACATCCACGTGGTCCAGGTACCGATCGTGCTCGGCCGCGGGGTGCGGCTGTGGGACGGACTCGAAGCGCTCCAGGAGGACTACGCCATCGAGGCGGTCTCGACGCCCAGCGGCGTCACGCACATCACGTTCACGCGATAGCGGCTCAGATCGTCAAGCGCAACGAGCAAGCTACTTGCGTCGCGACGTCAGTCTGCATCTGTGAGGACAATTGACGTTCCCCACAGGAATCCAGCGGTGCAGCACGTGGGTGGAGATGCCGATACTTGGCTGGATGACCGGTGAATTCGCCGTCGCGCGCGACATGAGAACATGGAACTGGCTGCGAGGCGCCGGCGTCACGACTCGCCGCACATCGCGCGGTGGCCGCCGCGTCGCGGCGTTCCTCGTCGTGCTTCTCGGAGGGGTGGCAGAGTTTGCGAACGCGCAGCGGCTGCAATTCCGACAGTTGACGCCGGATCATGGCCTGTCGAGCACTTGGATCGAGTCCGTGCTGCAGGACAGCCGTGGCTTCATGTGGTTCGGGACGAAGAAGGGGCTCAACCGGTATGATGCCTACACATTTGCCATCTATCGGCATCGCGCGAGCGACACGACGAGTCTCGGCGATTCCTACGCCCAAGCCATCCATGAGGATCGTCAGAAGACGCTCTGGGTGGGCACGTCGGCCGGCCTGAGCCGCTATGACCGGGAACGGGATGCGTTCGTGAACCACCGCATCGTCCCAAAGCAAACGCTAGCAGTTGGGGCGATACTCGATGCGGGCGGTATCCTCTGGATCGGCACGACACGCGGCCTGTACCAGTTCGATCGCGTGACCGGGAAGGCCACTCCGTATCGTGCGACCGCCACCGGACCGGCGACGATTGCGGGCGAAGTGATCGCGCTCTTTGAGGATCGCAAGAAGCACATCTGGATCGGGACGCGAACAGAAGGTGCCCGAGAGCTCGATCCGCTGACGGGCGCGGTGCGAAGCTGGCGGAGTGATTCAGCGTCCCCCGGTGATCTGCCGCGCATCGGCGCCAACGAAGTACGCAGTTTCGTCGAAGACAGGGGCGTCGTGTGGGTCGGCATGAAAGCTGGCGGCCTGGATCGCATCGATCACGCAACCGGAGCGGTGACGCACTTTCAGCATGACGCGGCCAATCCGCACAGCCTCGCGATCAACACGGTGTACGCTCTCGCACTCGACGACTCCCGCGGTCTCTGGGTCGGGACGGAGAACGGAGGACTCGACTACTTCGACTTCGCCACCCAACGCTTCGAGCACAACAGGTTCGACCCGAACAACCCCACCGGCCTCAACAACGATTCGATCCACTCACTCTATCGCGATGCCGGCGGCCTGCTGTGGGTCGGCACCTACTTCGGAGGCGTCAACATCTCTCGGCGGAACGGCGACGCGATCCGCCGGTATCGGTCGATGGTGGGCGATCCGGCGAGCCTCAGTTCCAATTCGGCCTATCGTTTCTGGGAAGACACCAAGGGACGCACGTGGGTCGCCACGGAGGGCGGCGGGCTCAATCTCTTCGATCGCGCCAAGGGCAAGTTCACGCGCTACAGCACCCAGACGAGCAACCTGAACTCCAACTCCATACTCGCACTGGGAGAGGACCGTTTCGGCAACGTGTGGGTTGGAACATTCGGTGGGGGCGTCAGCCGCTTCGACGCGAAGACCGGGCGCTTCACGGCGTACACGACGAAGAACAGCGCGCTGGCCGACGACATGATCTTCGCCCTCTACTTCGACAAGGCGAACCAGCTCTGGCTCGGCACACTCACCCATGGGCTGCAGCGCTTCGATCCGGAGCGAAACGTGTCCACGGGCTACGCTGTCGGCACGATCAAGGCGAGTTTCATCTGCCTCATCGACGCCATGGCCGACGGCACGTTGCTCCTCGGCACGAACGGCGAGGGCCTCATCCTGTTCGATCCGAAGAGCGCGGCGACGACGTACTATAGGCCAGGCGAGAAGGGAATCTCCGGTAGCTCTGCACAGGCGGTGCTCGAGACCTCGCCGGGAATCATCTGGGTCGGTACCCAGAACGGCCTGGAACGAATCGACCGGCGAACGAACCGGATCGACCACTTCACGGAGGACGACGGCTTGTCCGGGCCCTCCGTCGCCGGACTCGCGATGGACGCATCACGCCGCCTGTGGGCCAGCGGTGACCGCGGCATCACGCTCTTCGACTCGACGACGAAGGGAAGAGTCTTCACGATCGATGACGGGCTGCAGGGGAGCCAGTTCAGTGCTGGGGCGTCGTATGTGGCGCGAGACGGAACGCTGTTCTTCGGAGGCAATCAGGGCTTCAACATTCTGGATCCCGAGCGCCTCACCAAGAATCCACACGCTCCGTCGATTGCCCTCACTGGATTCAACCTGTTCAACAAGCCGGTCGTACTCGGCGCCAAGCGTTCCCCGCTTCAGGAGAACGTCACGGTGGCCAAGGAGGTCGTGCTCCATCACGACCAGTCGGTCTTTTCCATCGAGTACGCCGCCCTGGACTTCAGCGCACCGGAAAAAAACACATACGCTTATAGGCTGGAGGGGCTCAATAAGGATTGGAACGAGGTCGGAACAGCGCGTGTGGCGACCTACACGAACTTGCCCGCTGGCCAGTATGTCTTTCACGTGAAGGGCACGAACAACGACGGCGTCTGGAACGAGCAGGGCTCACGCATCGACATCACGATTCTTCCCCCGTTCTGGGCCACCCTGTGGTTTCGCACGTTGATCCTGATGGCCGCCGTCACGGGTGTGTTGTACTTCGTGCACAGCACGCGCGCGCGGCGCCGGGCCCTCGAACGAACCGCCGAACGCGATCGCGCGAGCCAGCAGTACCTCGAAGGCAACGTCGTCGACATTCTGGGTGCCATGCAGCGCTTTTCGACTGGTGACTATTCGGTGACGCTCGATGTGACGAGTGACGATTCGATTGGCAAGCTGCGTTTCGGATTCAATGCCGTGGTTGCTGACCTCAAGCACGCCGAGGAGGAGCTGCGCCAGAGTAAAAAAATGGAGGCCGTGGGCCAGCTCGCCGGAGGTGTAGCGCACGACTTCAACAACTTGCTCACGGTCATCAAGGGAAATGCGGAGCTAGGGCTGGCCGATCTCGACGGTCCAGACAACTCGAAGGAGACCGTTCGTGAGGAGTTGGAGGAGATCGAACGAGCGGCAGAGCGCGCAAGCTCGCTGACACGCCAGCTTCTGGCCTTCAGTCGAAAGCAGATTCTCAAGCCGCAGACGCTCTCGCTCAACGCGCTCGTCGAGGATGTCGGCCGCATCCTGCGGCGTACCGTGGGAGAAGACATCGCGTTGGCAATCGTGCTCGATCCGTCACTCGGTGCGGTGCGCGCCGACCCGAGCCAGCTCGAGCAGGTCGTACTCAATCTGGTCATGAACGCGCGGGACGCGATGCCACGAGGCGGCGAAGTGCGCATCGAGACAAGGAACGTCGACGCCGACGAGGTTCGGGAATTCTCCGAGGCCGACAATGTGCCCTACGTCGTCATCGTCGTGACGGACACGGGGACGGGGATGGCCCCCGAGGTGAAGGAACGCGCGTTCGATCCGTTCTTTACGACAAAGGGACAGGGGAAGGGCACCGGGCTCGGTCTCTCCACCGTGTACGGCAGTGTCAAGCAGAGCGGTGGATTCGTCCTCGTGGACAGCGAGCCGGGTCAGGGGAGCCGATTCAGCGTCTACTTGCCTCGCGTGGCGGAGGCGAACGCGCCAGTGAGCACCTCGCTCGGCGACCGCTCGCCGCGGGGCACCGCCACTGTCCTCCTTGCAGAAGACGAAGACGCGGTGCGACGGTTTGCCGCGCGGGTGCTCACGCGCGCCGGCTACAACGTACTCACTGCACCCAACGGCCAGAGCGCGCTCGAGGTGGCAGCGCAGTATGGCGGATTGATCGACCTTCTGCTGACCGACGTGGTGATGCCTGGGATGAGCGGGCGCGAGCTCGGCGAGGCGCTGCTGCCGCTGCGTCCCGGGATGCGCCTCCTGTACGCGTCGGGCTACACCGAGGATGCGATCATACGGCACGGAGTGTCGAGTGCTGGCACAGCATTCCTGGACAAGCCCTTCACGTCCAACGGGCTCCTGTGCAAGGTTCGCGAAGTACTGGACGCGAACGCGCCTGCGCCGTCTCCCGTGTCGGTCGCGCCGGACTCAGGCGATCACCACCTTCGGCGTCGTAGTCCGCGCGCGCCGAGTTACCGTGCGAACCTCTGAGTTGGTGCTCGACCGCAGCCGCTACGGCTTCTCGAAGGTTGCGCGCCGGTTCGGATAATCCAGCGTCACCCTGAAGTACCGCAGCCCATCGCCGCCCAACGAGCCCACGATCGGCTTGTCCATGTACTGGGACATGAACTCGTCGTACGTCTTGTCCGCGCGCAGGGTGAACCACACGGGCCCCACGGAATGTCCCGCCACCGTGACGACGGGTACCTGGATCATCTTTTCGCGCGTGCCGGCTTCCGCACTGTCGAGCATCCTCCAATCCGGGTGGCGTTGCGCCCACCGGTTTGCGATGCGGTGCGCAATGAAGCTCGTTGCGCGAATCGCCGGCCCGCCGAGCGCCTTCTGCGTCGCCGCCGTGAGCTGCGTACTTGCGCCGGTCCCGAGCAACAGCTGCAGCGTGTCGCCGTCGATCACGACGCTGATGCGCGGATAGCTCGTCCCCGGTGGCTGCTTCAGCGTCATTGGAATGGTGTGCGGCCCGAATGGCTGAGGCGTGGGCGGCTTGTCGTACACCGACATGCGCTGGGCCGGGTAGTCGAGCACCCAGACGCGACCGGCGAACCACTGATGTCCAAGTATTCCCGTAGCGCCCTGGTACAAGGAACGACGCACGGCTTGGTCCCCAATAACGAACATGCTACCGCCCGGCGCTCCGAGCGGCACTGGAATGCTGGCGCCAGGCTTGAAGGGCGGCAGGCGGCCCCCCGAGAACGCGGAATCTCGCTGCTCCATGCCCACGAATCTCAGGTACGTGGTCGGATCGGCCTTCGATTTGGCGATGACCAGGGCGCCGCCGCTGTCCGTGATCAGCACGACGGTATCGCCGCTTGTCGTCACCGGCGTGACGAAGAAGCGATCACCCACATATCGCACGGGCAGGGACATCGGTCCACCTTGCGCGGCGAGCGCACTCGCCGCGAGCACCCCGGGCGCTGACGCCAGCAGCAGTCGTCCAATGCGCATCATATCCGGATGGAGCTCAGGTCCGTCGTCTTGGCCACGATGGCCATCTTCAGCGTCTGTCGCACGTTTGCGGCTTCGTCCAGGTCGAGCGTTGCGCAGAACCTGTCGAGCAGGCGCGCGCCGTCGGACCAGAAGCCGCCCGGTTGTTGCGCGGCGAAGAAATCGCGTGCCGCGCTGAGAAATCCCCGCGGCCCATCGTTGCAGTGCGCCCAGCGCAGGCGAAGCCAATGGTGCAACGAATGGAATGGGGCGCAGGCTCCGGTCGCCGGCGCAGCGGCATGAGGCGCGAGGTACATCAGCAACGCCGCCGTGTCGCTCTTCGGCGTGGCGAGGACGAGCGCGATCTCACCGCCAATCTGGCCGGACATCGTGACGCGATCCTCCAGGGGGATCGCGGCGATGGGCCAATCAACCTCGAAGCCTGGCATTGGCCAGCAGGCGTCCTGTCCCTCGAGATAGCTCAGCAGCCCGGAGGCAAGTTGCATGGCGCCCGCGCCGTCGCCGCTGCGCGCGCCCATGCGAACGAGATTAGCGACGAGATGGATGCGGCGCAGATGCATTGCATCGCATCGATGGTCCATGAGCAAGCGATTCGTCGCTTCGAGCGACGCTTCGATGCCGGCGCGGGCCGCTGAAAAATGGCCGGCCTTGTAGTCCACGTATGCGGCCGCCGCCTCCGTGAGCGTATCGGCGAACCGCGTCACGTCCGGATTGGTGAACGCCGCCATCGCCTCGCGCGCCCGGCGCATATCGTCGGCGGCGGTCGCAAGGTCACCGCTCCGCGCGGCGCCCAGCGCCTTCTCTCGAAAGGTGGCGCCGAGGAAGGACACTCGCTGCATCTGCGGCGGTATGTGCGTGCCCATGGACTTCTTGGCATCCTCCGCGAGTGCGATGAATCGGGCGGTCTCGGGGTCGCTGCCAGATCCTTCGGCTCGTTTCATTCCCTCGCATAGCGCATCGAGGACGTCGCGCAACGGCGACCGCACGTCGTTCACGTCGTGGGGGGCCAGCTCGGAGACGGTCGGCAATTCGGCAAGCATCCTGTCCTCGCGTCGATGGCGGTGGCGCACTCGATCAGCGGACGAACGTCCTCGGCGGTGTTGTAGCCAATGACGGGTGAAGGCATCGCGCATGCCAGCGGCAGCCCCACCGGTAAGTGCTGAGCAGTCACAGAGTTGAGCACGTGCGAGCCGCGAACCGTCCGCAGCGGCGAAACGGGTATCCACTGAGTAGAGCCGCAGTCCTATTACGATGGAGCCCTGGTTCGCCGCGGACGAATGCGACAAGTCTCTCATCGTCAACCGCTGTATTCCCAGAGCCTTGGGATTGTCGCACTCGGGTATGCCGCTTGCCTGCTCGGCCCGCATGACCCTTAACCGCACTGGCGCGCTCGCGAGCGACCTGCGCTGCCTGGTGCCGCAGGGCGTCAGCGTGGTGGACGCGGAGCTCGACGCCGTGACGACCGACTACGGCCGAGTCATCCACAAGAGACCTCTCGTGGTCGTGCGTCCGCGAAGTGCAGAAGACGTGGCGGCAATCATCCGATACGCCAGCCTGAACGGACTGGCGATGGCGACGCGCGCGTCCGCGCATTCGCAGGGAGGGCAGGCGCTTGGCGAGGGCATTCTGCTCGACGTCCGAGGGTTATGCGGGTTCGTCACAGTCGACGCGAATGGAGACGGAGGTCAGTTCGCCGCCGGTGCGGCCACCCAATGGCGCGACGTGCTCGCGGCCACTGCCTCGAGTGGCTTCACTCCGCCGGTCCTCACGACCAATCTCTCGACGACAGTCGGTGGGACACACGCCGTCGGTGGAATAGGCCACTCGTCATTCCGGTTCGGGACGCAGGCCGACAACTGTGTGTCGTTCGAGATCGTCACGGGCACCGGTGAGGTGATGCGCTGCAGTGGGGAGGAGAACAGCGAACTCTTTGCGCACGCGCTCTGCGCACTCGGGCAGCTTGGCGTGATCACGAGCATCACACATCGCGTGCGTCGCTTCGCGCGCTTCACGCGGAGCTATCAGCTCGCGTACCGCGACCTCGGTCGTTTACTCGCCGACGCGGACCGTGTTGTCGTGGCCGACCGTGTCACCTTCCTGCACGCACGAACCGTCGCCATCCGGACGCGGTGGGTTCACGTACTCTCGTTCACCATCGAGTCGAACGAACCCATTTCCACCGCGGGAGATGATCCATTTCTCCACGGGTTGGGCCACGTGAACGTCGTCGAGCGCACTGACATTCCGTATCAGCAGTTGCTCCAGTGGATGGTCGGCGATGCAACGCGACCGGATCCGGCGGCGGGCAACGTGGTCCGCCCCGGGATCGACATCATTCTCCCCACGTCGGTGGGTGCAGGATTCATCGAGTCCGTCCTCGGCACCATCCCCCGGTGGATGCGCGACGAAGTGCTCCCGCTCGTGCAGTTCCTGCGACGCGCGACGCTCACACGTCCGATGTTCATGGCTCCGGGGGAAGACGCGCTCCTGTTGCTCAGTCTCCTGCCGACCGTGTCGCGCGAAAGCGCGCCACACCTGCTCGACCTGTTCTCCGACATCAGCGCGGAGTGCGTGCGCGCGGGCGGCAAGCACTACCTCGCGGGCTGGATTCCGTTCGACGTGCGCGGATGGCACGAGCACTTCGGTGCTCGCTGGCCGGACCTTCAACGCCTGCTCCGAGTGCACGACCCGGCGGGCGTGTTTGCGAATGGCCTCATTCCCCGTTACCTGGACGATGCAACTCTTCGCGCGGAGCAGCCGTCTAATAGAGTTCCACCTCTATTCATGGCACCCGGCTTCGCGCACGGGGCGGCTACCTGCTGACACGACGCATCTAACTCACTGTCACAGTGTGGCTTGAAGCCATTCCGCAACAGGGAATGACGCTTGCCTTCACTCGCATTCGTCGCGACGGCGCGGCGACAGGGACTACCAGACATGCCTTCCGATCCTGAACCCGATTCCGCGCCCGAAGAATATTCGTTGTCAGGGCTGGACCTTGCGATCACACGCGCGGCGGTAGACCTCGAGTTTCGCACGCGGCTGCTCACCGATCCACGCGCAGCGCTCGCAGAGGTGCTGGGCTACGAGCTCCCCGCATCACTGCGTATCAGGTTCGTGGAAAAGGATGCCGACGTCGACGTGATGGTGGTCTTGCCGAACTTGATCGACGAAGGTGATGGGCCGGACTGAGCGGTAGCGGCACGTCATCGACTCGAGCGGGCGCAGTACTCATCGACCGACGGGGACGTGATGACATGAGTGAGCGCACCGCGCCGTTGCTGCGCCTGGTTGTCTCGGCGATCCTCGTTGCCGGTTCCGCCAACGGGGCAACCGGACAGCAGCCAGTGGCGGCATCGCCGGCGCTCGTGGCCACGCTCTCGCTCGACCAGGCGCTCGCGCAGGTGCTTGCAGGAAATGCCGACGTCCTGGCCAGCCGACAACTCAGCCGGTACAGCCAGGGACAGCTGATGAGCGCGCGCGGCACGTTCGACGCACGCGTTCGCGCTGGTGTCGCTAGCAGTCGCGACTTGGCACGGCAACCGACAGCGGCGAGCGGCACAACACCGTCGACGGTCCGCACCGACGCGTCGAGCTACTCGGTCTCGCTCGACAAGCTGTTTCGCTCGGGCCTCTCAGTGGCCTCGCAGCTGGCGTTGGGGCGCACGGATCTTTCGACGGCGATTGGTGATCCGGTCAACCGCTCGTCGGCAACTGTCGGCGTGATCGTACCGCTGCGTCGGGGACGTGGGGGCGGCATATCGACCGCGAATGAGCACGCGGCGGACATCTCCGCAGACGCTTCGGCGCTCGACGCCCGGCAGACGAGCGCGCGCGCAATCCTGTCGGCGGTGTCCGCGTACTGGGAGTACAGGGCGGCCCAGGAGCGACTCCTCGTATACCGTGAGGCGGAAACGCGCGCCGAACGCATGGTGGCGGAAACGCGCGTGCTCATTGAAGCGGACGAGCGGCCGGCTTCGGACCTGCTACAGATGCGCAGCAACCTCGCCACGAAGCAGGCAACACAGATTGGCGCCGAGCAAGCGGTGCTCGAGGCGCGCCGGCAACTCGGACTCGTGATGGGACTGACGGCGGCGCAGATCGAGCAATTGCCCGGTGCGGGCACTGCGCTGCCGCAGCCGACAGCGGATTCTGCCGCCGAGTCGGCGGGAGCGGCGCTCGTCGTGGCGGCATCGAGCCGTCGCCTGGATCTCTCGGCGGCGCGCATGCGGACGTCGGCCGCCGATCAGATCCGCATCGGCGCATCGCGCGAATTGCAGTCGCGTGTGGATCTGTCGATGAATGTCGGGTATGCGGGAGCGGTGCAGGGCGCGCGTCTGCCCTCGCTGGTGGCGCCCTTCTACCAGAACGTTCCGGGAATGAACGCCTCGCTCCGCGTCACCTACGAGCTCCCGGTCGCGAATCTCTACGCAGACGGCCTGGCGATGCAGAGCGCCGCCGCACTCGAGCAGAACGTGCTCGGAGTCCGGGCCCTGGAGCGAAGCATCGAGTCGGGCACCCAGGTGGCGCTCAGTGCGTTGCTGAACGCGAGGCTGGAACTCGCCCGCGCGCAGGAGGCGGTGCAGCTCGCACGTGACGCCGTGGCCGCGAACGCCGAACGCTTTCGACTCGGCGCTTCGACGCTGTTCGATGTGATTCTCGCCGAGGACGCGCTCACGCAGTCGCTGCTTGGCGACGTGGCCACTCGTGGCCGATATGCGAACGCGCTGGCGCGGCTCCGTTACGAGACGGGAACACTCATCGACGCCGCCGACCTTCCGACCACCGACGCCGCGCGCTTCGTGCGGGTCTGCACTGGAGCCGATCGATGCTGATGCCGTCACGCCGAGTATTTCGCCAGGTCTCGCTCGACAGGCTGTCGTCGCCGGAGCAGCTCGATCAACTCATGCGGGTGACGAGCCCGAAGGGGTGGTTCGCGCTCGGCGGTATCGGCATGATTCTCGTTGCCGCGCTCGTGTGGGGGATCATCGGGAGCATCCCGAATACGGTGAAGGGCAAGGGAGTGCTCATCAAGAGCGGTGGCATCCTGGAGATCGCCTCGAACGCCAGCGGCCGAGTGGCAGACATTGCTGTGCGCGTGGGCGACGAGGTGACCGAGGGCCAGGTGGTGGCGCGGTTATCACAGCCTGAGCTGATCGAGCGGGCAAGCAGCGCGAAGCTCGAGTTGTCCCACCTTCGCTCGGCGCAGTCGGAACTCGCGACCAGTGCCCGCCGGGATTCGGCGCTCAAGGTGGTGTACTACGCCCAGCAGCGCGCGTACCTCGAGGAGTCCATCCGTGGCGCGCGCGCCAGCCTTGCCTCGCTCGAGGAGAAGGTGGAGGGTCAGGAGCGCCTGGTCAGTCGCGGGCTACTCACTCGACAGTCACTGCTGACAACGCGCCAGCAGCGCGACGCCGTGCAGGACAAGATCAGGTCGGACGGTGCACAGCTTGCGCAGTTGAGCGTCACCGCGCAGCAGGCAGACGTCGCGCGCCAGCAGCAGCTCGCAGACGGCGAAGCGCGGATTGGCGAAGCGGAGGCGCGGCTCGCCCAGCTCACGAGCGACTACCGCGCCGCGGTGGAAGTGGTGTCTCCGTACAACGGCCGCATCCTCGAGATCCTCTCCGAGCAGGGTGGGCTGGTCGGGCGCGGCACGGCGATTCTCACACTCGATCTCACCGGCCGTACGATCAACGGGCTGGAAGCGGTGATCTACGTTGCCTCCACCAACGGCAAGATGGTCAAGCCGGGAATGGAAGTGCGCATTGCGCCATCCACCGTGAAGCCGGAGGAGTTCGGGTACATGATTGGGAAGATCACGTACGTGAGCGACTTTCCGGCGACGACTCGCGGCATGCTGCGCATGTTGAAGAACGAGGCGCTCGTGTCGAGTCTGTCTGGCGGCGATGCGCCGTACGAAGTGCACACCGAGCTCCAGCTCGATCCGAAAACGGCGAGCCAGTACCGATGGACGTCGTCCAAGGGACCGCCGCTCAAGATCCAGAGCGGAACGCTCGCCCAGGTCGAGATCAGCGTCATGTCGCAACGGCCGATCGAGCTGGTCATTCCATTCGTTCGCAAGCACACGGGGCTCTGAGCGTGAACGTGAATCCTGAGGCCCCGGCACGGCCTTCGCGCTTTGCGCGGTTCGCTCCGCGCTACCTCGTCTCACAGGGCGCGCGCGCGCTCCGGCGGCGCACGCGCCGCGTGCACACGCCGACCGTGTTGCAAATGGAGGCCGTCGAGTGCGGCGCCGCGGCGCTGGCGATGGTGCTCGCCCACTACAACAAGTTCGTGGCACTCGAGGAGCTGCGCGTCGCGTGCGGTGTGTCCCGCGACGGCAGCAAGGCGAGCAACATGGTCAAGGCCGCTCGTCGCTACGGGCTCGAGGCGGCTGGCTATCGGAAGGAGCCGCACGAGCTCCGGTCGAGCCCACTGCCAGCCATCATCCACTGGAACTTCAACCACTTCGTGGTCCTGGATGGCTTCTCGGACGACAAGGTATTCCTCAACGATCCGGCGACCGGGCCTCGCACGGTAACGGCGCAGGAGTTCGACGAAGCGTTCACAGGCGTCGTCCTCACGTTTCACAAGGGTCCGCAGTTCGCGCGCGGCGGCTCCGCATCGAGCATGGTCAGTGCACTGCGATCCCGGCTGAGCGGATCAGAAAGCGCCGTGCTATTCGTCGTGCTGGCAGGGATCGCGCTGGCTGTCCCCAGCACTGTCGTGCCGACGTTCACTCGCGTGTTCATCGACCAGGTGTTGGTGCGCGACCTGGTGGGATGGACCAAGCCTCTGCTGCTGACGATGGCGGTGACAACGGTGCTCATCGCGGCGCTCACGGCGATTCAGCAACGGCACCTGCTGCGACTGGAGACCAAGTTCGCGCTCACCACGTCGGCCACATTCTTCTGGCATGTGCTGCGGCTGCCGATCCAGTTCTTCACGCAGCGAAGTGCGGGAGAGATCGGCGCCCGGGTGGCGCTGAACGACCGGATCGCGCTGCTGCTCTCCGGCGACCTGGCGACGACAGCGCTGAACGCGCTCATCATCCTCCTGTACGCCGCGCTGATGATTCAGTACGACGTGCTGCTCACCCTGATCGCCATCGCCATCGCCGGCCTGAACATCGCCGCGCTCAAGTACGTGTCGCGTCGCCGCACTGATCTCAGCCGCAGGCTGCTGCAGGATCAGGGAAAGATGATCGGCACTGCGATGAACGGCCTTGCGACCATCGAGACGCTGAAGGCGATGGGCGCCGAAGGTGACTTCTTCTCGCGCTGGAGCGGCCAGCAGGCCAAGGTCGCCAACGCACAGCAGGAGCTCGCATTCCAGACGCAGCGTCTCTCGCTCATGCCGCCGTTCCTGCTCGCCGTGAATTCTGCCGTACTGCTCGGCGTCGGCGGCATGCGCGTGATGGACGGCCGCCTGAGCATCGGCATGCTGATCGCGTTTCAGGCCCTCATGTTCGGCTTCATCGGCCCGATCAATCGGCTGGTCGACCTGGCCAGCACGATGCAGGAAGTGCGCGGCGACCTCAGCCGACTGGACGATGTGCTGCGCGCGGCTCGCGATCCGCATGCCGATGCCGTCGACTCGGAAGACGGTGCGCCTGAGGCAGGCGGTGCGGTCGTTCCGACGAAGCTCTCGGGCCATCTCGAGCTCAAGGACGTGACGTTCGGCTACAGCCCGCTCGATCCTCCACTCATCGAGGGGATGAACCTGAAGCTGCGGCCCGGCAGCCGCGTGGCACTCGTCGGCGGTTCGGGTTCCGGCAAGAGTACGGTAGCCCGCCTGGTGAGCGGGCTCGTGAACCCCTGGCGCGGCGAGATCCTCTTCGATGGGCTCACGCGAACGCAGATTCCGCGCAGCATCATGACGACGTCCTTCGCCGTGGTCGATCAGGACATCTTCTTGTTCGAGGACACGGTGAAGGAGAACATCAGGTTGTGGGACGGCACCGTCGCCGAGTCCGACATGATCCAGGCGGCGCGCGACAGCGTCATTCATGACGATGTCACGGCGCGCCCCGGCGGCTATGACAGTGGCGTCGAGGAAACCGGACGCAACTTCAGTGGTGGCCAACGGCAGCGCCTGGAGATCGCGCGCGCACTGGTCGGCAATCCGACGATCCTCGTGCTGGACGAAGCGACGAGCGCACTGGATCCGCAGACCGAGAGCGAAGTGGACGACAACCTTCGCCGCCGTGGCTGCACCTGTCTGTTGGTCGCCCATCGATTGAGCACGATCCGCGATTGCGACGAGATCATCGTGCTGGAGCGCGGCAAGATCGTGCAGCGTGGCACGCACGAGTCGATGAAGGATGTGAAAGGGCCGTATCTGGATCTGATCGCGGCTGAGTAGCAGGACCGTCCCCAATTTTCCGAATCATCCTCCCGGACACCGAATGCTCACCGACGACACGCTGGCACGTTCGATAGGCGGCGACCGGCCGTTGCTGCTCGATGCCGAAGAGGCGTGGCTCATCGTCAAGGGCCGCATTGACGTGTTTGCCGTGCCGATGCACGCCGATGGGGAGACGGGGAGCCGGACACACCTCTGCAGGCTCGAGTCAGGCGCTGCCTTCTTCGGCGCGCGTCGTCCGGGCGAGACGGGATTGCGACTGCTCGCGGTAGGCACATCCGGGACCGTCGTGCGTCCGCTCGCCCTCTCGCCCGAGGAGGCCTGGCGTGCCGACGGCGTTTCCCTCGCTGAGTTGACGCCTCTGCTCGAGGCATGGATCAGGGCACTTTACAACGGCATTTGCATCGAGGTTCCGGCGGAGCAATGCGTCGAGGCCGACGTCGGCAGGCTTCTGGTTCCACGCGCCGGAGCGCTGGTGCGCACGAAGCACCGGTTGAGCTGGGTGCGCCAATCGTCCGGGCGCTCGCGGATTCTCGGCAAGCGTGCATTGGAGCTGGACGCGAAGGAGTTCGTGCCGCTCGCGCGCCGAGCGTGGCTCGTGGTCGAGGAGCCCGGCGCGGTGGACGTCGTGGACACGGCGCACGTGCTCAACCTGTCGCCCCTCGGGCCGACCCTCGCGCGTGCCCATGATCTGATACTCGCCGGCGCCGAGCTCCTCGTCGAGCAACGTAACGTCGTGGAGCGCGAACGGTTGACACATCGGCGCGTTGCGGCGCAAGGTGCGCTGACGGGCGCACTCGCCAGGGTGGCGTCCACACTGCGCAGCGCCGCCGCACCGTCGCTCGCTCCGCTCACTCCATCGGGACAGGTCGGTCATCTCGACGCGCTCGTCGCTGCGTGCCGCCTCGTTGCGGACGCGGGAGGAATCCGGATGTCGCGGACTCCGCCACCGTCCCTGCCGAAGGAAAAGGATCCGGTTGGCGCAATTGCCAAGGCGTCGCGGTTCCGCACTCGACAAGTCGCGCTGCGTGACGAATGGTGGACCGAGGATCGCGGCCCGTTGCTCGCCTACATGGCAGATGACGGGCGGCCCGTAGCCATTGTGTCGACGACGCCCGGGACGAGCTGGCTGCACGACCCGTCTCGTGCCGGCCGAGTCCTCGTCACCGAGGAAGTCGCCGTGACGCTCGCGCCATTGGCGATCAGCTTCTATCGCGCGTTTCCGGAAACCGTGCTGACGCTGAAGGAGATCCTCAGCTTCGGCTTCCGCGGATGCCGTCGCGACATCGGGACGCTGATTGGCGTGAGCGTGGCCAGCAGCGTGCTGGGGCTCGCGAGCCCGCTCGCGGTGGCGTCGCTGTTCAACACCGTCATTCCCGGAGCCCAGCGCGGACAACTCGTGCAACTCGTAGCGCTCCTGCTGATCGCTGCCGTTGCGACGACGATGTTCCAGTTCACGCGCATGGTGGCGCTGTTGCGCATCAACGGCCGTATGGGCCCATCGGTCCAGTCCGCGGTCTGGGATCGCCTGTTGAGCGTTCCGTTGAGCTTCTTCAAGCCATACACCGCCGGCGATCTTGCCGTCCGCGCCTTTGGCGTCGATCAGGCGCGGCAGATCGTGTTCGGTTCGGCGGTGTCCGCCGTGCTGAACGGGGTGTTCTCGCTGTCGTACGTCGGGCTGCTCTTCTACTACGATGCCCGCCTGGCCTGGTGGGCGCTGCTGTGCATCGGAATCTCACTTGTCTGCACCTCGATCGTGAGCTTCCTCCAACTGCGCAGCCAGCGCATCGTCTCCGAAGTGCGCGCGAAGGCGTCGGGAACGGTGTTTCAGCTGCTCACCGGCATCGCCAAGCTGCGCACGGCCGGCGCAGAGTCGCACGCATTCGCGGTATGGGCCCGCCTGTTCAGTGAGCAGAGGGAGGCGCAGTTCACCGCGCGTCGCTACGGCAACTGGTACGCCACCTTCATGAGCGTCTTTCCGATCATCGGCTTCATCATGATCTTCGGCCTGGTGTCGATGACGCTCGGCGGGGAGAGCAACATGCCCACCGGGAATCTCCTCGCCTTCGTCGCCGCGTTCTCCGCCTGCCTGGGCGCGACGCTGAGCAGCGGCGGCGCGGCAATGCAGATGTTCGCGGCGGTGCCGTTGTACGAGAATGCGCGGCCGATCTTCAACACGTTGCCCGAGGTGCAGGTCGGCAAGACCGATCCGGGTGCGCTGCTTGGCGACATCGAGGTGCAGCACGTCATGTTCCGCTATGGCGGAAGCACCTCGCCACCGACCCTGTTCGACGTCTCGTTCCATGCGCGCCCGGGCGAGTTCATCGCGTTCGTCGGACCGTCTGGATCGGGCAAGTCCACGCTGATGCGGATGTTGCTCGGCTTTGATTCACCAGAATCGGGCGCCATCTATTTCGATGGAAAGGACGTCAAGAATCTCGACGTACAAGCGCTGCGCCGGAACATCGGCGTCGTACTCCAGGGTGGCCGACTGAGTCACGGAGACATCTTCACCAACATCGTCGGCTCGTCGATGGCCACGCACGACGGCGCATGGGAGGCGGCGCGCATGGCCGGGTTCGACGCGGACATCCGGCAGATGCCGATGGGAATGCACACGGTGGTCAGTGAAGGTGGCGCGACGCTGTCCGGCGGGCAGCGACAGCGGTTGATGATCGCGCGCGCCCTCGTGAATCGCCCGCGCGTGCTGCTGTTCGACGAGGCCACGAGCGCGTTGGACAACCGCACGCAGGCGATCGTCACGGCAAGCCTCGCACAGCTTCAGGCCACCCGGCTCGTCATCGCCCATCGGCTCAGCACGATCACGCAGGCCGATCGCATCATCGTCCTCGAGCGCGGGCGCATCGTACAGAGCGGCACGTATCAGGAGCTAATTGCGCACCCCGGTCTGTTCGCTCAGCTGGCGCAACGCCAGCTGGCCTGACATGCCTCGCCCAACGAGAGAGGGTCGATGATGTCCCAATACGGTTCGAGCTCCATCCGCGCCACGCGGCGCTGCCTCGCCCCGGCGATCCTGGCGATCGGCATCGCCTTCAGCGCCTGCACCGGCGAGGCGACGCCTGAGTCGGTGCGCTCCGGCCAGGCCGAGGCCACAGGCCCGCTCACGATTGGTGCCCCATGGCCGTGGGCGAAGCGAAAGGACCTCGCCTACGGCAAGGGAATGGACCTCGCCGTGGACGAGGTGAACCAGTCGGGGGGCGTTGGCGGGCGACAGATCCGCATTCAGCGTGAGGACGACAACGAGTCGGTGGATGACGGACGGCGCGTTGCCCAGCGGCTCGCCGGAAGCCCTGACGTCGTGGCGGTGATCGGGCACCTGCAGTCGTACATCACCGTGCCCGCCGCAGCGGTATACGAGCTGGGCGACATGGTGATGTTCTGCCCGACATCCACCGATCCCGTGCTCACGTCGCAGGGGTATCATCGCGTCTTCCGCGGCATCTTCACGGACCAGCAGGTGGGTCATGCCGTAGCCGAGCTGGCCGCGGGCCGCCGCCTCACCCGCACCGCCATCTATTACATCCGCAACAACTACGGACGCGGACTGGCCAACGCATACGAAGAGCGCGCCAGTCAGCTCGGCGTCGAGATCGTGGATCGTCAGTCGTACGATCCGAACGGACGCGGAACGGACGCGAGCGTCGAGAAAGTGGCCGGGCGCTGGAAGCAACAGGATCTCCAGGCCGTGTTCGTCGCGGCGGAACCGGATCAGGGCGCGCGCTTCATTCGCGAGTTGCGGCGCGTCGGAGTGACAGCGCAGGTATTCGGAGGCGACGCGCTGGGTACGCCTGAGCTGCTCCGGCTGGGCGGCCCGGCGATCGAGGGCGCCATCGCGGTCGCGCCGTTCCACGCCGATGAGAAACGACCCGAGGTGCAGCGCTTTCGCGAAACGTTCCGCCAGCGTTTCGGCAGCGAGCCCGACGCGACCGCGGCGCTGGCATACGATGCCGTGTGGGTGCTCGCGCGCGCGATGCGCATCGCGAAGTCTCCTGCAGGTGCGGACCTCGCCAACGCGTTGCGGTCCTCGCCCGAGTGGACCGGCGTCACGGGGCCATTCGCGTTCGACAGTACCGGCAATCTGCGCCGAGAGCGCTTCGTGACCGTCGTGGTGAAGTCCGGTCGGTTCGAGCACCTGGCCGACGCGCCCGCCCTTCGCGCATCAGCCGACAGTGAGGCGGAGCGCCGAGAATAGCGATGAGCACCGCCTTCGCCACGGAGTCATGGCACGACACGACGCTCCCTCTCGCGGACGAGCCATTCGTGTCGGCGTGGGAGCAGTACGTGACCGAGGCGGAACGCGACGGCGCGGAGGCGGTGCTCCGGCGCTTCGTGCAGCTTCGCTTTCCGATCGCGCCGGGGATCAGCACGACCACGACGTATCAGGCCGCCGTCCGCCGAGGGGTGATGCCACACCATGGCGATGCGCTGTTCCTGCGACGGCCGAATGACATTCGCATCTGGCTGCACGAGACTGCGGCAGGGCGCATTCCGGTTCTCGTCATCCCCGAGCGCGACGACTTTACCGCGTTGATCCGTGCGTTCGTGCACCGCAATGAGCCCGTGGCCATCTCTCCCTCCATGGGGGCGTGCATGGTGGCCGGCTACAACAACTGGGATCGCGTCAGGGCGCTCCGCTCCGTGGCAGCCGGTAGCGGGCCACCGGTCTCCGAGGAACGTTGGCAGCTGTTGTGGCGAACCGTGATCCCGCGGAAGGCGCTCTATCAGGACCGGTTCATCCTCCTGAGCACTGGCTCGTACAGCGACGTCAGTGCGACGGCGTTCTCACTCCCGCACGATGAATGGTTGCGGCTGTCGCTGACGATACGACTCGAGCATGAGTGCGCGCACTACTTTACGCGCCGACTGTTCGGGATGATGCGGAACACGGTGCACGACGAGTTGCTGGCAGACTACGCAGGCATCACGGCAGCCTGTGGACGTTACCGTGCTGACTGGTTCCTTCGCTTCATGGGGCTGGAGGCGTTTCCACTCTATCGGCAGGGCGGGCGTCTCGAGCAGTACGGCGAAACGGCATCGCTCCGCGATACGGCGGCCAGCGCGCTCCGTCGGATGGTTCACGACGCGTCGCGACAACTCGAGGCGTTCGATGCGGAACTGACACCGGAGGCGAGATCGATGCTCGGTCGTGCCGCCGTGCTGGCGGCAATCGCCGATCGCACCATCGACGAAATCGCCGGCGCCACCGGGTCGTCGCTGCTGCGTGCGGCGTACGAGCGAATGACCTGCGTCCGCTGTTAGCTCTGGAGCGACTGCTCGCTCGACGGCCCCGCCTCGATGCGCGACCCGGCCTGCGCCGGGATGGCGTATGACGGCTTGAGACGGTGATGACGCAGGAAATCCATGAACTTCAGGTAGTCGCCCTCACCGATCCGGAAGATCACGAGCAGTCGCTTGTAGCTCCCGTGTGTCTCCGCGAGCCCGTAGTCGAGAACGGCCTGACACTCAGCGCGGTTGAGATCGCGATGCATGAACGGGTAATACACGACATCCCAGAATGTCTCGCTGCCGTTCCGCATGCGCGCATACATCTGATAGGCTGACGCGGTGGAGACGCCGCCGCGACCGGCGTCACCCAACGGCGCGGCACCAACGATCGCGGCGCCAGTCTTAACAGCGGGTAACGCCGCGTCCGGGGCGCTGAACTCGAGTACATCCTCGATGTGCTCGCGCCGAATCGTGGTTCCTCCGCACAGGTGAAAGCCGGTCTCCACGATGCTCCGAAGCTCGCGGACATTGCCGGGCCACTTGTACGACGCCAGGAGCGAGAGCGTATCGGGGGAGATGTCTTTCTCTCCGCGCCGTGCCAGGTTGAGGGTTTGCAGGAAGTGCGCAGTGAGCAGCCGCCAGTCGTTGCCGCGCTCGCGCAACGCGGGCACGCGCACCTGAAGAAAGCGAAGCCGGTAGTACAGATCTTCCCGAAACGTGCCGTTGGCAACCATGCGGCGAAGGTCGCGGCTCGTGGCGGCGATGGCGCGGACGTCCACTCGCCGCGGACGCGACTCGCCCACAGGAACGATCTCGCCTTCGCTCAGTGCGCGAAGCAGCATTGCTTGCGCCGACAACGACAGCTCGCCGATTTCATCGAGGAAGACGACGCCGCCCTCGGCGTCCTCGAACACCCCGCGATGATCGCTCACGGCGCCCGTGAAGCTTCCGCGACGATGGCCGAACAACTCGCTGGCCAGCAGCTGCCCATCATGATACTGCGCGCAGTTCACGGCGAGGAACGGCTTTCGGCGCCGTCGGCTGAGCAGGTAGAGCGCGCGGGCGAATAGCTCCTTGCCGGTGCCGGTCTCTCCGCACACGAGCAACGGGCTATCGGCCTGCGCGAATTGAAGCAGCCGGTGCTGCGCTTCGATCATGGCCGGGGCGCGGCCGATGAGCACTGTGCGGCGCTGCGATCCCCACTCGTCCGCGGACAGCTCGGCGATCCTGATGGCCAGGTCCGTCTGCGTATCCCGTGCAGCCGCCGACATGGAATCGAGCATGCGCGTTCCCGCGTTACTTCCGCACCGCCACCACTCGCTGATGCGCTGGCGCACATCGAGCGCGCCAGCCGGACGGCATCGTCACAGACATCGGCGCGGAGCGAATGTACCATCCGATGTGCAGCGCCGCCAGCGCGGGATACACGTCATTCTTAAGATTTTCTAATCACGATCGTGTGACGATGCATTGGTGTGCAATCGACTATCGACCCGACGCGAGTGGTACTGCTTCCGAAGCAATGCGCCGTCGTTCGTCCTCGCGCGTAGAGCCCCGTCACGACGGGGCGAGACGGACCTCTACTCCATAGACACTCGCCTCCAACCGGTTGATGGCGCGGCGTGGAAGAAGTTTCTAACACCCTCGGCTGCATGCACTTGCGACAGTGTGACAGAGGGCATGTCGATTGCCTTGTCACGTCGGTGCTCACCCGCTGCATCACTGTCCACGTTCCGGAGATCTCCCATGTCGCACGCGAACATCGAAGAGCAGAAAGTCCTGCAGGACCTCAGTACACGCGCTGCTGTCGACAAGGCGTTTCGCGCGAAAGTGCTTTCCGATCCGCATGCGGCACTCACGGAGGTCGCCGGCGTGTCGGTACCGTCGACGTTCCGCGTCAAGTTCATCGAGAAGGATGCCGGCATCGATGCACTGATCGTGCTGCCGGACTACATCGATGCCTCGTCCGAGCTGTCGGTGGAAGAGCTCGAGGCGGTGGCCGGCGGCAACGCTGGTGATTGCTGGGTCCTCTCCTGCGTCACCAGCTGTGGCCTGAGCTGCGGTCTGACGTGCGGCATTACCACCAACACGGTCCCCCCCTGCGAAGACGTGGCGACCCAGTAGGGACACCCACCCGACGCTCGATTCGTACGCGGACGGCGCCCGGCGCCGTCCGTGCCCTTCCCCAGGAGGCATTTCGTGTCCCACGCTCACCACGAAGAACAGAAGGTCCTGCAGGACCTCAGCGCGCGCGCCGCCGTCGACAAGGCCTTCCGCGAGAAGGCGCTGTCGGACCCGCACGCTGCGCTCCAGGAGATCGCAGGAGTGGCAGTGCCCTCCACGTTCAAGATCAAGTTCATCGAGAAGGCGCCCGGCATCGATGCCCTCATCGTGCTACCTGACTACATCGATGAGCTGTCGGAGCTGTCCGCTGAAGAGCTGGAAGCAGTCGCCGGCGGAATGGCCGGAGACTGCTGGGTCCTCTCGTGCGTCACCAGCTGCGGCCTGAGCTGCGGCCTCAGCTGCGGTATCGTTTCGACCGTAGTTGTGAACGAGGCGGATCGCATCGAGTAAGGAGTGCCGCGCGGTGCGGCGCACGCCGGCCGCATCGCGCAGCATCACGTTCGTTCGCGGGCGGCGTCTCGCGCCGTCCGCGCCTTCCCGCGCGCGACGCGTCCGGCGCTGCGCACAATGCACCACAACCGCTCACCACCGTACCCACCGATGACCCTGGACCGCGCGACATTGACCCGGATCGTCGAACAGGCGAGCACGGTGACCGAGCGGTTGAACGGGGCATTCATTCCGCTCGAGGACGACACTGGTGCGGGACCGACACGTCTCGCGGCGTGGCGTCTCGCTGTTGCCGAAGGTGACAATGCCCGCTTCGCCCGGCGTCTGGAATGGGATGGATTGAACACCGACAGCGCCAGTGCGCTGCTAGGGCGCGTCGCGCTCGCCGACGATCGACCCCTTCCCGTGTGGACGGAGATCCTGGCTGAGGCGTGCGCGGAAGCGCTCGTCCTCGCGGGCGAGATCGACGACGACGCGCACGTTCGCGACCGCGTGCTGCGCGAGCGCGCGTTGATTGCATTCGAGGAGTTGCTCGTGCCGTTCGTACGCTGCGCTCGGACACGGCTGCGCAAAAGTCGCGGCGGCGACGACCTTGGCCTCATGACCGGCCAGGCGTCGGCGGATCTGGAGCGGGGATTGCTCACCCACCTCAGCACCACCGCGGAGCTGGCCCTGACCGTCGAGCTGCAGGCGTTCCGCGCGCTACGCCCGACACGGCTCGCCGACATTCTCTCCGCGGTTTCCCAGCAGGCGCGCCCCGCGTATGCCGCCTTCGTGCGCGGCCAGCTCACGGCGGGTCTCGAGACCATCGTGCGGCGCTATCCAGTCCTCGCGCGCCTCCTCGCCGCTTCCGTTGAGAGTTGGCTCCGCACCAGCTCCGAGCTCCTGTCGCACCTGGCGGCCGACGCGACGGTCATTCAGCGCGAGCTCACCGCTGGCGAAGCGGTGCTGCCAATCGCGCGCGCCACGCCGGCAGGCTCTGATCGCCATCGCGGTGGACACTCCGTGACGATCCTCGTCGCCGCGTGCGGTGTGCGCGTCGTGTACAAACCGCGACCGCTCGATCTCGAGAGCCGGTATTCGCGTCTCCTTGAATGGTTGAACGCCCGCGAGCCAGACGCCCTTGCGCTGCACGCGCTGCGCGTGCTCGATCGCGGCAGCTATGGATGGGAGGAATACGCCGTGGTCAGGCCATGCCTGGACGCGGCCGAGGTGGAACGCTACTACGAGCGCGCGGGCATGATGCTGTGCCTCACGTACGTGCTTGGCGGCTCCGACCTGCACTGCGGCAATCTCCTCGCCTCAGGAGAGCATCCGGTCATCATCGATCTCGAGATGCTGATGTGCGCACCCGTGCGCGGTGCGGACGGCGCGCAGAGCGCGACGACCGCGCACGCCGAGCGCGACACGTGGGAGTCCGTTCTCCGCACGATGCTCATCCCGATCCGGAACTCGGTGGACTTCGGCCAGGGCACCGAGGTGTACGGCCTGGCGAGCCTCCCCGCGGATGCCACGACGTCCGAGAAGCGGTGGCATCTCACGAATACCGATCTCATGGAGAAGCGGGTGGAGACGACGCCTGCGCGGCCGCGCGGCAACGTGCCCTCACTCGGCGGCGTGGAGGCGCACGCGGCCGATCATGCAGCCGCGCTGGATCGCGGCCTTCGGTCGATGTACGCCACGATCGTGCGCCATCGCGACGCACTCGGCGCTCCGGATGGCCCGTTGGCACCGTTCGAGCGGTGTCTCGTGCGGGTGCTGATGCGCGCCACGATCGTGTACGATCACATCGTGAGACACTCGCTGCATCCATCCTTCCTGCGCAACGGCGCGGATCGCAGCATCGTGCTGGAGCGCACGCTTGGGCCTGCGACGCGTGGCGGAACGCAGTCCCGCTACTGGGCGCTCTGGATCGCCGAGCGCGATCAGTTGGAGCAACTCGATGTACCGATCTTTCATCACTGGGCCGACGGCACCAGCGTCACCTCGTGGCCGGCTACGGAAGTGGCCGACGTCATTGGCGAAACCGGCTACGCCGGCATGCGCGCCCGTCTCGCGCGTCTCGACGCCGCCGACCTCGAGGCGCAGGCACACGCCGTGCGGCTCGGCTTCGGGGTGAGGGAGAGTCGCGCCGCGCCGCCCGATCCGCGGCTTGCCCGCGGGTTGGCCGCCGCCGGCTCGCTCGATGCGCTCACGGCCGAGTTGGCACTCGAGGAGGCAGAGATCATCGCGCGCGCACTGGACCGGCGCGCCGTGGAGAGCCGCAACGACGGGCCCGCATGGGTGGCGCTGTTCGACCTGCGCGGGACGTCTCATCGGTTCCCGCTTCGGACGCTCGGACCATCCTTGTTCGACGGACAGACGGGCGTCGGATTGTTCTACGCGGCACTCTACAGCACGACGAGAAAGCCCGAGTACCGGCAGCGCGCAACGGCGATCTACCAGCCAATCGTCGCGACGATGTCGGACGATGCGCGCCGCGCGCGCATGGCCGCGTCGATCGGCATCGGCGGCGGTGTGGGGCTCGGATCGATCGTCTATGCGGTGACGACGGCGGCGACGCTGCTGGGCGAGCCGGCGCTGCTCGCCGTCGCCGCTGCCGCTGCACGCGAGATTTCGCCGGAGCGCGTTGCCTCGGACGAGAAGCTCGACATCATGTTTGGCTCCGCAGGGGCGGCGCTCGGATTGCTCGCGTTGCACCGCGCGACGAACGACCCCGAGCATCTCGAGCGGGCTCGCCGCTGTGGCGCGCAACTCCTCGCGAAGCGCACGCGCGATCCGCAATCAGGTCTCCTCGCGTGGCGTACCCTCGAGGGCGAGCACACGACGAGCTTCAGCCACGGTGCGGCAGGGATCGGCTACGCGCTGCTCATGCTGCACCGCGCTACCGGTGACGCGGAATTTCTCGACGCTGCACTCGAGAGCCGCGCGTTCGAGGATAGCCTGTACGTGCCGATGGCGCGCAACTGGCGCGAGCGGCCGCTGCGCGCCGACGAGTCGGCCGACACATCGCGGCTGATGCGGAGCTGGTGTCACGGTTCGCCCGGTATCGCGCTCGCGCGCGTCGCCGCCGCTGATGTCGTGAGCACCAGCGCAGCAGCCCCCGGTGTCGCGGCCTCGGTGCAGACGATCGTGGAGCTCGGCTCGCTCGACACGGACTTTCTCTGCTGTGGCACGCTCGGACGCATCGAGCTGTTGTCGGCGGTCGCGCAACGCTTCGACCGCCCCGATCTCCGGACTTCCGCGCTCGCGGTGGCGGGACAAGTCGTGCATCGCGCCCGGTTGGCTGGTACGTACGTCACCGGCGTCGATGAATCGTTCGCCCCCACGCTCTTTCAAGGCGTGTCCGGCATCGGCTACCAGCTGCTGCGCCTTACCCACGCCGATCGCGTGCCATCGGTGCTCCAATGGGCATGACCGCCGAGCGCAAGGCGCCAGCGCCGCGTTACTCCGCTCCGGTCGCGCTCGCGAGCACATTCAGGACGATTGGACGGTACGCGCCTGGCACGCTGGTGAGCCCGGCCGCCCTGGAGCGCGTGCGCGCCATGACGGCATCGCTCCCCGCAGCGCTGACGAGCTGGGTCTACTTCGAGACGCGCCTTGCCGCGGGCAGCCCGCAGGTGGACGTCGTGCTGGAAATCGGCGAACAGGGTCGCGCCATTCTCGCCGGCGAGAACCCGCGCATCCAGCTGTCGTCCGAGCTTCTCGCGCATCCGGCGTGGCGACGCATCGAAGCGTTCTGCCGCGAGTGGGGCGATCCGACGTCGGCACTCTATCGCATCGTCGACCACATCTGGCTGGAGCTCGACGTACCGGTCGAGACGGAGCCGGGTGTCGAGCCGCTGCCGGTGCCGGGAATCTTCATCTGCTTCGACGAGTTCCGGCCGCCCGACTACGGGGCTCGCGAGTGGTACCATCGCGCCTTGCAGACGCTCGAATCGCTCACACGCGCCCCGGTGCCGTCCGCCCTGGCCGATCGACTCGGCCGCTGCTTCGTGCACCTGCCGGAGTCCGCGTATATCCCGTACGTCGGAAAGATGATGGGACGAGCGGGCGACAGCGTGCGCGTGTGCGTCAACGATCTCACGGACGATGCCATCCCCGAGTACCTGGCTGCGATCGGGTGGACGGGATCAGCACGCACACTCGCCGCCACGCTGGACGACTTCAGGCACAGCCGCACTGGCGCAGAGAATGCCGGTGTCGGAATGCTGCATCTCGACATCGGCGCCGCGGTGCAGCCGCGCATCGGTCTCGAGTATTCGCTCGCTGCGCGGCCACAGTACAAGCGCACGATCCTGGAGGAGTCGTTCCTCGACCGGCTGGTGCAGCGGGGATTGTGCGCGCTCGAGAAGCGAAACGGGTGCCGTGACTGGCTGGGATATTCAATCGAGGTTTTTCCGCACGAGCTGTGGCGCAGCGTTGCGGTGCGACGCGTCAACCACGTCAAGATCCTCTACGACCCGAGCGCCGCGATGGAGGCCAAGATGTACCTCCTCGGCTGTTTCCAGCCGCACGCGCCCGGTTCACCGCGGCTCGATACTCGCCGCGAGCGCCTGGCACTCCTCTCGGTAGA
Organism: Gemmatimonadaceae bacterium; assembly: GCA_031407575.1. Lineage (GTDB taxonomy): Bacteria > Gemmatimonadota > Gemmatimonadetes > Gemmatimonadales > Gemmatimonadaceae > AG11. The sequence goes on along the minus strand of JANOIJ010000032.1, from coordinate 29,834 downwards.
TTCGTCACTCGGCGGATTCCCACAATGCAGCTGATGACTTCATCAAGCACCTCTCTTCCGGTCGAACGCGTGATCCTCGTGGATCGCGACGACTTGCCCATCGGGTCCGCGGAGAAGCTGGCGGCGCATCGCGATGGCGCGCTGCACCGCGCATGCTCGGTGTTCGTATTCAACACGGGCGCACAGCTCCTGCTGCAGCGTCGAGCAACAGTCAAGTATCACTCGCCCGGGCTGTGGTCGAACAGCTGCTGTGGCCACCCGCGACCCGGCGAACGAACCGTGCAAGCGGCGCAACGTCGTCTTCGCGAGGAGATGGGCGTCGTGTGTGCGCTCGCTGCCAGCGCCGCTATGCTGTATCGAGCCCCATTGGGCGGTGGGCTCAGCGAGCACGAGTACGATCACATCTTCATCGGCCTCTCGGACGCGACACCGTCGCTCAACCCCGACGAGGTGGACGCGTGCGAGTGGCGGGATCTCGGCACGCTGCTGCCCGATGTGCGCGATCACCCGGACCGGTACACGGCCTGGTTTGCGCCGGCACTGCGTGCGCTCATCGAAAGCAGCGCCATCGATGCCCTCTTCGCGCCACTACGACGCACCGCGATACGCCGGATGGCCGCGCAGCTCATTCCGCCAGCTACCACGATCATCACCGTCATGGCGGCCCGCGCTGACCGCCACCAGGGAGCGTTTCATGACCGCGTCCAACCGGATGCCCGTCGACCTTCTCCAGCGCATAACCTCATTGGCCACGCATGACCGCGACTTTCGCCGCATGCTGCTCGACGATCCCGAGGCCGCGGTGCAGGCGACATTCGGCATCGCGCTACCGTCCGGCGTGCGTCTGCAGTTCATGGAGCGGCCGTCTGATGCCGACGCAGTGATCGTGCTCGACAACGCCGGCTCGACATGATCATCCGGTGGACGTACGTTCACACATCCTGAGGCGACTTCCGATGAAGCAGCCGATCAACTTCCTGCAGCCCAACAGCGGCGCGCCCTTCACGAACGGCGCGATTTCCGAGGACGAGCTCGAGCACGTCATAGGCGGATTGGCGCGTGCGTGGGTCGAGCAGATCGCGCCGGCTCCGGTCCGTCCTGCAGTGGCCGTTGGACATCTCGCGTGGGATCCCACAACCAGCCCACCCGGCGCTGCGTGACGGCCTCCCTGTCGCCTACCCCAGGGACGGACGCGGAAACCACCCCGCGCGGCCCCCGAGTCATGAAGCGGGTGCGCGTTCGAGCGTTGGCGCCGTGGTTGCTCGCCGGCATCGTCGCGTTTCCCGTCGCGGTGGTGTCGCACGAGCTGGGGCACTGGTTTCCGGCTCGGCTATTGGGCGTGCAGGAGCTCGTGTTGCACTATGGCTCCATCTCCGACGCCACGTCGGAGGGATTCTGGCAGCTCGTGCGCGATGGACAGCTCGATGCCGCGGCGGCAGTTCACCCGCTATGGCAACCACCCGTCATCGCACTGGGTGGCTTGCTCGTGACCTACGCGACGGCTCTCGCGTGCTACTGGCACGCCACACGTCGCAAGCCGAACCCGTTCCTGGTTGCACTCGCGACGATCGCTGTCTTTCGCTTCATCGGCGGCGTGCCGATCGTCTTCATTCGCCTCTTTCGGCCCCAACTGCCGGCGAGTGCAGACGAGACGCATGCAGCGCTTGGCATGGTGATACCAGAGATGCTCCTGCTGGCGGCCGGGTTCGGGATGATGTGGCTCGTGTGGTGGCGGCTGCCGCGCCAGTTGATTCGCGAAAGGGGTCGATGGCCATACTGGGCGATGCTGTTGGGATCGTTGATCGGTGGTGTCTTGTACATCCGCGTCCTGGGCCCGCGGCTGCTGCCTTAGGCGCACCGGGTGACGCGCCTGAGTCGCGACCTGTCCGAACATGAGTACGTCTTTCGGACCGTGACAAAGAACAGCCTCAAAGCCGCCGTCAGCGCCAGAATCGCCAAGGAGGCCTCATTCGGCGTCTCTTGGCCGACGTCGATTCGCTATCCGAAGAAGCCTAGCGCTGGAAGCAGTACATAGAGCACCAGATCAAACATCGCGTGCGCCGTCATCGCGGCGATCAGGCCCTTCCGCCAGTAGAGCCAGCCGCACATGAGTCCTACGATGCCGTTCCCCCCGAGGACGAACGCGACAGCCGCTGGGGTGGCGGCTCCCGCGCTGATGCGTGGCAGGTGTGCGGCACCGAACAGGATCGCGGCAACGAGGTTTGCACTCCACACGACGACCACGGGATGTGTGGCGCCCATCCTGAAGCGCGACAATAGCCAGGCGACTACCGTCATCGCGCCGAGCCGAAACACGACCTCCTCCCAAAGTCCCGCGCCCACAGAAGCCAGCGCGAACACCCAGGGCGCGACGGGTGACGCGAGTGGTACGGACGTCGGGGCGCGCGTCATCAGTGTGCTGGCCAAGGCGATGGGCACGGCGACAGCGCCTAGGAGTGCCGCCATGGCGAGAGCACCGACGGCTCGGCGAGCTGACCTCGTGCCGTCGTGCCAGCCAACGAGTGGCGGCCATCCGAGATTCACTGCCGGGCCAAGCTTGAGCCCGAGCATGATGACCACGCACGACAGCGTCGCCTGCAGCACGACACCATATGCGAGAACCCAGCCACTTGCTTGCTGGTAATTTGGGCGCATGGCGGCGAGCTGCACGCTGAGGGGCAACAACAGCACGAGGCCAATGACGGCCAGCGCAGCCAACAATGCCGCATACACGCGTCGTGTGCGGTCGCTCATTGACGGACTCGTATTCTCCATTCCCGGCACATCCACGTGGGCCATACTCATGAGTCCCTCGACGTGTCCGGGAAACTAACGTGCTCGCCCCTCCGAACTTTGGCAGCGCGCAGCGTGTGTGTCATCTGCCCGCCCGTGTTTACGATCGCTCGCCAGCATTCGCGCCGGTATGGCTTCGCCGGTGCGCCTGCGGCGAGCGCATGACGACGAGCATCCCGTCGCGTGACGTGAGATCGTTGCGTGCAGCGTCAAAGTGCATTTGGGATCCAGCATACAAACGACCTGCGTTGCACGATGTGGCACGAAGAACAGCGCCCGCAACCACTCAGCGCGGGATTGGCTTGTCGAGGGTGTCCCACCCGTATGCTGCTGCGACGCGTCCTTCGATCTCGCCAATGATCGCGCCGCCGGCATCGCTGTTCGTCATGATCACGACACCGTACCCCTTCCGGTAATGCGCAACGAGGTTACAGGCGAAGCCCCAGTTGCCGCCGCTGTGGCTGAAGTACCAGCCCTGGCCTCGCTGTGCCACGCCGAATCCCACCCCGAACCCGCCCGCGCCGGTGGGACTGAGCAGCTCGCGCGCAGACGCCTGCGTGAGCACGGTCCCCTTTGGACCCTTGATTGCGCGCTGCACCTCGATCGCGATTCGCGCCAGGTCGCTCGGCGTCGTCCACAACCCCGCAGCAGCCTGTTCGGGATAGACGTGCCACGACGCGGGGCCACTTCGTCGCCCGCCGGGGTTGTGCGCGAAGGCCGCATTCGCCGCGAGGCGATCGGTGATCGGCTGCTCGAAGGAGGTTCTCGTCAACCCTAATGGCTTGAGGAGAAGCTCATCCGCGAGATCGGCGAGTGGACGGCCAATGGCGTCCGTGACCGCCAGCTGCGCCAGCGTGACACCGCCGCCCGAGTACTGGAAGCCGACATATGGCGCGCGCGTGAATCGTACGACGCCGACGTTGGATGGCTTCTCCCCGGTGATGATCTGGACGAGCGTCGGACGAGGCTCGTCGGGGTTGTAGCCGGGAAAGCCGAAGCCGTCCGATGCGCCCGACGTGTGGCTCAAGAGTGAGCGGAGCGTGACCTTCTGGTCGCGCGTGTGCTCGCTGTCCGGAACCTTCCATGTCTTCAGGAGGGTGTTGACGTCGGCGTCGAGCGAGATGCGGCCGTCCTGCGCGAGCTTCGCGACCGTCATTGCAAATGCGGGCTTGCTGATCGAGGCTGCCTGGAAGACAGTGCCCGTGTCCACGAGACGACCCGTTGCGACGTCGGCGACACCGTAGCCCTTCGCCCAGTGGATCCGGCCATCCTTGATGACGGCGATGCTCACGCCGGCCACGCGGAAGCGCTGCATCAGCTCATTCAATGTGAGCCCGTCGAAGCCCTGGCGATTGGGAACTTGCGCTGCCTCGACCTTCGCGATCATGCTCGCGGCGTCGGTCGACTGGGCGGAGGCAGTCGCCCACGTGAGGCCCAAGAGCGCCACGATTTGCGCTGCCGTTCGTCGTCCCGGAAGGATTGTCATCGTGAGTTTCAGGGTGTGGAGGAAGTAGGGTCCTGGCCTTTGACGACTTCGCCAACCTGATGGTTGGACGTCGCATTTCCGTTCTCGTCGCCCGCCGCAAGAACGAGTCCGCCTTCGCTCGTTGCCAGAGAGGCTCTTCGGACTCTGTTGTGGGTCGCGTCGAGATTTGAAGTGATGCGAGTGGCGCGATGTTCTTGAACGACCAAGGGCGCGGACTTGTCGGCGGACAATAGGCGATCCACTCCGCGCGCCTTCGTCCGTCCCATGCGCAATACCAACGACCTCTCGTTGACGCTGCCGGTCTGATCGAGAGGCGCCGTTCGTAGCCGGCCCGACGGGCGGGGTGTTTCGCGGGTCGCGTCGAGATCGATTGGTGAACCCCACAAAGTCACAGTCCTGTGATTCCCTGCCCACAGGATTCCCTGAAGAGCCGGCAGAGAATCCACAGCGTTCCGCGTTGTCGATTCTCCCGGTGCTCGTTCGACGTATCTGCAGAACCCGAACCGGAGAGATACCCATGCGGAAGATTGTTGTCGGCGCCATGGTTTCCATGGATGGCGTCATGCAGGCGCCCGGCGGGCCGTCGGAAGATCCGACCAGGGACTTCAAGTTCGGCGGCTGGTTGATGCCCTATTTCGACGAAGCGTTTGGCGAGGAGATCGACCGCGTCTTCGAGGAGAAGTTCGACCTTCTGCTCGGCCGCAAGACCTACGAGATCTTCGCCGCGTACTGGCCCTATTACGACGAAGACGCTCCCTACGGCGACATCGCCAAGCGGTTCAAGGACATCAAGAAGTACGCGGTGTCGCGCGGAGGCGAGGTCGATACGAGCTGGGCGGGCTCAGTGCTCCTGCGCGACATCGCCGACGTGAAGCGCCTGCGAGAGGAAGACGGCCCGAACCTCGTCACCCAGGGCAGTGCAGAACTCGTCCACGCGCTGCTCGCCAACGACCTCGTCGACGCCATCAGCGTCTTCACGGCGCCCGTCGTGCTCGGCGGCGGCAAGAAGCTGTTCGCCGACGGCTCGGCGCCGCGTTCGTTCACGCTGACCAGTTCCCGCGTCACTCCAAACGGCCTGATCATCGGCCACTACGCGCGCGGCGGTGAGATCACGAGCGGCGACACCGCGCTCGATGCACCGAGCGATCGCGAGGTCGCCCGCCAGGAGCGAATGAAGCGCGAGAACTAAGGGAGCTTCGCGTCGTTCTTTCCGCGCGCGGGTGGAGGCTCCCGTCTCGGCGCCTTGTCCATCGCGTCGAGCGCTTGCACGATCGTGTCGACGAGCGCCGAAATCGTCGTCGGCTCCGCCGCACTGACCATGGCAAAGTGCCTGCTCGTCGCGTTGCGATGGGTGAATGAGGAGTGTGCGGTGTAATCGCGCAGCGTGACCGTCCAGGCGAGACTGTCCGAGCCAACTGGCCCCGACAGGTTGACGCTGGTCCAGAGGTCGGCGTTGAGCCACGTCCGCAAGGAATCGGGATTGCGGCTACGCGAGAGCGCTGCCGTCACGGAGTCGACGGGAATGATGACGAAACGTGATTTCGATCGAAGCCGTGCGAGCAGGCTGTCTCGGACAAAACTGGCGGCTACCAGCGCGGGTCCGCGCATCCCGGAGTAAACAGAAATGCCAACACGTCTCGGCGGGCCGAGACTCGCCGCGCGCGCCGCAAATGCCTCTGGCGATAGTCCTTTCCCGGACAACATCGTCGCGACATCCGTCGAGAACGCACGCGGGTCCTGGCGACGGAACATCGAGTCCCGTGTCCGGCGGGCAAACGTCTCCGCGGCTCTCGCGTTGCCCAGGTTGATGGCGATGTCCGGTGGCATTGGTCCACGACCCGGCGGAAACCCGATGCCGATGCGCGACACACGCATCAGTGAGTCCTGAACTCGAGCGGTTGCCAATTCGAGTTGCCGTGCTTGTGCGATCGAGTCGGCCACGGTGCGGTGCACCGCGTTCGAGATCGAGTCCTTCAACAGGCCGAGCAGCCGCTGCTCCTTGCGCGCGATCTGCTCGCTCAGCAGGCGAAAGCTGTCGCGCTCAGCGCGCGAGAACGCATAGGGATCAGGCGTGGGCGTGGGCGGCGCAACGGGGAGTATGGTCGTCGCAGAATCCGTCGACACCGGCGGAACGGTGGGCGAGGACGTGCGAGACCCATATGCGAACACGAGCGCCGCCGCAGCGAGGAGCCCGCCCAGAGCGAGCACTGCTTTCGACGGTGACGACTTGCCCGGCGGCGCGGCGAGGGGCACCGCGCCCGACGTCGCACTCACGGCGCGGAGCACCTCGATGACGGACTCTGCACTCGGCGGCCGCTGCGACGCGTCCTTCTCGAGACAGCGCGTCAGGAGCGCGGCAAGCACCGGTGGTACGTCTCGGCGCGCCTCGAGCAGGGGCGGCGGCGGCTGCGTGAGCTGCGCCGCCATCAGTGCTTGCGGCGACGGGGCGCGAAACGGGGAATGCCCCGTCAGCAGCTCGTATCCCAGCAGGCCGAACGCATAGATGTCGACGCGGTGATCCGCCGCGGCATCCCCAGCGAGTTGCTCCGGCGCCATGTACGCCGGCGTGCCAATCGCCATGCCGGAGGCCGTGGCCGCGCTGGAGCGTGTATCGAGACCCAATGCCTGACTGACCGCCTTGGCGACGCCGAAGTCCGTGACGACCGCGTGTTCGCCTTCGCGAAGGATGTTCGCCGGCTTGATGTCGCGATGCACGATGCCCGCGCGGTGCGCGTACGCGAGTGCTGCGGCCACGTCGCGCAGAATTTCGACCGTTTCGCCGATGCCGAACCGGTGGCCGCTCTCCAGCGAGTGCTTGAGCGACTCGCCAGGGATATAGGGCATCGTATAGTAGAGCAGCTCGCCTTCCTCGGCGGCGGAGAACAGCGGCGCGATGTGCGGGTGACTCAGCCGTGCCGCCATCTGGATCTCGCGCCGAAAGCGATCGCGATTGGCTTCCGCGGCGATCTCCGGCGGGAGGAACTTGATGACGACCGGACGGTCGAGCGAGATCTCACGTGCGAGGAAAACGCGGCTCATGCCGCCGCCCATCAGCTCACGCGAAATGTCGTAGCGATCACCAAGTCGCGCACGAATGCGATCGAGGAAGTCGCCGCTCGGGGTATCAGCGGTCATTCGAGGAAGGGGGCGGTGCACGTCCTGCGGTCAGGACGAAAAGCGCTGAGGACCCACCAATTCTGGTGTACGCGACACTGGGGAATCAAGGTGACGGCCGCGCGGCGCTCAGCTCCTTGGCCATCTTCATGGCGGCATAGGCGTTCACGATGCCACCTGTCACACTGAGCGATCCGAACTCCACAGCCTCTTTCCCACCAGGAGCGACGACCATCGCTGTTGCGTGACTCGTCGCTGTCGTCACGATGATGCGCTTGACGTCCGCGGCCGTGAAGGTCGGGTAGTACGCCATGATCAGGGCGGCAAGTCCGCTGACGACGGGCGCGGCCATGCTCGTTCCACTTTCGCGTTCGGTGCCGCCGCCGGGGACGGTCGAGAGAATGTCGACGCCGGGTGCGAACACGTCCACGAGCTCCTTGCTGTAGTTGGAGAAGGGTGCGGCAAGACTGTCGCCACCCTTCCACGACGATGCGCCGACCTCGATCCAGTTCTGAGCCCGCCCGCCGCCCTCGAACAGCGGCGTGGGAAATGACTCCTTCTTCGAGTTGTCCTCGCCATCGTTGCCCGCGGCGTGGATCATCAGCACTCCACGCGACTCGGCATACCTGACCGCGTCGTCCACCGCGCGCTTCTCGGGGGAGTAGCCCTTGCCGAAGCTCATGTTGATCACGTTCGCGCCGTTGTCCGCCGCATACCGAATGGCGTTCGCGATATCCTTGTCGCGCTCGTCGCCATCGGGAACCGCGCGGACAATCATGAGGCGGACCGCTGGCGCAATGCCGTCGACGCCGATGTCGTTGCCGCGCAGGGCGCCAATGATGCCGGCGACGTGCGTGCCGTGCAGCGCGTCGGGGCCAGTGACGTCCGCATTGCCGTAGCGACGCTCGTTGACGTTGGCATAATCGTCGCCGACGATCGAGCGGGGATCGAACGTCGGATTCAGGCCGAACGACACGCGTGACGTATAGGCCTTGAGTCCATCATCGATGTCCTTGCGTGAGAGTCCCTGCGCGCTGAGTTGCAGGTAGATCGACCGCGCGCGCTGTACCTCTGCATCGCTGGAGACGAGCCGTTCGACGCGTTCCACGGAGACACTGTCCGGCGCCACTGCGGCGCGCAACACAGCCGCCGAGAGCGCGGAGACACTGTCGATCACACGAATCTGTGTGAGCGTTCCCACCGCCTCTGCGCGCTGCTGCTCGAAGGCATCAACGATCGTCCTGCAGCGCTCGGCGGGATACGGTGGAGCCGCGCTCATGCAGCGCGTGGCGAGCCGAGTGACCTCGAGCGCGTCGGGGCCGACGTCCCTGCCGTCCTTGCCGCCGATGTAGTTCCAGCCATGGACGTCGTCGACGTAGCCGTTTCCGTCGTCGTCCTTGCTGTTGCCTGCGATCTCCTTCGGATTGATCCAGAGATTCGCCCGCAGATCCGCGTGCGCCGTGTCGGTGCCGCCGTCGATGACGGCGACCACAACGGTCCGCCTGGGCCGCATGCCGGCGAGCAGCTCACGCAAGGCTCGTTCGCTGCTGATACCGGGCACGCCATCGAGTGTTGCGTCGAGCAGATGCCAATTGCGCGCGGACTCCCTGGCGGGCGAGGGAACCGGCGCTCCCGACTGTGCGCCGCCGCTCGCGGCCGCAAGGAAGAGGAGTGCGAGAACGAAGCGGGGCGATGCAGGGTTCACGGTGCGCAATCGGGCGATGAGGGCGCTGACAGGAGATGCCTGACCTTGGTGGTAGTCAATCAGGAGGCACAAGGTTCCGCCACCAGACGCCAGTACCCTCGATCGATACGCGTCAGCGCACGTAGAACGGCGGAGGCTCGATGCCGAGCGCGCGCAGGTAGACGTAGCCCTGGCCGCGATGGTGGATCTCGTTGTCCCTGATGTACAGCAGAAGTTCGTAGATCGGCATTTTCCATTGGCCGAAGGCGGTGTCCACCTCCTGAAAGCGCGCCGCAGGAATGGTCGGCCAGATCGTGTTGATCTGTTCGGTCGCCTCGTCCCACATGTGGAGCAGTTCGGCCTTCGTGGTGGCCTTGGCGTCGCCGAACTGCTTCCACTCGCTGGTGATCACGCCGTTGAGCGTGGGCACCGCCATGCCGATGAACTCCATTGCGAGAACCGAGAACGGACGCATGCCGCCGACGGAGTAGGCGAAGAGGTCATTCTCGGGGAATGCGTCGATGACGCGCCGAGTCAGGGCGCGATGTCCCTGCCAGTGCTCCAGAAACTGCTGCGACGTCATGATCGGTGCAGCCGTCGAAGTGGTGTCCATTTTCTGCTCTTGGTTCGTGACGAGACGGCGGAATCTTTGCGTATGAGAACATGTCGCTCGAGCGAACCCTAACGCACCCTTCTGGTTCATTCAACACGGAGACGGTCCGCAACATCCATCTTCGCCGTGTGGTACGCATCGCGCGATGCAATCCAATCCGATTCGCGCGACCATTCGTAGAAGGGGATCCTGCCGTCGGAATGCTCACAGCGTCCAGGTTCGGGACGACCACACCACTCACGGAGATCGATCTGTGATTTCGCTGATGAAGACACGCTGGACCCACAGGACAATCGTGCTCGTACTTCTCGCTGCCTGCCGCAGCGAGCCAACCACTCCGACTGAGCTCGCCCCATCGCCCACGAGCACGGCCGCTGGCCTGGCCCAGCACGCCGTGGCCGCTGCCGGGTACTCGTTTCAGGGGATTGGCGACCTCGCTTCAAAGAGCAGCCCACGCCTCTCCGCCGACGGACAGACCGTGGTTGGCACGATCAATGGACGGGCCGTCAAATGGACGGCAGCAACCGGCAGCGTGCCGCTCGGAGCGTTGCCTGGCGGCGACGGCACAAGCGTCCCTTTCGGCATCTCGGCGGACGGCTCGGTCATTGTCGGCAGCGCCAGCAGCGCGAATGGTACCGAGGCGTTCCGCTGGACCGCGAGCGGCGGCATGATGGCACTTGGTGACCTGCCGGGCACCGGTTCGTTCGCGAGCCATGCGCTCGGCGTCTCCGCTGATGGGGCGATCGTCGTTGGTCAGTCGAGCCGCCTGTGGCCCACGGCCCGCGCCTTTCGCTGGACGGCATCGACCGGGTTGGCGGCGCTGGGCAGCTTCCCAGGCGGTGACGGCTTCAGTGCAGCCCATGCCATTACGCCGGACGGTCAGGCGATTGTCGGCGCCAGCCACAACGCCGCGGGGCAGGAGGAGGCATTTCGCTGGACCGCGAGCACTGGACTCGTCCCCTTGGGCTTCTTTCCGGGTAGCGGATTCACCCGCGCGCTGGGCGTGTCCGCGGACGGCGCCGTCGTCGTCGGTGCGGGCGCCACCAACCGTGGATTCGAGGGCTTCCGATGGACGGTTCAAGACGGCATGGTCGGACTGGGGTCCCTCGATCCAAACGACTTTGCCAGCAGCGCGTCTGCCGTTTCCGCGGACGGCAAGGTGCTGGTCGGTATCGGCTCCGGTGCCGCCGACTTCAATGGCGAAGCGTTCGTCTGGTTTCCGTTGGCCAGGATGTTGAACCTCAAGCAATATCTGCTGAACCACGGCGCGAGTGCCGTGCAGGGATGGAGGCTGATCGAGGCAAGCAGCGTGTCGGCCGACGGTCTGACCATTGTCGGCAGTGCGCTGGACCCGCAGGGCAAGCCAATGGCGTGGATTGCCACTATCCAGATTGAAGACACGCCAGCGCCGCCTCCCGGCCCGGATACCACCGAAACTCTGCGGCCGACCGCTGCATCGGTCCTCTCAGGGACTCCAGTGTCAGGGGGCGTAGCACAACTTCAGGGCAGCGACGACGCGTACTCCAGGTTGCAGGCCTCTGGTAAGAACGCGATGCAAGTGTCCATCACCGGCAAGGCCTCGAAGGCGCAGGCATCGGAGCTTCGCTTCAGTGTAGAGGCTGCGGCGACCGGCTCGACGACCCGGCAGGATATCGCGCTGTTCGATTTCGCGGCGGGCGCGTGGGTGACTCTGCGCCAGGGAATCGCGACGACGACCGACGCCACGGTTGTCACGGCCACGACCAATCAACCGGGGCGATTCATCGAAGCCGGTACATTGCGCGTCCTGGCCCGAGTGACCTTCGTGCCGTCGGGCGGTAAGAGGGTGGTCACCAGCGCTCGCATCGACCAGGCGTCCTGGGCTCGCGTCCCGTAGCCCTTGCCGCAGCTCACACTCGCTGTCCGAGCAAGACCTCCAACGCCGCGCGATACGTGCGGCTGAGACGTACGACCGTCCGCTCCTTGAGCACCACGGCGAACTCGCCGTGCGACTCCGGCTGGAGCTCGTCCACCCAGTCGAGATTCACGATCGCCGAGCGATGGATGCGGACGAACCGACGCGGGTCGAGTGCCGCCTCCATCTCGCCGAGGAGCGCTCGGTGCAGGTGAGAAGCACGCGTTGGCGTGTGCAAGCGAACGTACGCCCCCTCTGCCGCGATCCAGACGATCTCGGTGACAGGAAGCAGGCGCACGCGGCCACGATCCTTCAGCACGATGCGGTCGAGGTAGTGCGGCGCGCCCGACTGTCCCGAGCGGAGATCGGTCAGCAGCGTCTCCAGCCGCTGGAGCACCGCGTCAGCGTCGCCGGCACGCGCGAGCCGCGCCGCGCGATCGAGCGCCATCTGGAATCGCTCGTCACTGTATGGCTTGAGCAAGTAGTCGACAGCATGCGCGTCGAACGCACGAAGCGCGTACTCGTCGTACGCTGTCACGAACACGATCGCCGGCCTGCGTGTCGGCGCCAGCACGTCACCGAGCGCGGCGACGACGTCGAAGCCATCCACCTCTGGCATCTGCACGTCGAGGAACATCACGTCAATGGGGTGATTGGCCGCGGCCGCGGCGCGCATCGCGTCCAGCGCTTCGCGCCCTCCACCGCAGGCGCCGGCGATCTCCACCAAAGGCGCACGCTCGAGCAGCGCGAGTAGTCGCTGACGAGCGGGCTTCTCGTCATCGACGATCAGCACCCGCAGCGCGCTCATCGGACGACCGCTCCGTCTGCGGCTCCGGCCATCGTCGTTGCGCTCGCACCCGGGCTCTCATCCGGCGCATGCGCCGAGTCGGCGCGGAACGGGATCGCGACCTCCACGATCACACCTCCTCCCGGTCGGCGCGCGACGCTCAAGTGGTGCGCATCCGGATAGAGACGTTCGAGCCGCTCTCGCGCGTTCCGGAGCCCGACGCCGGAATTCTGGCCCAGGGTCCATCCGCTCGGCAGTCCGACGCCGTCGTCGCGCACGTGCAGGCGCAGCACGTCACCCTCTCGCCACGCCTGGACGTCGACGCGTCCGTGAGCAGTCCGGCGCACGATGCCGTGCTTGATGGCGTTCTCGACGAGCGGCTGCAGCAGGAACACCGGCATGCGTGCGTTCAGCGCTGCCTCCTCGGCGTGCACCGCCACGGTCAGCCGGTCCTCGAACCGCGCCCGCTCGATGCCCAGGTACGCCTCGAGGAACGCGAGCTCCTGCGCCAGCGTCACCTCCGGCCGCGCCGCGTGGTCGAGCGAGGCGCGCAGTAGCTCTCCGAGCTGCGCCATGAGGCGCCGCGCCCGCTGTGGCTCGTCCTCTGTGTAGGCGCTGATCGCGTTGAGTGCGTTGAACAGAAAGTGCGGCTGCAGCTGTCCGCCGAGCGCGTGCAGGCGTGCCTCGGCGAGGCCCGTCTCCAGCTTGGCTGTGCGAAGGGCGAGCCGTGCCGCCTCGCGCTCGCGTCGGCGCGCGTCGGCGGCATAGTCGCGAGCGACGGCGAGCGCCGCGATGGCTCCGTAGATCATCAGGTCCCACGGAAATCGCTCGGCCATGAAGCGGATCACCGACGGCGGATACCCGCCGTGCAGCACGGGCCGGATCGCGAATCGGATGCCGAGCGCGATGAGGGTCCACGCGATCCCCAGCGGCAGGTGCATGAGTGCGCGCGCCCACAATGTGCGACCGGCGCCGAAGCGCCGGTCGGTCCAGCCGATGAGAGGAACGAGCAGTCCCCACACCAGCCACTGCGGCATGTTGCCAATCAGCGGGTCGGCCCAACCGCGCTCAGGGCGGAGCAGGTATTGCTGGCCAGAGAAGACCAGGCCAACAAACGCGCATGCAGCAAGCGGGGCGAACGCGCGCGCATGCGCCGTCCACGCGCCACGAGCAGCGCCGGGATGCTCGACTCGATCGTCGGACTCCGGAAAGTCGTCTGAATGGACGGTCACACGACACAAGCTAGCATCACCGCGTTGGGACCGACCCCTATCGGCTCGCCGTCGACGACACGCGAAGATTGGCGAAGTCGCCCGGATTGAAGAGCCCGACGCGGCCCGCCCCTCGGCGACTCAGCGCGTCGACGACGAGATCCGGTTCCGCACCTGCACCCACGAAGATGCTGACGCGTGGCCCCGCGAGCACCACCCGGAGGTGGACCCAGTCGTTCGGGTCATTCGCAGCGTCGACTGGGTTCTCGAATTCCTCCGGCCGCTCCTTGCGCAGTCGGTCGAAATCGTAGTCCGGGAGCGATATGTACTGCACCGCATGCTGGTGGCGGAGCGTGTCCGTCGCGCGAAAGTTGAACGGGCGAAGGTACACGACCTCGAAGGCGCTGTCGGTCGCCGCGCGGAACGCGACGCCCGGGAAGCTCCTCTGGAAAACGTCCTTGCCACGGATGTCCAACTCGACCACGCCGTCGCCGATCGTGATGTCGTCGAGCCACACGATCCGCTGTCCACGATACCCTTCGAGGTCGGCGAGCCGGACACCACGAAATCGTCCCTCGTCGAGCACTGTCACCGTGGTGCCGACGGCGCGCAGGTCGTTGGCTCGAGCGCGTGCGGCGAGGTCGATGACACTGCGCCCCATGTCGACCGATGGGCGTGCCGTGGACGTGCACGCGACCACGACTGCGGCACAGCAGGTCGCAGCGGCGAGATTAACGCGACGGAAAGCAAGGTAGGGACTGGGCATGAGCGAGTGAGAAGGAGAGTGTTCGCGCCTCGGTCGAGGGCTCAGGCGTGTCGATCGGACGGCACGCGCCCCACACTGCTACCGACTCTCATGGCTCTGCGCGCGACCAATGGAATGAGCTGGAGGCTGGACGACATGAGACGGATGCGGCACGAGTCGGTCCGGCAACTCTCGCCAGTGAGGACAGCAAGAGCTGACGCAAGCATCCAGTCGGCGCGATTATCGCCTATCGATCACGCCGGATCGCGATGAGCATTGCGTCGACCGTCCAGGGTTTCGCAACGATCGGGCTTGTCGACGCCTCATCGGCGCCACGGTCCCTGCGTCCCGTGCGAGGCTGACCGTCCACGTCGACGACCACCGCCGGATAGTCGCCCACCGCGCTGTCGAGCAACCGGCTGCCCGCCCGCGGTCGGAACAGTCCATCCGCCGCGCGGTCGAGCTGCGGATCGAGCGCCTCGAACGTTCCTTGCGGCGCGCTCAGGGCGCCCGTGGTCTGCCAGATGATGTTTCCGGCCCACGTGGCGCCAGTGTACGGTCCCTCCAGGCTCACCGCCGTGCCGCCACCCTGCACGACGTTGTTGGCGAACACGGTGTTCGTTGCGCCAAGCCCATTCGCGCGTGGAGTCATGTAGTAGCCGCGCGCGTTGTTCACGAGCGTGTTGAACGCAATCACGTTGTCGTCGGGACGATCGTGACTCGTCAGCGGGGCGCCGTCGGCCACCTCGGCGCCACCGTTGCCGATGTTGATGCCGCCCGTGTTGCCCTCGAGATAGTTGCTGAAGATCTGGTGTCGGTCGCCAAAGATGCGGATCCCGTCCAACCCGCGCAGATAGTTGCCGTACACCTGGTTCTCGTTGCCGTGTCGCAGGGTCAGCTGCGCGCCCGGCGAATCGAGAAAGGTGTTGTACCGAATCGTGTTCGAGCCCGACTTGATCGAGAGGAGCTCATTCTCTCCCGTACATCGCACGAAGAGATTCTGCTCGATCACGCCAAAGCCCTTCGACAAGCTGAGTCCACTCAGGCCGAAGCGGATCGTTTCTGCGCAGTTGGCTCCGGCATTGGCGAAGTCGTGGAAGTAGTTGTGATGGATGCGCACGCGCTGCGCGACCTGGCTCCCCGCGCCACGCACGTCGATCATGTTGCCCACCGTCTTCTTGTTTCGAAACTCGTTGCGATCCACCTCGGTATCGTCGCCGGCAATCGTGAGATAGGCGCCCGCACCGCTGTCCTCGAAGACATTGCGCGAGAAGCGGATGTGCGTCGCGCCCGATGCGACGTCCGTCGTGCCGGCGGCATGAGCGAACACGAAGCCAACGATCTCGACGTACGCGGCTGGCGCTGCAATGCGGATGCCATGCTCGCCCGTGATCGTGACACGACCGATCGACTTCGCGGCGATGCGAATCGGTGCAGAGGCGGTGCCGGACCGGGCGATGGTGATTGCGGCGCTCGTCGCGTAAACGCCGTCCCGCAGGACGATCGTGTCGCCCGGGATGGCCCTGTCGACGCGCGATTGTAGCTCCGCGAGCGAGGCGACTTCGTAGGTCGACGCGATCGGGGACGGCGCCGAGAGCACGATGGCAAGCGCTAGAGCGGCCGGGATGAGAATCGCGTCACCCTTCATTGTGTGATCTCCTTTCCGGCAGTGTGCAGCTGATTCCGCTCTATCGCGCGGACCGATTCTTTGGAGGCGTCGACGCGTTTCGCACGCTCTATCGCCGGTCGGTGCGGCGTTGTGTGATGTCGTTCGTCGACGTGCGTGATCGCCAATGATCGCGCTGCTCTACGCCGTGCGTATTGGCGACGCGTTTGCGTGGCTCGCAGGCGCGGGCGGAGTCGGGTTGCTCGCCTGGAGTGCCGGACGACGTCAGAACGTGTAGCCCACACTCAGCTGCACACTGCGCGGAAGAATGCCGAGTCCCGTGGTATACTGGCTCGTGACCGTGTTTCCAGCCGCAGCCCCCGATGTCACGAGTGACACCGCAGTCCCGTCCGCGTTCACGCGAAGGATATCTTCACCCGTGCGCGCGGCCATCTGCACGATCGCCTGCTTGTTCAGCAGGTTGAGCCCGTGCACGGCGACGCGTGCCTGCCTGATGCGATAGGCGACGCCGCCATTCACCTCGTTGAACCCGCGAATGGTGACGGTGTTCGGGCGGTTCGCTGCCCTGTCGCCTGTATAACGGAGATTGCCGAACACCTCGGCGCCGGCACGCGCATATGACGCCGTGAAATCGGACATCACGGACACGGCATCGTTGAGCCGGTTGCCCGCATAGTCTCGGACCTGCGCCCCGCTCCCCGGGTTTGTTCCGGGGACGAAGAAGTCGTAGCGGAAGCGTGTAAAGCGTGGATCCTGCAGCGTGCCGACCGCGCGCAGCTGCAGTCCGTCGAGCGGACTCACAGCCGCCTCGATCTCGGCACCAACGGTACGTGTGTCACCGCTGATGGGGAGGAAGATGAACGCGCCGTTCGGTTGCCCGCGATGCAGCGTCGTGATCAGGTTCTTGCTGCTGCCGTAAAATCCCGTCACCAGCAGCGACCACCGCTCGGCAGACGTTTTTACGCCGAGCTCCGCCTGCATCGTGGTCTCGACTTCGCCTCGGTTGGTCTGGCCGGTCGTCTGGCTTCCGTCGCTGGTCTGAAAGGTCCATTGCTGCGACGTGGGGATGCGCGTCCCTCGGCTTGCTCGACCGTACACCGCCAGGCGGTCCGTCAGCCGGTAGTTGGCGCCTGCCGACGCGCTCCAGGTGCCGAAGGTGTAGTCCCAGGTGCGGTTGATGCCGCTGCCGAACAGTCCCGCCTGCGACTGTTGCGCGGTGGGAACAAACGCGGGATACCCAGCGGGCACCACCTGCCCGGTGACGACACCGCCGACTAGCCTCCCCGGATTGACGGGGCGCTCGTTGTGCCCTCTGCTGGCGTTGCGATCCACGCGTGCTCCAACATCGAGGGAGAACCGGTCGGACACGCGCCACGAGTCGCCGAGGTAGAGCGCGCCGATCGTGGTGTGATTCTTCAGGTTCCAGTATCCGCTGTTGTACGCGGCAAATCCGTCTGCCGGCGTGAGCCCTGTAAAGGCGCCGCCCTGTCCCGCGACGCCGACCTGGATCATGCGCGGGTTGTCGCGGACCTCGAGGAAGACGCCCTGCTGCAGCAGGCGCAAACGGGTCGTGTAATCGCTGAAGTACACACCACCCGTAAAGCTGTGGCCGCCCCCTTGCCTGGCCAACTCCAGGTTGGCGATGCCGTTGCTCACCGGCTGGTCCACGAACGCAAGCCCGTGCACGCTCATCAGCCCGTTCGCATTCAGTCCGCCGACAAGTGCCGGATCGGCAATCGTTTCTCCACCGGTGACGAATCGCACCTGTTTCGGTGCAGGCGGTCCGAACGACGCGATCGGACTGGGATCAGCGACGTCGATCATCAGGTTCGTCTCGTTCTCCGAGTGCAGGGCCTTTCCGCGAAAGGTCAGTGACCATCCACCGCCGAGGTCGGCGAGAACATCCACACCCAACATGCCGTACCGTGTCGTGTTGCCATTCATGTCGCGCTGCACGGTGGTGCCGGGGTTGTAGGCATCGGGAACCGTGAGCGTCAGCCGCTCGCGCGCGAACGTGGTACCGCTTCCAATCGCCGGACCGCCGGGAATTGATTGCGGATCACTGAAGTTGCGGATCGGTATGCCGAGGTACCACACGTTGCGCTCATTCAGATACTTGCCATAGAGCCGTGCGCGCCCCCATGACATGTCGCGCGTCACGTTGGCGCGCACCTGACCTCCTTCGTTGGCCGCAAAGCCGGGATCACGCACGCCGCGGTCGTAGCGATAGTAGCCGCCAATGTTGAAGTGCCACTCGCCGAACATGGGTCCACCGACATTGCCATCCACCCGTTCCATGCCCTGGCTGCCGGTGGCGCTCCGGATGGAGCCGGCGAGGGTCGGTCCGCCCGTCTTACTGATCACGTTGACGATGCCGCCCGGCGTACTGGAGCCGAACACTGCGGCGCTTCCGCCTCGCACGGCCTCGACGCGCGCGACGGTCTCGTCGAGACGCACCATCGCATCGGGAAAGGCGAAGAGCAGTCCAGGCGCCTCGAACGCCGGGAGACCATCCTCCTGGAGGCTGATGTAGCGGAACGAGCTGTTGGCCGTCTGCGGCAGTCCGCGCACCGTCACGTCTGCGCCGGTTTCGCCGGAATTGCTCATCACCTGAAGTCCCGGCACTCTCTTCAACAACTCGGCAGTGCCGCGCGGCGCGCGCTGCTCGATCTCCACCGAACTCACGGTCGTGATCGCCGTGCTCGACTCGAGCTTGGACGCGGGATTGAAGGTGCCCGATACCACCACGGCGTCGAGCGCGAGCGGGTCAGCGAGCAACACGAACTGCGCAGTCGTCGTTTCGCCGGCCCGGATGACGACCGATTGTGAGATCAGGCGGCGGCCAAGAATCTGGGCGCGTATGGTCCGAGTTCCTTCCGGGATGGCGCGCAGCTCGAATGTCCCATCGATGCGTGACAGGGTGGCCAGCGTGCTGCCGACCACACCGAGCCGAACGCCGGGAAGGGGATGACCGGATCCGTCGGTCACGTTGCCGCGGACCGTCCCTGCCTGCGCCTCCGCGAATTGCACGGTGCCGAGCAACAGGAGGGCAAGCCAGAGGGCGAGTCTGCGTGAGTGCATGCGATGGATGACGAGAGGAAGAGGAGGGGACAAAACCTGGCGAACGTTGCCGCGCGACGGACACGCCGCGCGACTACTGCGCCGGCGCCGGCGGCGCGAGGTAGCCGTTTGCCGCGCGGTAGGCGCCGGCGCGGTCGTACAGGTGAGGATCGTCTGGAGCCCACGTCGCGAGGCCGTCGACATATCGGTTGGCCATGCAGAACACGGCTGCGATCAGCACGGTGTCGTGAATCTCGAGATCGGTGCCGCCCTCGGCCCTTGCGGCGGCGACGTCTGCATCGGACACACCGCGTCCGCCCTGTTGCACCTTCGCGGCGATGCGAAGGAGCGCCTTCAGCTTCGGTGCAATGGGCGCTGACTCCGGGTCGTGCGCCACCTGGGCCACCAGCGGGGCATCCTCACCAAGATGGGCGCGGGCGACTGCTCCATGGATGGATGCGCAGAATCTGCACTCGTTCAGCGTGGAAACGCGCGTGGCGATCATCTCGCGCTCACCCATGGTCAGCGACGATGGTCCTTGCAGCAAGACCTCCACCAACTGGTTGATTGGGCGCGCCGTCTCGGGGCGGTATGCCAGCAAGCCACGAATGCCGGGCATGTCGGCAGGAAGGTCGATATGCGGCATGGGCGGCAAACTACACGCACTCCGTCACCATGCGCAATGATGGATTGACGCGCACTGCTCCCCTTTTGCCCCGACAGGAGCGCCGCGAGTGGCAACACCACGTCTAGGTGGTGCGCGCGTGGATTGT
Source organism: Gemmatimonadaceae bacterium (assembly GCA_031407575.1). Classification (GTDB taxonomy): domain Bacteria; phylum Gemmatimonadota; class Gemmatimonadetes; order Gemmatimonadales; family Gemmatimonadaceae; genus AG11. The sequence continues at coordinate 10,047 of JANOIJ010000032.1, read as the reverse complement.
TCGATTCGTTATGCGGCCCGCCGACACCTCCCGGCCGCCCCTTCGCGCGCTTCGGGCGACCACCCAAGCATGCCGCGCCTGCGCCTCATGACGACCATCACCATGACAGAGACTGCCGCTCGCTCCTCGAGCGCGAACATCGCACGAATCACTCTCGTGCTCTGCCTTGTGAGCAACGTCTTCGCCGGCATGCTCGCCACGCTGATGGCCGCGTACCTTCCGGACACCGTGCGCGACCTGACCGGGATGACCGATGCCGCGACGGTCGGGTACGTCGGATCCCGTCCATGCCGCGCAGGTAGTTGCCGTACACGTTGGTTTCGTTGCCGTACCGAAGTGTCAGCAGCGCGCCAGGCGAATCGAAAACAATGTCATACCGAATCGAGTTCGGGCCCGACGTGATCGAGAGGAGCTCGTCCTCTCCCGTGCACCGCACGAAGAGATTCTGTTCGATCGCGCCGAGGCCTGGGCATGCTGGGGAGCCAGTCCACGTGACGGACCATCGGCGGGGCGCGGCGCTCTCCGCGGCCGTCATGAATGCAACCGGTCCCACCTTTGCGCCGATCCGCTCTCCTTCGCGCGCCATGAACACGTCGCCTACGGTAGTGAAGCGTGGGCCGTCGAGGCTGCACGCGAGCGCGTGCACGCCTCCTCCACGCTCATGCGCAACCAGAGCGGCCCGCTTCGCACGCGTGCGAGACTTCGGCCATTCCCGGACCGGCCAGCGATCAGACTCCTCTTTCGCTTCCTCGCCGGGCACGCAGCGCACCATCCACGCTGTACGGACCTGCACCGGCGGCGAAGAGGTACAGGAACACGAAGCAGAAGAGCACGACATTCTCGCCACCGTTGAGAATGGGCCAGAATGCCCGCGGGGCGTGAGCCTGGAAATAGGCGACCGCCATTTCGCCGGCGAGCAAAAACGCCACCGGCCGCGTGAACAGTCCCGTTACGATGAGCGCTCCGCCGACGACCTCGAGCACGCCCGCGAACCACATCTGTGAGAACGCATCGGGCGCACCGTTCCAGGGTCGATCCGGGTTGACCAGCAGTCCAAAGAGCTTCTGGACGCCGTGCTGCATGAACAACGCGCCCGTCACCACCCGGAGCAGCGAGTGGAGAGCGCCTTGGAGCCATCCGGGAGTTTGCATGTGTTTCATTGGCGTGGGCATGGGAGTGAGCGGCGGCTAAAGCGCGAGTGCGCCGATAGCGCCGAACCTTCTTATCGATGTGTTCATATTGGCGCCTCCGGTGTGACTGATCTCTGCATCGTCGCGGCCGCCGACTGGCGCGGATGTCCCTGCGTTTGCTTCGTCGTGATCACGATGACGCCGTTAACACCTCGCGGGCCGAGTATCGCCAATTCGCGCGGAGTCTTCAGCACCTTGATCTGTGCGATGTCCTCCGGCTCGAACCAGGTCGACTCCTGGAACGCCACGGCCCCTTGCGTTGGTCGATTGCTGGCGCTGTTGCGCCGCCACCGGCTGTGGTGCTCCAGACGGAGCGTGGGAGCACGCTCCCGCCGAGGCAGTACCGGTGCCATGGTCAACGTCTTCATCGATGTCTTCATTTCAGTTCCTCCGGATTGCCTGCTCGATTCTCCTCAGGAACCCCCGAACGGCTCGTGCTGGCCCTCGGTTCGACGCGTGGGGCAGAATCGATGGCGCCCCGTGACTGTGGTGACTATAGGGATCGCTTCTCGCGCGCGGACCTGCCTATGCCACGAGTGACCGGTACGTGCCACGAGTTGCGCGTTCGGCGACATGGCTAGCGCGCGCGGCCGAGCCACCGCTCGATTGCCTCGTGACGCGAACGACTGACGGGCACGCGCACGCCGCTGCGCAGTTGGAGCTGATAGTCGCCACTGGGGGTGCGATGGAGCACCTCCACCTGTTCGAGGCGCACGATCACCGAGCGATGCACACGCAGGAAGATCGCCGGATCCAAACGCTCCTCGAGCATCTGCATCCGCTCGCGGATGGTGTAGCGCTTGTTCGCTACGTAAAGCTCGGCGTAAGACCCGCTGGCGACGATGTAGGTGATGTCATTCGTCGGAACGACACGAACCTTGCCGTGCATCTCGACGGCGATTCGTTCGAGATATGTCGTATTGGGGCTCGGCGTCGGAGACTCGAGCGGGGGCGCCGCCGTTGGCGGCGACGCCGTGCCCGACGGCGTGATTGAATCCAGACTACTCAGTGCCGCAAGAAGCCGTCGGCCCTGCTGCTCGATCCCCTCGAGCGCAAGCTTTCGGCGAGCGCGCTGGAATGCCTGCTCGAAGCGCTCGTCGGTGAAGGGCTTGACCAGGTAGTCGACAGCGGCGACGTCGAACGCCTTGAGTGCGTACTGATCGAACGCGGTCACGAAGATGGTTGCGGGCATGGAGTCGGGTCCTACCTCGCCGACCACCTCGAGCCCGCTCATCACGGGCATGTGCACGTCGAGGAAAACAAGATCCGGATGAAGCGTGCGGATCGCCTCGACAGCGAGCGCACCGTTGCGCGCCGAGCCGACGATCTCGACCCCGGGCTGATGGCGCAGCAGGTCCTCGAGCCGGAGTCGCGCTGGCTTTTCATCGTCGACAATCAGTATACGCAACAGAGTCGGCGCACCTCGCACCTCATCCACCACGCGGCACCCCTGCGTCCTCGGCGGAGCGCGTATGATATGGTAGCCGGACCTCGGCGAGCGCGCCGCCCGCAGCGTCCGGCCCCACGGTGAACCGATGCTTCGGGCCGTAGAGCTCCGCGAGACGCGTCGCGGTGTTGCGTAGCCCGACGCCGCGCCTGCCGCCATCGGACGACTCCACGGATGCGTCCATCGTCTGCGCAGACCACGGTGACATGCCGGGTCCATCGTCGCGCACGCGGAGCACCAGGCTGTCGCCGTCGAGTGTCGCCTCGACCTTCACCCGTCCGCCGTCACTCCGCTGCTCCACGCCATGCTTGATCGCGTTCTCCACCAGCGGTTGGAGGATCATGTTCGGCACGAGTGCGTCCAGCGTATTCGCGTCTGCCTTCACGGTGATCTCGAGCGCATCCTCGAACCGAACCCGCATGATGTCTGCATATCGCTCGAGGAGCTCGAGCTCACGCCACAGCGGAATCTCCGGCGACGATCCGGCGTCAATGTTGTGTCGCAGCAGGTCGCTCAGTTGGCCGATCATGCGGCGCACACCGCTTGGATCGCGTTCCAACAGTGCTGAGACGGTGTTGAGCGTGTTGAACAGGAAGTGCGGGTCGAGCTGGCGTTGCAACGCGTCGAGGCGAGCCTCCGCGAGCTGCGCTTGCAGCTGCGCCGCATGCGCCTGGATGCGAACGGAATTGGCCTCGATGTCGACCGCGCGACGTCGCGCCTCTTCGCGACGCGCCTGCTCGCGCAAGACGAACCCTCGCGCCGTCGCGACGCCGAGCGCGGCAAGGAATGCTCCCAGATCATCGAGCCACGAGAAATTGTCGAGCCCTGGGCGGAATCGGACGGGTAGCCCATTTCCTTGAGCGAGGGCGTCATAGATCGCATCACTCATCATGTCGGATGCGTTCGCAACAAGCACTCCTGCGATCACCACCAGGCCGGCACGACGACGCCAGAACGTGAGGTCGAGCGTGGTGCGCAGGCTCACCCACAAGACGAGCGCTGTGATGACGGCCCACACGGCTGGGTTGACGAAGAGAAGGGAAAGCGCGCCGTCGGGGACGACGGGATTTCCCCCACCGTGATCGACGATCTCGGTCGCGATGCTCATCGCGCCATAGAACGCCCAGACGGCGACAATGAGCCCCAGTTCCACCGTGCGCAGCGGCGCGGCGTCGGGCCGCGCGGCAATCGTCAACTCCGACTCCGGTGTCGAGTCGCTGAATTCCTGAGCAGGCATGACGGATATTACGGGTTGAGCCAGTAGCTCACCTTGAATACCAGCACGTTGGTCGGCCGGACAGCGAAGAGGTCGTCGACGCCGGACGAGACGTCGAAGCCACTGATCGGGCGTCCCTCGCGCTCGGCGTCAATCGCGCCGAGCCGGCCTGCGCGCTCCTGCTGCCAGACGAGAAACATGGTGCTGCCGGGCCGCCACTCCCAGCGCAACACCGCGTTCCCGCGCAGGGAGTTCAGGTTGAAGTCGCGGTCGTCGACGCGGAATGGCTTGGCGGGGCCGCCCGCATCAGGGTCGATCACGTACCGCGCGCCCGACTCGCGCGCGCTCAAGCCGACGTCCTTGCCGTACTCCAGAAAGTCGAAGGTCCGCGGGGCGCGTAGCTCCTTCAGCGCGCCGAAGTCGTTGGTCGCGAAAAAGGGCTGTGCATACAACTCCAGCGAGAGTGCCGGCGTAAAGGTGACGTTGAGGCGCGTTTCGATGCCGAGCGTGGTCTGATCGAGCGCGGCGAAGACGTAGCGGCTTCCGTACGTCGATACGGCGGTGGGGTCCACGACGGTGGTGACGTACTGCGCGGCCAGACGCACCCGATTCAGGCTGGGCCCGACCTGAACATTCCAATTGCTGGCGGGGCGGACACCGGCTTGCAGGGTGGCGGTGGTCTGTTGCATGCCGGCCCGGTCGCGCGTGTGGGTGACGCCCCCAGTCGCAGTGTACCGTTTACGCGGGTCGCTCCCCACGTCGAATCCGGCGAGCCAGCCGGACGGCGTGCGCGTGAGCGGCCCGCCGCGAGTGAGGCGGTCGTTCTGCGACGGGGCGATCCAGTTGAAGCGCACGCTGTTCGTCCAGAAGTTGTTCAGTTGCGACTGGAAGGTCCACATCGCGATCGAACGGATGAGGTCTCCCCCGTAATTGAAGTCGTTGTCTGGCCCGAAGCGCAGGCTCCAGCGGCGGAAGAGTTGTCCGGGGCGGTTCTGCTCGTATGTGACGTTCGGGTCTACCAGAATCCGGTCGGCGTTGAGCTGGAACCCGAGGTCGTTGATCTCGTACCCGGGGCTGGTCGCCGTGAGCGCGACGTTCCAGATCCAGGTGCCAGCCCGCTTACCGGCATCGACCTGCGCGCGATACCCGGATACGGACGTTGCCGTCGGGTCGAACTCGAGGTGATCGGCGTCCGGCCGCTGGAAAAAGTGGGCACTCGAGCGCTGCGTCGCAGCTATCGCGGCAGGCGAGCCGCTGGCGTAGCTTGGGGAGACGGAGCCAAACGCCGACCATACGCGGTCCATAGTCTCGGACCGAAAGTCGAGTCCGCCGGAATAGGCCGTCGAGCGCAGCGGGGTTGGGGCCGTGCCGTCGTCGATCCGGCGATGCACCGACGTGAGCATCCCTCCGACTGACGTGCGTCCCCCGTTCAGATCCCGACGCAGCCGCCCCGCGAAATAGTTGGTGAGTGGCTCGACGATCGCGTCCCGGCGCAGGCTGTTCGCGTCGATCAGGCGACCACTCTCCTGCTGCGTCACTGCCTCCAGCACGCCGACCGACCACCCACTCCGCGTGCGCCCCGTCAGTTTCGTTGCCCCAAGAATGGTCGTGGTCTCGGGAACGTCGGTGTACACAGCGTCACGCGGCATGGCGAGCTGCGGCGCCCGGCCGATGCGCCGCGAGTATACGAGTTGCGGCGGTCCGCCGTCCGGGTTCCCCTGCACGCTCGTGCCGAACCGCATGATTTCGGCGCCCTCCACGAAGAACGGCCGCCGCTCGTCGAAGCGGATCTCGAAGGCGGTGAGGTTCACAACCGCCGGGTCCTGCTCCACCTGCCCGAAATCGGGATTGAGTGTGGCGTCGAGCGTGACGTTGGGCGTGATGCGATACTTCACGTCCGCGCCCGCACCAGTGCTGGCGGCCGAACGGCTCTGAAATGGGTTCGGGAAACTGATGCCGGGACTCTGCGGGACAGCCGAACGGCGCAGTAGGCGTGTCGACGCATACGGCAGCACCTCGAGCGGCTTGGGTGCCTGAATGCCCTCCAGCCCTTCGAGGTGCCCGTACAGCGCGACTCCCGCTGGCTCGTTCTTGGGCACGAATGCAAAGATCGCCTGCTCCTGCGTGCGCGCGATACGCCGTTCGAGCTGCAGCCCCCACGTTTGTGTCGCGGCGGGGCTGAAGCGGAGTTGCGCGAAAGGGATGCGCAGTTCCGCCACCCAGCCCGAGTCCGTCACGGTCGCCACGGCTTGCCAAACGGGGTCCCAGCTCTGGTCCGCCTGTCCTCCCCGCTCGATGATCGCCCCGCCGGTCGTGACGGTCCCGCTGCGGCTGCCGCCGCTGGTGAACGTCTCATCGCGGCGCACGCCGGCGGGATTCACGCTGAAACGGTACGACGTGAGGTGATCGTGGTAGCTGTCAAGCGCCACGATGAACCAGTCGGAGTCGTTCACCAGGGCGTCGCGGCGCACGAGCCGACGCGACACGGTCCCGCGGTCGTAGAGCCTCGCGCCGATGTAAAGCGCCTCGGCATCGTACACGATGCGCACCTCGGTGCGCTCGCTGGCCGGCTTTCCCTCGTCCGGGTCGAGTTGCGTGAAGGCGGTGACCGGCAGCGCAGCGGCCCAGGCCGCCTCGTTGAGACGGCCGTCAATGGTGATGCTCCCGCTCGCGGGCACCGCATGCGCGACAGGCCGATCGGTGTGCGATCGGGGAGTCTGCTGTGCGGCGCCCGACCCGGCGGTGAGCGGATCGAGAACGATCGCGACCGCCATGAATGCGACGCGACGTGCCCGAATCAACGTAGGCGACATGCTCGGTAACATTGCGGGAACTCCTTAGGCTACGGCTCTCGGAGCATCATCTAGTGTCCCGAGGTTCGAGCCAGAGAATAGAGGTTTCAGCGCTCGCCGGGAGTCCCAACGCCATGAATGGCGGGTCACGCGCTACGAGTTGCGCGAAACGCGACACGGCTAACGGCCACATGAACGCGTGCGCCTGAAACGCCAGTCGCGGTCGCGATGGTGGCATCCTACCATTTCAACCGACGAACCCACGCGATCTGTGGACGCGGCACAATGGGCTGACGGACGCGATGATCGATGTGCCCCTTGCGCGGGCGATAAAACTGAGAACACGCACCAACTGGGAGGCGTCGGCGTCGAGCCCGACAAAAAAAAGGGTGCCAGCGGACGACGCGCTCCCGCCACGGCGGACCGGCTGCTTCGGGAGCAGTCAGGGCGGAGAGCCCCGCCGCTACAGAGCGGAGAACCGCGGCGCTACCACGGACGCTTCATCTAACGGACGCGGAACCAGTCCACGGTGAAGGTCCCACGCCGCGACGTGGCATTGCTCGGCGGTGCCGTCACGAAGGCGACGAGTCCCACCTTGGCGCCGACCCACTTTCCTTCTCGCGCCATGAACGCGTCGCCGGCGGTGCTGAAGGTTTTTCCATCGAGGCTGAACGCGAAGCGGCACCGCGCACTATCACGCGCGACCTCCTCCACGCTCACGCGCAACCAGAGCGGCCCCTCGCGGACGCGTGCGAGCGTCCGAACATCCTCGGCGGTGCCGCGATCGGCGTTGGTCGCACGCGCGTGTACGATCTCATACGCTCCTTCGGGCGTGCGACGCACGCCTACGTACGCGTAGTCGAGTCCGAAGACGGTGAGTGCGAACGTCTCACCCGTCGCCACGGCGTGCGGCGTGACGCGTGTGGTGGTCGTGAACGAGGGCGCCGGGAACTTCTGCAGCAGAAGGTTGCCCGAATTCCATAGGTTCGCTCCCGGCAGTGGTTGCGTGGCGAGACGCAGCGCACCGCGCTCGAGCGACCACCAGTGCGCTTCGGGGTTCCCGTTCCACTGCCACTGCCGCCCGAGCGAACCACTCGAGAACTCGTCAGTGGTTTGCGGTATCGCGCTTGGGCCTCGGCGGGCGACGCGTGGCGTCTTGTGCGCGAGCACCGGGTCGCCCGTGCCATCGCCATCCACGTCCTCGCCGATGATTGGCCAGCCGTCCTTCCACTTCATCGGCTGCAGGTGAACGATGCGGCCGTACGGCCCACGGTCCTGGAAGTGGACGAACCAATCCTCGCCACGAGCCGAGCGCACCCAACCGCCTTGATGCGGTCCGTTCACCGCGGTCGTCCCCTGCGCCATCACGATGCGGTCTTCGTACGGGCCGAGCACATTGCGTGAGCGGAGCACCGCCTGCCAACCTGTGGGCACGCCACCGGCGGGCGCGAAGATATAGTACCACCCGTCGTGCTTGTAGAACTTCGGGCCTTCCAAGGTCGGGTGCTTGAGTGAGTCCATGAAGACGAGCGTGCCCTCGTCGAGCAGGCTCAGGCCGTCGGGGCTCATGCGATTCACATGCAGCCGGTGCTTGATGCCGGAGCGGCTCCGCGCGAACGCGTGCACGAGGTAGGCATTGCCGTCGTCATCCCACAGTGGCGACGGATCGATCCATCCTTTCGCCTGCTTTACGAGAACAGGCGCTTCCCACGTTCCGCGCAGGTCGCGCGTCCTGACCACGTATATGCCGTGGTCGGGATCTCCGTAATAGATGTAGAACCAACCACCGTGCTGGCGAATCGACGGTGCCCAGACGCCATTGCCGTGCTGCGGCACCTCGAAGCCAGGCGGCAGACGGCGAACCGCGTGGTTGACGATCGTCCAGTTGACCAGATCCCTCGAGTGCAGGATCGGCAGGGCAGGCACGTGCCCGAAACTCGACGCCGTCATGTAGTAGTCGTCGCCGACGCGAAGCACGTCGGGGTCAGAGTAGTCCGCAAAGACGATCGGGTTCTTGTAGCGGCCGCCGACGAGCTCGGGGCGCCACGGCTGTGCCATCAGCTGTGACGCCCCCACCAGCATCGCGATCAGTGCGAAGGTGCAGATCCTTCGACTCGCCTTCGGCTCGCTCCCTTCGACTTCGCTCAGGGCAGGCAGGATGACAACCATCGACTCACTGATACCCGGGGTTCTGCTTGAACACATCCTTGTTCGAGACGGCGTCGAGCTGCCGCTGCGGGATCGGGCGGAGCAGATGGAAAGTCTGGACGAATGCCGCTGCGTCCGGATTTCGTGCCTTGACGCGATCGATGAGCTTGCCGGTGCGCTTCAGGTCGAACCATCGCAGTTGCTCGCCCGCGAGCTCGCGCGCGCGCTCGTCGAGGATGAAGTCGAGCGTGACTTGCGCCGCCGTGATCTGCATCTGCGCCGTCCTGCCCGGCAAGGCAGCGCGCGTGCGCACTGCGTTGATGGCCGTCGCCGCGGCGGCGGCGTTACCCAGCGCGAGCTGTGCCTCTGCCTGGATCAGGTACATCTCGGCGAGCCTGATCACGAACGCGTCGCGGCCGCTCACTTCCTCGGCAATCGTCGGACGCGTGGGATCGAGGAACTTCCCGAGATCGACGTACTGCCCGCGCGTCACCGGCGTACCGTTCGCGCGGTACACCGCATCGCGGTCGTAAATGCGGTACACCTTTCCGACGCGCGCAGCGGCCGGGACGACGTTCTTGCTGATGAACACTGCCGTGTCGCCGAGCGCCATGCCGGCAGGCCGAGTGGTGCTGTTCGCGCGCCAGACCTGCCTGAACGAGGCCGCATACCGCGCGTCGGAGGTCTCGTCGAACAGGTCGAGCAGGAACACCGTCGGCATGTAGCGGTTGAATGGGCGACCGTTCGGGATGTCGCGAATCATGCCGGGCTCGCGATCGTACAGCTGACCGAACATCAAGTGTCCATTGTGGCCGCCGCGCGGATGTCCGTTCGGAAACAGCACCGCGTTGATGCGGTCGTCGAGCGCGGTGTTCACCGAGTAGTTCACCGCCCAGACCACCTCGGCGTTCTTGAGGTTGTCCATCCGCCACAGATCGGCGTAGTTGGGCAGCAGCCGGTAGCTGTAGTTGCTGATGACGTTCGTCGCGCGCGTGAGCGCTTCCTGATTGTTGCCGCGCGTCAATGCCATGCGGGCGAGGAACGCTTCGGCACCGCCCTTGGTGACGCGGCCGTATTCGGTGGTGGTTGTCGGCAGGTTGGCGACGGCGTAGTTCAGGTCGTCGAAGATCTGCTTGTAGATGTCCGCCGCGGGGGTCCGGTTGGCTTCCGTCTGAATGCCCTCGGTGGGCTCGAGCGTGAAGTGCACGTCGCCCCAGGTCTCCACCACATGCCAGTAGTAGAACGCGCGCAGGA
>JANOIJ010000390.1:0-7665 GCA_031407575.1 Gemmatimonadaceae bacterium | reverse complement strand
CGCCGCGGTGAGCACGGGCAGGACGTAGCGTGCGCCGAGCACGCCGACGTACGCATTGCCGCTGCTCTTGCTGACGATGTCGTCGGCGAGCTTGGCGGCGAGGCTGGCTCGCAGGCTGTCGGGCACCAGATCGAATGCGAGCGGCAGTATCTGCGCGGTGTGGACGAACTCGCGCATCGGGGTTCTCGGTGCTGCAGGTCCGCCCGCGGCAGGCGCGGCGACGCCGGGAACTGTCGGCTCGCGATAGACGCCATCCGCACCCAGAAACGCCGCGTTGAAGTCGCGGCGGATGTTGGTGAAGAGTGTGTCGTATCGCACGGCGTCACGTCGCTTGCCCAACGCGCGCGCGACATCCGCGGCAATGTGCGCCATGTGTGCGTAATACGCGGTCGATGCGATCCGGTTGACGGTTGGCACGCCTGCGGGCGGAACCCAATCACCGAGACCGGATGTGAGCGTGTACGCGAAGCCGTCGCCGTCGCGCGCCGTCCACTGCGGCATCCAGTCGTCGAGGTAGCGCTGCATCGCGGGATACGTCTTAGCGAGCGCGCGGGCATCGCCGTAGCGCTGATAGGCTTCCCATGGGACGATGAACCAGAACGTATCCCACGCTGGTGTGGCGCCACAGCAATTGGCGGGCTTGAATGCCGGCTTGCCGGCGTAGCCGTAGTGCTGGTTCGTCGGCGCGAGGAGCGTGACTTCGCCGTGTTCGCTCTGGTTGTCGAGCATGTCCTGGAACAGCTTGACGTACAACCGCTCGGTGTCGAACAGCGTCGATGCCGTTCCCGCCGTGAGGTGTGCGTCGCCGGTCCACGCATTCTTCTCGTAGACCGGCGTATCGGTGATCACGCCGTGAAAGTTGTTCTGGACCGCCCACGCAGTGTTGCGGTGGATGCGATTCAACGTGCCGTTCGACGACACGAAGCTCGACGTCGCAGGAACGGCGGATCGGACCTGGTGAATCCGCTCCAGTGACACCGTGACACCACTCGGTAGCGGCTGTCCATTCGGTCCGCTGATCTGCACGAAGCGGAAGCCCTTGTAGCTGAACCGTGGACTCCACGTCTCCGCACCGCTATCGCGCGTGACGTAATAGTCGGTCTGCAGTTGCCCGAACACGAGATCATTGCCGACGATGCTCGCACGCCCCGTGCTGTCGCGCTTCTCGCTGTAGAAGATCTCGATCGCCGTGCCGGCAGGAGCACTGGCGCGAAGCGTGGCCCAGCCGGTGAGCGTCTGTCCGACATCGTAGACGATCACGCCGGGCGTGGGCTCGGAGCGCGCGCCGGCCTCGCGCGCGGCGACGATGCGAATGGGCTCGTGCGTCTGCGCGCGCACGATTCCGGCGGGCGCGCTGACGACGCGCGCGGCCGCCCACGTCGTTGCATCGAAGCCGGGACGATCCCAACCGGTGATCTCGCGCCGAGCGTCATACGTCTCGCCAAGGTAGAAGTTGTCGTAGCGCGTTGGCCCGGCGGTGCTCGTCTTCCAGCTCGCGTCCGACGACACGACGTCCTCAGTGCCATCGGTGTAGGTGAGGTACACGTCGAGACGCAACCGGGGAGTCGCCCGCCATTCGGCTTCGTGCCATCCCCAGTCCCACGTGCGCGCCTGATCATCGAACTGGCCTGAGCCCAGCTCCGCCGCAATCACGTTCTCACCCTGACGGAGCAGCGGCGTGACGTCGTGCGTCGTGAACAGCACCGTGCGGTTGTACCGAGTGAAGCCAGGATCCAGCACGCTCTCGGAGGCGGCGCTTCCGTTGATGCGCAGGTCGCTGTACCCCAAGCCGGACGTGTACACACGCGCACGCGCGACAGGCTTCGCAATGCTGAACACTTTGCGAAGCATGGGCGCCGGACGCAGCTCGCGGCATTCGCCTTCGTTGTTGCGCACCACGCGCGCCGCGAAGCCGCTCGTGAGCCATCGCACTGGCCGACACAGCTCACCCTGCGCGCGAATCGTGCTGTCATCGGCCACGCCTTGCGCGGGCGTGAGGTGACCGCCGCGCTCCGGCCCGGCGATCCACTGCCCTCGCCAGTCGGTTGCGCCGAGGAGCGCCGTTTCGAACCAGGTCGGCTGCGACCAGCCGCTGTTGAGTCCAGCGCTCGACGTCGCGCGCACCGACCAGTAGTAGCGAGTGCGTGGGCGCAGCGATGGGCCGGCGTACACAACCCATGGCTCCGCCGACCGCACCTCACGTGAATCCCAGATGTCGGGCCGGCCGTCGCGCAGCAGCTCGAGACGGGTCGCAACGAGTACGCGGTAGCCAGTCTGCATGACACCGCGCCGATCTCCTTCGAGTCCCCAGTGCAGGCGTGGCGTGCGGTCGTCGATACCGAGCGCTTCGACGGTGGCGTTCGTCTCGAGGCGAGTGACCGTGAGCGTCTGCTGCGCACCGGCGACGCCCGCGCAGGCAACGAACATCACGAGCGTAGTGCGCAGGTGCCTCGACGCCGCCGCATGTGGCTGGTCGATCGCGGCGAGTGCCGCGCCCCCACCAACGCTCTCTACGAAGTCCCTGCGTCCCATCTGGCGATCCTCGCTTCGGGTACGGCCAGCGGCAATTACGCGGGGTTCCGACAGGCCTCGACGCGCGCGCTGATTGGCGGTCCGCAACACGTTCGCCGCGAGTTCTCCGCATCGACCATCCAGTACTCAGCGACGCCGGAATCCATCTAGCGGCTGCCACCAAATTCGGTGGTCGGGCTTCAGGAGGAGGAAATAGCCGTGTCGACTACATGGCAAGGCTCACGCACTCGCGCGAACCTTGTCGCCTCGGCTCGCGTCGGGCAGACGCTTGATCTGCTTCCTAACCTCGTTCACGTTGGGCGCATGCTGCGCGTGGTAGAGGTCCCACGCGAGTTGCAGGTTGAGCCAGAACTGCGCGCTCGCGCCGAACAGTGCCTCGAGGCGGATTGCCGTGTCAGGACTCACCCCTCGCTTCCCCTTCACGATCTCGTTTACCCGATTGACCGTGACGCCGATCATCTCGGCGAGCTTGTGCTGCGAGATGCTGTGTGGCACGAGGAACTCTTCGAGCAGCATCTCCCCCGGATGGACCGGGGGGCCGTGTGTGGGAATTCGCACCATGTGCGTTTCTCGATGTCCTTCGTAAGATCCAGTGAATAATCCAGGACCGCGCTGCTCTGGCTGCGGCTCGCCGTGATGCCCATCGTCTAGTGATAGTCTGTGATCTCAACGTGCTCTGCGCCCGCGTCTGACCAGGTGAAACACACCCGGTTCTGATCGTTGATGCGGATGGAATACCGCCCTTTCCGATCGCCCTTCAATGCCTCGAGCTCGTTGCCACGCGGCACCCGAAGGTCCTCTAGGCGTATCGCGGCGTTGAACATTCCAAGCTTCCGACGGGCCACCTTGACGAGCGTTTCGGGGCAGATCCGGCGCGCATCCCTCGAGCTCTTCACATTGAAAACGTCTTCTGTTCCTTTGTCCTTGAACGAGTTGATCACGTGCGGGTCGCTCTCGCGCCTCGAGCCCTGCCTGTAGTCATACCGGTAGCGAACAGTTCCTGGCTAACTATACCCATATACCGGGTATAGCAACGCCAGAACGCGCACGCTGACCCGCCGAGTCGCCTCTCGGCCCGCCGCGCCACGTCGCGCCGTTCTCGGAGACTTGCCAAAATGGCGAAGCATGATACAATAGAATCATTGATGATTCTATTGATGCTATGACACTGCCAACCCGAACTGAACCGCTGGCCGCTGAGGCGGCGCAGTCGGCTGCCCCCGCCTGGCTCCTGCTCATTCACCACCTCCCGCCAAAACCCGACTATCTCCGGGTCAAGGTCCGGCGGCGGCTCGAGCGCCTCGGAGCGCAGCCCGTCAAGAGCTCGGTCTATGTGCTCCCCCTCCGGCCGGAGACGCTGGAGGATTTCCAGTGGCTGGCGCACGAGATCAGGGCCGACGGCGGCGAGGCGACCATCTGCGCGGCGTCGTTCCTCTCGGGCATGAGCGACGACGACCTCATCGCCTCGTTCCGCAGCGCGCGCGACTCGGACTACGCCGACATCGCGTCGGCCGCAGCCGCCGTCGATCACGACGCGGCCGAGGCCGTGCTGACGCGCCTGGCGAAGCGGCTAACATCAGCAGCAGGAGTCGATCACTTCGCGTCTCCAACTCGGGCCGAAGCAGAGCGGGCGCTCGAGGCGGCCGAACATCGCGTCCGCGGTGCGTCGCCGCAGGTCGCGACGATGGCGGGTGCGCCGGGCGACATGCCGCGCGGACGCACCTGGGTCACCCGGTCCGGCGTCTTCGTGGACCGCATTGCGAGTGCGTGGCTCATTCGCCGCTTCATCGACCCCGACGCGCGGTTCGCATTTGTGGCCGCCGCGCGATACCGGCCAGCGCCCAACGAACTGCGCTTCGACATGTTCGATGCCGAGTTTACGCACGAGGGCGACAACTGCACGTTCGAAGTGCTGCTCGCGCGCTTCGGCCTCACGGACCCGGCGCTCGCCACGCTCGCCGAGATCGTGCACGACATCGACCTCAAGGACGAGAAGTTCGGCCGTCCGGAGACGCCGGGCGTCTCCGCCATGCTCGAGGGCATCGCCGCGACCACCAGCGACGACGCCGCTCGCCTCGACCGCGGCGCGCAGCTCTTCGATGGCCTGTACGCGGCGCTTGGGGTGGGCCGATGACCCTCCGGGCACTCGTCGCCTACTTTCTCGGTCTCGGCACGTGGGGCTTCGGCGGACCAGCGGTGCTCGTCGAGCGCATGCGTCGCGATCTGCAGGAAGAGCGCGGCTGGTTCACGGCAGCCGAGTTCAAGGAGGGCCTCGCGCTCGCGCAGATCGCGCCGGGCCCGCTCGCCGCGCAGCTCGCGATCTACCTCGGATGGGCGCACCGTGGCGTGCTCGGCGCAACGCTCGTGGGAGTCGCGTTCATCTCGCCGTCGTTCGTGATGGTGCTCGGCCTCTCCGCAGCGTATGTGCGTTTCGGGGGTCTGCCGTGGATGCAGGGAGCCTTCTATGGCGTGGGCGCCGCCGTGATCGCGCTCATCGCCATCAGTGCGTGGCGCCTCGCACGGAAGACGCTGCTGGCGGACCGCCTGCTCTGGGCCGTGATGGGTGCGAACGCCTTGGTCACCGCGTGGACGGGACGCGAGATCGTTGCGCTGTTCCTCGCGAGTGGGGTGCTCGTGATGCTCGTCCGGCAGCCACCGCGCTCCTGGCGCTCGACCGCGGCAATCGTTCTGCCGTGGTGGCTCGTGGAACTGCTCGGTGCAGCCGACGTCGGCGAATCCACGCGACTCTTCGCGTACTTCGCCAAGGCGGGCGCCGTGGTCTTCGGCTCCGGTCTCGCCATCGTGCCCTTCCTGCATGGCGGTGTCGTGCAGGACATGGGGTGGCTCACCGAGCGACAGTTCCTCGATGCCGTCGCGGTCTCGATGATCACACCGGGGCCGGTCGTCATCACCGTTGCATTCATCGGCTACCTCGTCGCTGGCCCGCTCGGCGCAACCGCGTCGGCACTTGGCGTGTTCCTTCCGGCGTACCTCGCCGTCGTGCTCTGCGCGCGGTGGTTCCAGCGCATCGTGCGCAACGCCGCCGTGCGCGCCGCCGTCGATGGTGTTACCGCGGCCGCCGCAGGCGCCATCGCCGGCGCGGCGGTCGTCCTCGGCCGCCGAGCCGTCATCGACGTACCGACCGTCATCCTCTTCGGGCTTACGCTCGCCGCGCTCACCTGGGTCAGGCGGGTACCGGAGCCGGTACTCATCCTCGGAGCGGCGGTGGCGGGAATGGTCGTCAAGGGTGTCAGCGCATGACAGCCACGCTGGTGCTCACCGGCCGCGACGTCTCGCGCGTGCTCGACGTCCGCGACTGCATCGACGCCGTGCAGCGCGCGTTCCTGATGCACGCCGAGGGCCGGACCATTCCGTCCGGCGTGCTCGGCGCCGCCGTGGAGGGCGGGGGATTCCACCTCAAGTCGGCTGGCCTCCTCGGCGATCGGCCGACGTTCGTGGCCAAGGTGAACGCGAATTTCCCGGGCAATCCTGCGCGGTACAAGTTGCCGACAATTCAAGGCGTGATCACGCTCTTTGATGCGGTGCGCGGATTCCCGCTCGCGGTGCTCGACTCCGCCGCCATCACGAGCCTGCGTACGGCTGCAGCGAGCGCCGTCGCGGCGAGGCACCTCGCTCGCGAGGATGCATCCGTGGCGACCATCTGCGGATGCGGCGAACAGGGGCGGAGCCAGCTTCGCGCACTGGTCGCGGTGCGTCCGATCAGGATCGTCCATGTGGTCGACACAGATGTCGACGTCGCCGACCGCTATGCCTCGGAGATGGCGAATGAGTTGGGGATCGCGGTCATCGTGGCGTCCAGCCTCGCCGCAGCGGCGAGGCAGAGCGACATCGTCGTCACGTGCACGACGGCCCGCCGCTGGATCCTCGGCCGCGGCGATGTGATGCCGGGAGCTTTCGTCGCGGCGGTGGGCGCCGACCACCCGGAGAAGCAGGAGATCGAACCGGCGCTGATGGCTGAGAGCACCGTCGTTGTCGACGTCCTCGAGCAGTGTGAGCACATGGGCGACCTGCACCACGCCATCGCCGCGGGCGCGATGACGCGCGATGACGTCTCGGCAGACCTCGCGCAGGTGGTCTCGGGCCGGAAGACTGGGCGCCGCGCCGCCGACGATGTCGTGGTTTTCGATAGCACCGGCACCGCGCTGCAGGACGCGGCCGCGGCGGGGCTCGCCTACGAGCGCGCGCTCGCGGCGGGCATCGGTGTCCTGGTCGATTTTGGCGGTCACTGACGAAAGGGCATCTTGCCAGCACGTTCTCCCTTACAGGCACTTCGCCGAACTCCATGCGCATGTCATTCGTTCCAGTCACTCTTGCGATGGTCGTTTCCGCTGAGGGCGTGAGTGCCCAGTCAAGCAGCAAGGGCGACACTGCCCGCGTGGTCTTCGTCTGCGAGCATGGCTCGGCGAAGAGCATGATCGCGGCGACCCTGTTCAATCGCATGGCCGCGGAGCGTGGGCTGGCGGCACGCGCGGTCTCGCGCGGCACAGTGCCTGACGACGTGATCCCCACGGTCGTGCGCGACGGCCTTCGCGAGGACGGTGTCGACGTCGGCAACGTCACGCCGAAAGGGCTCAGCGTCGCCGATGCACGCGACGCGCGACTGTTCGTCGCGTTCGACGTTCGTGTCCCGGCGGCGGTTTCCGGCGGCGTCCCCACTCGGCAGTGGGACGGATTGCCGTCTGTGTTGGCGACCTTTCCGCAGGCACGAGACGCGATCGCCGCGCGGGTCAGGGACCTGCTGGCGGAAGTGGAGCGTGCGTCGCGTCCACACACTGGCACGCACAAACCTTGAACGACCAGCACTGACGACGAGCACTGACGACGAGCACTGACGACGAGCACTGACGACGTGCATTAACGACGTGCACTGACGACGTGCACTGACGACGTACTCTGACGACGTGCTCTAACGACGTGCTCTAACGACGTGCTCTAACGACGTGCTCTAACGACGTGCACTGACGACGTGCACTTACGACGTGCACTGACGACGTGCACTGACGACGTGTACTAAGGACGTGTACTGAGGACGGCGTGCTCTGAACGCGCCTCGAGACGATCTCCAGCGTGCACGCCCTTGGAGCACGCCCTTGGAGCACGCCGTTAGAGCAC
>JANOIJ010000381.1:0-9296 GCA_031407575.1 Gemmatimonadaceae bacterium | reverse complement strand
GCGCCGCCGAAGAGCCCGATCTTTCCACCCTTCACGAACGGGGCGATCAGGTCGACGACCTTGATACCCGTCTCGAAGATCTCCGTCTTCGGCTCGAGGTTCACGAAGTCCGGACGCTTCCGATGAATCGGCCAACGCAGCGCATCCTTCGGGATCTCGGCGCCGTTGTCGATCGGCTCGCCGAGCACGTTGAGGATGCGCCCCAGCGGCACAGTGCCGACGGGCACGGAGATGGGGCCGCCCGTATCGACGACTTCCATGCCGCGGACGAGGGCGTCCGTGGAGCTCATCGCCACCGCGCGCACCTGGTTGCGGCCGATGTGCTGCTGCACCTCGACCGTCACGCGGATCTCCTGTCCGGAGTCCGTGGTGGCGCTGATCTCGAGGGCGTTGTAGAGCTCGGGCAGGTGGCCCGACTCGAAGGCAACGTCGAGTACCGGGCCGATGACCTGGACGACCTTGCCGATTTGCTTGGTTGCGATTGCGGTAGCCATGTCTATCCCTGGAGAGCAGCAGCGCCGCCGACGATTTCGGCGATCTCCTGCGTGATCTGCGCCTGACGGGCGCGGTTATAGGTGCGGCGAAGCACGTTGAGAATGTCGCCGGCGTTGTCCGTTGCGTTCTTCATTGCGGTGCGGCGGGCCGACTGCTCACCCGCGACGGTCTCCACGAGCGCGCGATATACGGCGTTGCGCACGTACGACGGAAGCAGTTCGGTGAGGATCGCTTCCGCATCCGGGAACAACAGGTAGTCGCGCTGCCCGCCACCCTCGTCTTTTCGCGGCGCCGGCGGCGTCACCGGCAGCACACGCTCCGTGGTAGGCGGAGTGCTGAGCGCCGACACGAACTTGGCGTACGTGACGTACACACCATCGAGATCGCCGGCGACGTACTCCGCCATGAGCGCATCGACGATATCCGCGGCGTCCGCAGCGGTGGGACGGTCCGTGATGTCGATGCGCTGCGAGGCGAGCGCGCGACCGACGTACTTGAAGTACCCGATGCCCTTCTTGCCGATGACGTGCACCTCGACCTTCGTGCCAGCCTTCTCCAGCTCGACAATCTGCGCGCGCGCCGCCTTGATCAGGTTGGCGTTGAAGCCGCCCGCCAGGCCACGATTGCTCGTCAGGACGATGAGCGCGACCCGACGCGCCTGCGCTGGCTGGCGCAGCAGCGGAAAACGCTCCGCGAGCTCCGACGAATAGAGGCTCGAGATCACGTCGGCCAGCGCGAGCGCGTACGGACGCGCGGCGACCACGCGATCCTGCGCCCGCTTCATCTTCGAGGTCGCGACCATCTCCATCGTACGCGTGATCTTGCGCGTGTTCTCGACGGACTTGATCCGACCCTTGAGTTCGCGACCCTTAGCCATGGATCATCGTGGCAGTCGCAACGGAAGGTACGGATCCTTCGCTGCGCTCAGGATGACGCGCCATTACAGGCTCGCGGCCGTGAACTTGGCGGAACCGGTGCCCGCGCTCTTCTTGTACTCGTCGATGCCGCGCTTGAAGTCCGCTTCCGTCTCCTTGGACAGCGCCTTCTCCGTGCGAATGCGCTCGCCCACCTGCGGGTATTGTGCGCTCATGAACTCGTGGAAGCCCTTCTCCCACGCCTGGAGCGCAGGAACCTCGACGTCGTCGATGTAGCCGTTGGCCACCGCGTACAGGATCATGACCTGCTGCTCGACGGGCATCGGGGCGTACTGCCCCTGCTTGAGGATCTCGACCGTGCGCGCGCCGCGCTCGAGCTGCTTCTTCGTGGCGGCATCGAGATCGGACGCGAACGATGCAAATGCCTCGAGCTCGCGGTACTGCGCGAGGTCGAGCCGCAGCCGGCCAGCCACGCTCTTCATCGCCTTGATCTGCGCCGAGCCACCAACGCGGCTCACGGAGATGCCGACGTTGACGGCGGGGCGAACACCCGCGTAAAACAGGTCGGCTTCGAGGAAGATCTGGCCGTCCGTGATCGAGATGACGTTCGTCGGGATGTACGCCGATACGTCGCCAGCTTGCGTCTCGATGATCGGCAGCGCGGTCATCGAGCCACCGGGCTTGAGGATCGTCTTGCCGTCCACCACGGACGGATCCTCGCTCATCTTCGCCGCGCGCTCCAGGAGGCGTGAGTGGAGATAGAACACATCGCCCGGAAACGCTTCGCGGCCCGGCGGGCGGCGGAGCACCAGCGAAAGCTGGCGATACGCGGCGGCCTGCTTGGAGAGGTCGTCATAGACGCACAGCGTCGCCTGACCCTCGTTATACATGAAGTACTCGGCCATCGCCGCACCCGAGTAGGGGGCGATGTATTGCATCGGCGCCGGATCGGAGGCGGATGCCACGACGACGATGGTGTATTCCATCGCGCCCTTTTCCAGGAGCCGCGCAACGACCGACGCGACGGTCGATGCCTTCTGGCCGATGGCGACGTAGACGCAGACGACGCCCTGGCCCTTCTGGTTGATGATTGTGTCGACGGCGATGGCTGTCTTGCCGGTGCCGCGATCGCCGATGATCAGCTCGCGCTGGCCGCGGCCGATCGGGATCATCGCGTCAATGGACTTGATCCCGGTCTGGAGCGGCTCCTTCACGGGCTGGCGCACGATGATGCCGGGCGCCTCGCTCTCCACCTTTCGAGTGTGTGTCGAATTGATGGGGCCCTTGCCGTCGATCGGGCGGCCCAGCGCGTCAACAACACGACCAATGAGCTCCGGCCCGACGGGCACCTCGAGCACTCGGCCCGTGCGGCGAACCTCGTCGCTCTCCTTCAGCTGGAGATAGTCGCCGAGGACCACCGCGCCGATGTTGTCCTCTTCGAGGTTCAGGGCGAGGGCGGTCACGGTGTTGCCCGTTTCGCTCGAGTGGACCTCGAGCATCTCGCCGGCCATGGCCTTCTGGAGGCCGTAGATGCGGGCGATTCCATCCTTCACCTCGAGGATGGAGCCAACTTCCTCGACATCGAGCTCGTGGAGGTCGGCGGCTTCGATCTCGCGGAGGAGAATGTCCTTGATCTCGCCGGGGCGCAGCGTCGTATCGGATGCCATACTTATCGGTCGGAATGAGCGGGTAGGGGCTAGCTTGTGAAAATTATCACAAGCCATCCCGGGAAGCAACCGGGGACATAAAAACGGCGGTTCTGCCAGGGCGGAAGTGAAATGCTGCGCCCTGCCGTCGTTCGATGCTGCATCCAGACGCGAGGGCTGTACCATTGAGCCCATGTCCACCGGCGTGCGGGAACTTCGGGTCTGGCAGGAGGCAGTTTCCCTCGGGGGAGACGTCATTCGTGCCGTGCGGTCCAGCGTTCGACGCGAGACCAAGAGCGTGAGCGACGCCGTCATGGCCACCGCGATGGCCGTGGCGTCGCACATCGCGGACGGTTTTGGCCGACACAGCTTCAGCGAACAACGAGATTGCTACCTGGCGGCGAAGCGCTCGCTTCTCCGCCTGGAAACCGAGCTTGCCATTGCGCGCCAGGCGGAACTGATTCCAGCCGGTTCCTTCACCGAGCTCACCGCGCGCGCCAGCCAGGTCGCTCGGCTACTGGCCGGATATACGGTGTACCTGGACCGCCAGATCGCCGATCGAGAACCATCCGCGCCGGCAGCGAGCGCGAAACGGCATGCGTCGGTCACCCCCGACTCCGCCCGTGCCCCTTCGTGAACCGGTCCACGAGATCCACCGCACGCAGTCGGGCCAGCGACGCCGGCTTCATCCCGACGACGCGCTGCGCGGTGCTCGACAAGTGCGACGAGCTCGCGAAGTCCAGCACCGCTGCGACGTCACGCACGTCATATCCGGGATTCTTCGCCAGCTCCGCCGCGGAGATCAGGCGAACCAGGTCGATCACCCGCTTGAGATTGGGCGCACCCGACGCTGAGAACGTCCGGCTCAGGTGTTCGCGCGTCACGCCGATGGCGTCGGCGAGCAGCTGCGTGCGCACCGGCCGCCCTGACCACGATACGATGCCCCGCCACGCTGCGCGCTGCAGCTGGGTCTCGAGGCCGAGTGCCTCGGGTGGATTCGCGAGGGCATTTGCGAAGCGCGTCGAGAACGCCGCGCGGAACACGATGTCGCGCGCAACCGCCTCGTCGATCGACTCCACGATCACATCCGCAAAATCCAGCGCCACGCACTGCGCCAACGCGGGCGCTTCGGCAGCACGGAGTGCGGTGAAACCGAAAAAAGGCACGCTGGGGAACTCGCGCGCGAGTGCAGCCGCTCGCCACGTCTCGTCCTGCGCGCCTGCCAGGTCGACGATCGCCGCATCTACCAGGCTGCCGCGAAATGCAGCGTCGAGCTCTTCTGGGGTTCGCGTGAGGATGAGGCGCGCGCGGCGGCGGGGGAACGCCGCGCGCATGAGCGTGCGTGCGCGCTCGCGGAGCGCGAACAGCACCACCACTGGCGTCGGAGCGAGCGAGCGAGACGCGGCAGCAGCGGCTGCGCTGCTCCTGGGTGGCGTTGCCGTCATCCGGAGCCGGTCGCCGGCGTCCGCGACACGCCGATCATCTCCTGGGCGCGCCGTAACACGAGCCGAGCGTTGGCGTAGGAGATGGCGGAACTGGCCTCGTCGAAGCGCACCCACTGACACGCCGTGATGCCCTCGGTGCCTTGCGGAGACGTGTGCGCCTGCGCGGTCTCCATGAGGAAGAAATGGCAGACTTTGTGAATGAGCTGGCCACGGAAGCGGAAGTACCAGTCGATCGTCTCGATGGTGCCGCGCAAATCGACATCGGCGATGCCCGTCTCCTCGCGCACTTCTCGCAGCGCGGCGTCCTCCGCGCGCTCGCCGGATTCGAGGTGTCCCTTCGGGAACCCCCAGTTCTGGTAGCTGTCGCGAATGAGCAGGAAGAGCGGTTCGCCGTCGGCGAGCCGATACACGACGCCACCGGCGGAAGTTTCCTGCTGTGCGCGCGCACGAGTCACTCGGCGGACCTCAGACCTTCGGTACGGGACGCGCGAACGTCATGGTCATGGTGATATCGTCCGGGTCAACCGTCGGACGCCCTTCGATGAACTGCTTCACGATAGGATCGGTCGTGTTCTGAATTTCGTCCACCGAACCTTCCCAGCGCACCTTTCCTTCGTAGAGCATCGCGATGCGGGTGCCCACGGTGTACGCGCTGCGCATGTCGTGCGTGATGACGATGCCCGTGACGTTCAGCTTCTTGCGCATGCGCACCATCAACTGGTCGATCACGGCGCTCGTCACGGGGTCGAGTCCCGTGGTCGGCTCGTCGTAGAGGATGTACTTGGGGCGCAGCGCGATGGCGCGCGCAATGCCGACGCGCTTGCGCATGCCACCAGAGAGCTCGGCGGGAAAGCGATCGTTGACATTGGGCAAATCCACGAGGTCGAGCGCTTCGTTCACGCGGTCGGAAATCTCGCGCTCGTCGAGCTCGCCCTGTTTGCGGAGCCCCATCGCGACGTTCTCACCGATGGAGAACGAGTCGAACAATGCCGCGAACTGAAAGACATAGCCGATCTTTGAGCGCAGCGCGTACAGCTCGCGACGGGGGAGCTCCGGCACATTCAGCCCGTCCACCCAGACCTCACCGGCATCAGGCTCGAGCAACCCGACGATATGCTTGATCGCAACCGATTTTCCCGTGCCGGAATAGCCGATGATCACGGTGGTTTCGCCCTCGGGCACGTCAAGCGTGAACCCGGAGAGGACGCGCTTGGGACCGAACGCCTTGTGAACGTCCTTGAGTTGGATCATTGGTCAGCTGGTCAGACGGTCCGCGACGTGGTCGATCAGGCCAATCGACCAACATCAGAAAAGTGATGGGCGCTCGGTCCGCATGCCAGACCTTGCGAACGCGCCATCCATGCCTCCGGTACGCAACGCGGGGCGACCGAAGAAGGCCGCCCCGCGTGTCGCCATGGTGTTGCGCGACCGATCGCCTACTCGCCCTCAGCTACGCCGCAAAGCTGCCCAGGGCGCGGCCGACATCGCCTTCACGCAGCCGCTTGAGCGCGCGATCGCGCAACTGGCGAACACGCTCGCGAGTGACGCCAAGCATGCTGCCGATTTCTTCGAGCGTGTGCTCGCGTCCGCCCTCGAGGCCGAAATAGAGACGCAGGACCTTCGCGTCGCGCGGCGGAAGCGTGGAGAGCGCCTGCTCGATCTCGTCGGTGAGGAACCGGTTCATGGCTTCCTCTTCCGTGTCCGGCATCTCGTCGGCGACGAACCGCTCGATGAGCGAGCGATCACCTTCGGGATCCATCGGTGCGTCGAGGCGCACGTCGCTGGTGTTCAGGGCCGCGAGTGACTGCACGACGTCGACGGACAGACCGGTGAGCTGGCTCAGCTCTTCGGGGCTCGGCTCACGATTGAGCTTCTGGCGCAGGATCTCGCTCGCCTTGATGATCCGCGAGAGATCCGCGGTGCGATTGAGCGGAACGCGCACGGTGCGGCCCTGGCGCGCAAGCGCGGACAGGATGGCCTGACGGATCCACCACACGGCATACGAGATGAACTTGACACCCTGGTCCGGATCGAACTTCCGGGCCGCGGTGAGCAGGCCGACGTTGCCTTCACCGATGAGATCGATGAGCGGCAGGCCGCGGTTCTGGTACTTTTTCGCCACACTAATGACGAAACGCAGGTTGCGCTTGACGAGCTCCTGGAGCGCGTCCGGGTCGCCGGCGCGAATCTTTTTCGCGAGTTCGATCTCCTCGGTGCCCTTGAGCAACGGGTAGGTGGAGACCTCGTAGAGGTACTGGTCGAGAATGTCACGCTCGGGCTCGTTTGGCGCGATCCCCGCGGGGGCCGCGCGGCGGCGCCGGACTGGCTTCTTGAGTTCTGTCATGGGTGCCTTGTACAGGTCCTACGCGTGAGAGTAGGCATCTATGAGCTGCGACGACCGGACTGCGAACACGAAATCCGAATTGAAAACGAGTGGAGCGGTGCGTCGCGAGGCTACGTTGAATTGGTGCCGCCCCCGTTGCGCTAAAGTCGTAAAGTCCGCGCGCGCGAAGGGTGAAAACATGACCGAAAGCCTCACGGCCCCGGAGCGGTGCAAATTACCGGCCTATTGGGATTCCGCCAGCCCTGATTTGTTGACATCATATATACCCGCCGCTATATATGGTGGTTCCTGCGGGAACGTGTGTTTGAAGCCCAATACGTTCGCGCCGGCCCTGGGGGCGTAGCTCAGTTGGGAGAGCGCTTGAATGGCATTCAAGAGGTCAGGGGTTCGATTCCCCTCGCCTCCACTGGGACGATGTGTTGACGTGCGGGAATAGCTCAGTTGGTAGAGCACAACCTTGCCAAGGTTGGGGTCGCGGGTTCGAGTCCCGTTTCCCGCTTATCTGGTGCAGCGTCTGTGGCGGTTCGCCGTTTGCATGACGTGTCGGAATGCAGAGCCGGCCAGAGTCCTGCCGGCTTTGCGGGATTGGGCGGTTAGCTCAGTTGGTTAGAGCGCCACGTTGACATCGTGGAGGTCACAAGTTCGAGTCTTGTACCGCTCATTGGGTTGCCCTCGGCCACGCGCCGGGGGTTTGTTTTTTCTGTTCGGCAAGATTCCGTCCACACGTGGATCCATGAGCCAAGTGGTCAGGCTGCTGCCGCAGGAGGGTTTGACGCTCGTCGCCAACGACGACGTGTTCTCATTCGTGGAGCCCTGGATTCCGTTAGGCGCGGCGCGCGCGTCGGCGCGGTCGTCGCCCGTGGACGCCGGCGATATTCTCGTCAGTTCACGTGACAACGCGCGCCTTGGTGCCGGAACCGCGAAGGACAATCCGGATGAGGCGCCGCCGTTGCTCCGACTCGGCTCCGTACGCGCGACCCGACGCGCGGACGGAAGCATCGCGCTGCGTGGACGCTCGGCGACGCGAGGACGTCTGGATCTCCGGGCGAATTGTGCTCGAATCGAGATCGACACGCGTGGCGATGACGTATCCATGGCCGCGGGTGATGTGTACTCGATGCTCACGGTCAGCGCCGCGCTCGTGCTCGGCGCGAAGGGGAGGGCACTCGCGCACGCGGGTGCCGTGGTGGATCGCGCCGGCGGCGCGTGGATCGTCGTTGGTGATTCTCACAGCGGCAAGACGTCCACATGCACAGCGCTCGTCGAGGCCGGCTGGTCGTTTCTTGCCGACGACCAGATCGTGCTCGCCAGCGAAGAGGGTGGCGTGCGTATCTGGGGCTGGCCTCGCCAGGCGCACCTGGACCGTGGGTGGTCGAACGGTGAAGTGACGGGTGAGCGCGAGCTGGTGAACATCGTGGAGCGCTGGCCGGCGCGACGGCGTGCGTCAGCGCCGCTGGCTGGAGTGCTCCTGCCCCGCGTCATCGCGGATGAGCGCACCGAGGCGCGCGCGGTACATCCGGCGGACGTGCTCACGGCATTGATCAGACAGTCGCCGTGGCTGATCGCCGATCCGCTCGTGGCGTCGCGGGTGCTCCCGTTGCTGGAGCTCGCATCGGCAGCGCGCGCATACCACCTGGTACTGGGCCGAGACAGCTACGCGCGCGGCGACATCCTTGAATCACGGCTGCCTTAGGGCGAAACGGCGAGGGCGGCCGGAATGGTTTCGCGCGCGGCTGAAGGCGGCGCGCAACCGTGCCATGCCCGGTCCGCGGAGCGAGAGAAGCTGGTCTCACGCGCGAGCGGTTGGCGCACGGGTTGACGATGTGACGGGTGCGGTCTATTATCCGAGTCTGTCTTCGATTGGCTGCACCGTCGTGGCAGCCGTCGTTTTTTCTACGCGCTCGTAGCTCAATTGGATAGAGCATCTGACTACGGATCAGAAGGTTGGGGATTCGAGTTCCTCCGGGCGCATGGGCGGTAAGTGTTAGTCGGCGGGGCGTAGCGTAGCCCGGTAGCGCGCCTGCTTCGGGAGCAGGAGGTCGCCGGTTCAAATCCGGCCGCCCCGACCATATAGGACAACGAGTTACGAGCCGCCCCGCGAGGGGCGGTCTTCGTTTGTCGCACACCCGTCGCACACGGGGCGCGGTTTCACGCGCACATTCGCGCCTGATCGGCGGAGGCCACTACATGGTTGACCCCATCTTTGCTTTGGCTGCCTCGCCACCGGCAACGTGGTTCTTGGACAAGGTTTTGGGTCCGTCCGCGGAGTCATTGGGCGACAGGGTACGCGACGCGATCTTCGGCACGGACAGAAACCGCGATGAAGTCCTTGCACGCGCGGCGGTGCAAGGGGCGGGGCGCGAGCTCCATGAAGTGCCCGTGCGCCTACTCCTACCAGCGCTGCAAGCTGCCTCGCTCGAGGATCTGCCTGAAATGCAGGACCGGTGGGCGGCGCTACTTGCAAATGCAGCTGCTGATGCCTCTCCCGGCG
>JANOIJ010000376.1:0-1666 GCA_031407575.1 Gemmatimonadaceae bacterium | reverse complement strand
CTCCAGCGACGGCGCGGGAGAGTCAGGATCGTCGTGTGTCCAGGAGGCGTTCGCTGCGCGATCGACGTTCGCATCGGATACGGCATCGCGCGGCAATTCGCGCACAATGACGTTGATGTCTCGCGCGAAGACGCGCGCGCTGGTGCTCAGGCGAAGCGCCGCATCCGGAAGTCCGCTGTACGGCAGCCGAAGCCGATACGCCGTGCGCGCCGGTGTTCCACGCGGTGGCAATGTGTCGAACGCCGGCAGCGCGAGCTCCGTCGGTTCGTCGAGTATCTCGAAGAGGTACGGCACCTGGCGTCCGGCCGCGTCGAGAATACGAATGTCGTCGAGACGGCTGTGCGCGAGCGCCGCGGCGTCGAGGCGCACGGCGGTGAGGCCGGATCCTGCGGGGATAGCGCGCGCGTACATGAAGGTGCTCGCAACCAGCGGCGCGCCGGGCGCCGCATACAGCGCGCTGGGCGCCGCGGCCGGCGTTGCGGTGCGCGTCTCGCGCGTTACGCCCCACGTGGCGGCGACGGCCCTGATGCGCTTCACCGTGTCGCGCAGGGCCTCGAGATCGTACTGCGGTGGCGCGATGGGCGCTCGGCGGTCGGTGCCGTATGTCGCACGAAGCTCGGCGCCGTCGCCGCTGACGAAGTACACGTGCGGAAGACCGCCGACGATCGCGCGAATACCGCGCACGTCGAGCGGCGGGTTGTCGAGGTCGTCGATCACGACGTCGAGCTCAGCACCGATGGGCGACGTCGTCGGAATGCGAAGGTCCGACGCGACCGCGCCGGCGTCCGCGGTGCGACGCAGTGTGGTGGCGCCGAGCTGCACGGGAGCCACGCGCCCTGCGCCAAGTTGCGGCTCTGTAACGCGCGCTGTCCTGAGCACCTGCGCGCCGCCGACGTCGAGCTCGAGTGCAACGATGGGCAATCGCGTCGCGGGTAAGCGCACGTGGTACCGGCTCGTGCGCGCCGAGCTCGCGCGCTTCTCGAAGGCGAGCGTCATGCGCAGCGTGTCCGCGAGCCCTGCGTAACGCGGCGCAATGCGCGCGCGCGCGCTCGACGGCGTCGCGAGGCGCGGACCCGCGTGATCGTCCCAGATGAGGCGGAGGTAGCGATACTCGCCGGCAGCGAACGCAAGTTGTGTCTGGCGAAGCGGCCTACCGCTGCCGTCGTCCGGCAGGTTGAACAGCGTTCCCTCCGCGACGAGCATCGTCCAGCGCACGCGGTCACCGCTGCCTTCGACGCGGACGCGCTTGAGAAAGCGCTCCGGCAATGCGGGAATTTCGATGCGGTCGACCGTGGCCACAGCACCGAGGTCGACCTCGAATCCACTGGTGTCCTTGCCAGGTGAGACGGGCACGATGCGACCCGGTCGCCAGGTGGGCGGATCTTCGGTGGGCCAGACGAGGAGGTACGGCACTTCGCGTCCGCCGTCGTCGCCGCGGAGGCGGAGGTCGCCGAGTCCACCAGTGGTGCCGTTCGCGAATGGCGCTGCCCTGACGAGCAGTGTGGAGTCCACGATCAGGTGGTTCGCTCCGGGGCCGCCCGGCTTCACCACACGCTCGTAGAGTGGTACCGGAAGCGGACGCTGAGCGGCGGCGCCGGTCGGTGCGATGATCAGCGCTACCGCGGCGAGAACTCCGAGTCGAATGCTCACGCCTGACTCAACTGCT
>JANOIJ010000366.1:0-47906 GCA_031407575.1 Gemmatimonadaceae bacterium | reverse complement strand
TGTCATCCTGAGCGCAGCGAAGGATCTGCACGTCGGCACAGCGCGGAGGTGCAGATCCTTCGACTCCGCTCAGGATGACAAGCAACGTCGCGCTCGTGACTGAGACTGGCGACCGGTGACTGGCGACCCGCGACTGACCGTCAGTGGTGCGCGCGCTCAGTATCCAGTCGCCAGTCTCCAGTTGCCAGTCTCAGTCAGCAACGATGTCGTCAACCGTGCGGTCCCACCGGCGCGAGAATGCGCCGCGAGAAGAGGAACCGATCGAGCAGCGTGCGCACGTACGGGTCGCCGATGTCGTCCAGCCGCTCGATGGCGTAGCCACCGCGGCCGAGTGCGAGGTGCACCAGCGCGCATCCGCCCAGCGCGATGCCGACGTGCGTGATGTGCTGGTCCATGCGATCCGTGAAGAACAACAGGTCGCCGGCCTTTGACGCGAGGGGATCGGATTCGCCCGGCGTGCCCTGCTCCGCCTGCTGCCATGCGTCGCGCCGCAACTGGATACCGTGCAGCGAGTAGACGCTCTGCACGAGTCCCGAGCAGTCCGCACCCCACGGCGTCACGCCGCCCCAGATATAGGAAGTCCCCTCGAAGTACTGCTGCGCGGAGCGGATGAGCGCGCCGGCGTCCGCCGGAAAGCGCGCCTCCTGCTCGCCGTGATCGATGGCCTCGCCGCTCTTCACGCGCTCCTCGGCCGTGAGGAACGCGCCAAGCGGCATCGCGCGACGCGCACCCGTGGGATTGCTCGTCACACAGCCGAGCGAGATGCGGGATGCCTGGACGCTGCGGCGCACGTCGTCATCGGGGACGTGTGCCAGATGCCCGCGATGCATCCACCCCTCGTACCCGTCGGGACCGCGAATGCGATACCAGTCGTCGCGCGTCTCCAGCACGACGGCCAACCGGCCGGCGACCAACTGGGAGATCTGCGCACTCGCGACGCGAGGTTCGGCGAACAACTGCGCGACTGGTGTCGCCACGGCAACGCGGGAGGACTCGACCGTCATGCGTGAAAGATGTCCCCGGGATTTCGCGTATGGACCCCGCGCTCGATTGCACGCTCGAGCGCGATGACGGCGAGTGCCTCGACCTGCGCGGGCGAGGCCGGCACGCCGCCGCTGTCTGGCGCGGTCGCAAACACCACATCGCCGTCGAACATCGTGCCCACCGGCGTGATGCGACGAAACAGCGCGGCGCTCGCCGCGCGAGCGAGCGCGCCGAGCTGCACACGCCCGAGGTCTGCGTTGGTGCTGACGATGCACAGCGTGGTGTTCCGCCCCGCGAGCGCATCGAATCCCGACGGGTCCACATCGCCGCGCGCCACCCACGCCGCGCTGTCGAGCCACGCGCCACTCGCCGTGCGCGCGCCGGCGAGAATGGCGCCGGACGCGTCGCGCACATCGCCGAGTGCGTTGACCACCGCCAGCGCGCGGACGTGGACGTCGCCAGCGTCCGCCGCTCCGACCCCGAGGCCGCCCTTCGACGCCATGTCCGGACCCGCGATCTTACCCACCGTCGCGCCGGTGCCTGCGCCGATCGAGCCTTCAGGCACCACGTTACTCGCCGCACCGTCGCACGCGTCGTACGCCATCTGCGCCGTGGGGCGCGTGTCGAATCGGCCGAGGGGCGCGAGATCGAAGATCACCGCGGCAGGCACGATGGGCACGACGCCGGCGCCAACGGGAAATCCGCGGCCGCGCTCCTCCATCCACCGCATGACGCCCGCAGCCGCGTCGAGGCCGTACGCCGATCCGCCAGCAAGCAGGATCGCATCCACCCGAGACACCAGGTGCGCAGGCTCGAGCAACGCGAGTTCGCGCGTTCCCGTGGCGCGGCCGACGACGTGTACTGCACACCGGAATGGCGCGTCGATGCCGCGAATCACGGTGCATCCTGTGGCACCCGTTGCGTCCGTCGAGTGACCGATGGCGAGGCCGCAGGACTCATACGACGTCACCAGATGACCCGCCGCGCTACTCGAGCCACTTCGGCATGGGTCGGTCAGCCGTCGCGCACGCGCGGCACCTGATGATGCCGCGCAGGTTGCAGATGACGCAGATGAACGTGCCGCACTTTTCGCACGGATATCCTTCGGACGCGCGCTCCTCGTTGCCGCACGCGCGACAGACCATCGCATCCTTCTCCTGCAACTCCGTCATGTGTCGTCCTCTCGGTCCATCACCACGACGCCCGTCCTGTCGCCCAGGCCGAACTCGCGGATCTTCTTGATGAGCGTCGCGCGCGAGATACCAAGCTCGCGCGCGGCGCGCGTGCGGTTGGCGCCATGCGCGCGCAGCGTCCGTTCGATGTGCCCACGCTCCACCTGCGCCAGCGACTGCGAGACGTGCGGCAGCGCAGCGTCGTTGCCGATGCCGCGCACCTCTGCCGCCAGGTGCGTGACGCCGACCTGCTCCTCGCCGCGCGCGTGGATCAGCGCACGCTCGAGAATGTTCCGGAGCTCCCGCACGTTGCCAGGCCACGGATAGCGACCGATCACCTTCATCGCCTCCGCGCTCATGACCTGCGGTGCCTCGGGCAACCCTCGTCGCAGCTCGATGAGCAATGCGTTCACCGTCTCGCGGAGATCTTCCGGCGCGCGCGCACGAAGTGGCGGGAGGTGCAGCGGCATCACGCCAAGCCGGTAGTAGAGGTCCTCGCGGAACCTGCCTTCCGTCACCTCGGTTGCAAGGTCGCGCACCGTCGAGGCGATGAGCCGAACGTCGATGGGCACGTCGCGCGTCCCGCCGGCACGTCGCACGCGGCGCGACTCCAATGCACGCAGCAGCGTCGGCTGCAAGTCGGCGGGCAACTCGGAAATCTCCTCGAGAAACAGCGTTCCGCCGTCGGCGGCCTCGAAGAGGCCAGGGTATGGACCATCCGCGCCGTGCTCCGTGCCGAACAGCTCCGTATCGAGCGCCTTCACCGGCCGCATGATGCAGTCCAGCTCGTGAAACGGACGTCCCGCGCGGCCGCTCAGCGCGTGGATGGCGCGCGCGACGCGCTGCTTGCCCACGCCATGCTCGCCCACCAGCAGCGCCACCGTGTGCTCGCTGTGCGCCAGCTGCTGGATCTGCGCCGCCAAGTCGCGCATCGGTGCAGACGACCCGAGCAGCGTATCCGTGGACGCGCGCGCGACGCGGGCGTCGGCCGCGCGGCTCAGCTCGCGCAGCTGCGCCTTCTCCAACGCGCGATCCACCACGGCGCCGAGATGCTGGAGCTCCACCGGCTTGGTGAGGAAGCCCTCGGCGCCGTTCTCCATCGCGTGCACCGCGGCAGGGACGTCGCCATGACCGGTGACCATGATGATGACCGGACGTTGCTCGCGCGTGCGCTCCAGCACCTCGAACCCCGAGATGTCGGGCAGGAAGAGGTCGAGCAGCACCACTGCTGGCCGCTCAGAGTGCACGATCGACACCGCCTGCTCGCCGGTACTGGCGCGCAGCACGTCGTGACCGGATCGCTCGAAATAGCGAGCCAGCGCAGAGACAATCTCGGGTTCGTCGTCGACGATGAGGATTTTCGCCATCAGGATGTCACGCTCGCGAGCACGGCGGCGAGGTCGTCCAGTTGAAAAGGTTTTCCGATCACGGGCCGGCCAGCCTCTGCAAGAAAGCGCCGCGACGCGTCGCTTTGAAGATCGCCCGTCACGAACACCACGCGATTCGCGTGGCGCACGTCGTGCTCGCCAAGCTCGCGGTACAGCGCTTCGCCGCTCAGGCCTGGCATTCTTAGGTCGAGCAGCACCACATCATACTCGCTTGCCGCCAGAAGCGCTCGTGCCTCCACGCCATTCGCGGCCAGCTGCACCGTGTGGCCGAGGGATCTCAGGAATCGCGAGACGGCGACCCCCATGGCAGGTTCGTCGTCCACCACGAGCATCCGCCGGGCGGCCACGACCGCCGGTGCCCGCATCGAGCCGTCCGCGTGCACCTCCGCGGGCGGCGCCACATAGGGCAGCTCCACGACGAACGTCGCACCGGCACCAGGCTCGGAATCCACGGAAATCCGGCCGCCGTGCTCCCGGACGATGCCATCCGAGATGGAGAGCCCCAACCCGGTGCCCTGCCCCACGGGCTTGGTCGTAAAGAACGGGTTGAAGATCCGGTCGACCTGGTCGGCCGGAATGCCCGGTCCGTTGTCGGCCACCGAAAACTCGACTCGCGCACCCGCGTGTACGGTCCGGATCTCGATGCGACGCGGGCCCTCGACAGCCGCGAGCGCCTGCTCCGCGTTGGCGACGAGGTTCAGCACGACCTGCTGCAGCTGCGAGGGATCTGCCCATGTGGCCGGCAACGCTGGATCGAGTGCGAGCTCCACGGTGACACCCGCGGTGCGCAAGGCATATCGCCGCAACTCCAGTGCATCCGAGATGATGACGTTCAGCTGCGCGGCTGCGCGCTCGGCGGGCTGCTGGCGGGCAAACGTCAGCAGGTTGGCGACGATCTTCGCCGCGCGCCGCGCCTCGCGATGGATGGTCTGCACTGCGCGGCGCGGCTCCTCGTCCAGTGGAACCGGCGCGGCGAGCAGCAGCTGCGCGAACGCCAGCACGGCCGCCAGCGGATTGTTCAGCTCGTGCGCCACGCCGCTCACCAGCTGGCCCACCGCCACCAGCTTCTCCTGCTGGAGCAGCTGCTCGGCGATGCGGTGCTCGTCAGTGACGTCGCGCATGATGCCCAACGCGCCGGCGACCCGGCCGTCCTCGATCACCGGCGACAGGATGAGCGAGCCCTGACGAACCTCCCCTCCGGCATCGCGGTAACGGATCGCGCCGCGCGAGCGCTCGCCGGCAAGCGTCTCGCGCAGCAACCGCTGCGCCTCGGGCAGGTCGCGCGCATCGATGTGATCGTCGAACAAGGAGCCGAGGAGGGCGTCGCGTCCCCGCCCAACGGCGCGCTCCAGCGCGCGATTCACCGCCGTGAACCGGCTCTCCTGGTCCACGGTAAAGATCGCATCGGACGCCGATTCGACGAGACGCGTGTACCGCGACTCCGAGCGCACCAGCGCCGCGGCGCGGGCGCGCGCGTCCGTCACGTCGCGCGCCACGCCCAGCACGCCAACGATCTGCTGCCCCTGCCGAATGGGCGTGTTCGTCACTGACAGGATACGGCGTTCGCCGCTCGGCCTGGGGAGCTGGCACTCGAAGCGCACCGCGCCTCCCGAGATGGCGCGCTCCATCTGCGCCGTCACCAAGCCCGCTTCGCGCTCGTCGAAGAGCAGGAGTGAGTTGAAGCCCATGAGCTCATCGCGCGTGCGCCCCGTCAGCTCGCACATCGCGCGATTCGCCGAGGTGAATACGCCATGGACGTCCAGCGTGTAGAACGCGTCGCTGGCGGATTCGAAGAGGTTTCGGTAGCGATGCTCGGACTGCGCCACGGCGTCGCGCGCGCGGCGCTCATCGGTCACGTCGCGCATGGAGGCCACGATGCCAGTCACCACGTCCAGCTCGCGCAGGGGCGCCGTGGCGACGGCCACCACGCGCTGCTCGCCATTCGGGCGCACCAGGATGCCCTCGTAGTTCTGCGGCTCGCCGGCCAGTGCGCGGTCCTCGTGCGCGCGCACGATGGCGCGCTCGGCCTCCGGCACCGCGGCTTCACCGAGCGTCCCGATGACGTCCGGTCCGCGCGCGAGCATCTCCAGTGCAGCGGGATTCGCGAAGACGATGCGTCGCTCGCGATCCGTGATGACGATCGCGTCGCGCGAGGTTTCCACCACGCGCCGGTATCGCTCGGCGAGCGAGCGGTGTTCGGTGACGTCGTCGAACGTGACCACGGCGCCGCCGAGCGGATGCGGCGCCGCCGTGATATCGAAGATGCGGCCGCGAATGCGATCGCCGTGGGTGCCTCGTGCCACCGCGTTCTGCGCGATGGCCGTGAAGTGGACGCACTCGTCGCACGGCGCGTCGTCACCGAAGAGCGCAGTGTGGAAGTCACGGCCGAGCAGCACGTCGTCGTCAGCGTTGTTCATCAGGCGTCGCGCCTGCGCATTCGTCCGCTGGATGCGGCCGCGCTTGTCCAGGAGCACCATGCCGCTGCCGATGGAGTCGAACGCGACCACCCACTCGCGCGTGGCCTCGGCCACCTCCTCGAACAGGCGCGCATTGACCACCGCCACCCCGACCTGGTCGGCCAGCCGCTGGAGGACGTCGGCATCCTCGTGGGTGAACCGCGCCGCGCGATTGAACACCGCAAGCACACCCACGGGGCCCTGCACCGTGAGCAGCGGGACGAAGATCGTGTTCCGCACCCTGGACGCGGCGGCATTCGGCGCGAATTCGTCGGTCTCGTCCTGCACGTCGTCGCGAATGATGCTCGACGCCGAACGAATAGCGCGCCCGCTCGACGTGCCGTGAAGCGGCAGCCGAGTGCCCACGAGCGCCTCGCCCACCCCCACGCCCGACGTCACCTCCAGGGTGTCGCCGCGCAGCAGCGAGATGGTCGCGCCGTCCGTGCGCAGCAACGCGGTGGCGTGGCGCAGGATGAGCATCAGCACGCGGTCGATGCGCAGGGATTCGCCAACGGCGCGCGCCACGTCCGCAACCGCTTCCGTCTGGCGACGTTGGCGCACGCTCTCCGAATAGAGCGCGGCGTTGCTCATCGCGGCCGCGGCCTGCGCGCCGATCGCGTGCAACAGGTCCGTGTCGTCCGCATCCAGCGGGGCGCGCTGCGATGCGTCCACAACGATGACGCCCAGAGTTTTCGACCCGACCACGCACGGTGCCGCGGACAAGGTCCCTTCGCGCGCGAGCCGTTGCGTGCGTGCGGAGCGCGACGCCAGCGCCCGGAGTGGCGAGTCGGATGTGAGTTCCTCCGTCGCGGTCGTGCCGTCATGCATCACGCGCAGCGAGCCGTTTGTCATCCTGAGCCACAAGCGAAGGATCTGCACCTCCGCACCGGCCTTGCCCTCGCCGTCCATCGTGAAGACCGCGACACTGGATACGGGCAGCGCGGCGTATGTTCCCGCCGCGAGGCTGCGCAGCATCGTGTCCTCGTCCAGCGATTGCGCGAGGCGTGTTCCCACGTCGAGGAGCGATTGCAGCCGCGCGGCACGCCGCTCCGCATGCTCCAGCGCGGCGGACAGTGCGCCGCCATCGCGGTCGTCGGTCACGTCGGCATCGCGTGTGAATTGACGCTCATTCGCCCTGACCTCAGCGCGATGGAACGAGCAGGTGCACCGCGAGTGGTTCCACCGTCACCTCCACGGGGGTGACGCCGAGGAGCTCGCCGTCCGCCTGGAGTGGAAGTATGGGTTCGGTCTCCAGGCGGAATCGTGTGCCCTTTCTATATAGCAGCGCCGGGTCGGGCCGGAAGTCCCGGCGCAGCACGCGCCACATGATGCGGATGGCGTCGCGCAGGTTGCTCGGCGAGAAGATGCAGCAGTCGATGAGTCCGTCGTCGACCACGATGTCGGGCCCAAAGGCAATGCGATCCTCGAGGATGGCGCCGAAGTTCGCGAAGAGCACCGCGGCCGCGCGACGCTCGATCACCTCGCCGTCCACCTCCACGCGAGCAAGGAAGAAACGGCGCGTGAGCACGGCGACGAGCGCAGCCTTGAGGGCCATCAGCGTGTACGCAAGCACGCCGAGGTGCTGCTTCATCCACCGCGGCGTGTCCGCCACCATGCTCGCGTCGATGCCGACACCAGCTGCCACCGCGAACTGATGGCCAAGCACGACGCCAAGATCGATCTGGCGCGTCGTGCCGTTGAGGAGCGCAGGGACAGCGCGCGCCACGCTGCGCGGTATGCCGAGTGCGCGCGCCAACAGGTTGCCGGTGCCGCCGGGCAATACGCCGATGGGAATGCCCGTCCGCGCCAACGCTCCCGCCACCTCCATGGCAGTGCCGTCGCCACCCAGCGCAAACACGACGTCGTAGCTGCGCCCGTGCTCCGCGCTGAGCAATCGCGCATGCCCGCCCCGCTCGGTGAGCAGCACGTCACACGTGACGCCGGCGTCCACGATGGCCTGCCGCGCCGCTTCCACGAGTCGGCCCCCGCGACGCGACGCAGGGTTGGCGATGAGCAGCGCGCGTCTCAGAATGCCCAGGACCGAAAGAGCGAGAAGCCCCATTGCTGTGGCGTCGCCACGAATCCGCGCACGCGATCCGAATTGCACCGGAGCGCGCTGGCTGCCGGCTCGCGGCCGGCCCGCAGCGAGAGGCGATCGGGCGCCAGTAGCGGAAAGCGATACTCGAGCTTTCCCTCGATGGCGCTCACGAAGCCATTCAATCCCTGTTGGTTCGGGTCGTCCGTTCCGAGCTGGCACAATCCAGTACTGAAGCTGAAGAACAACCGGTCGCTGATCTGCTTCTCGCCACCGAGGCGCGTGCTCGTGAGCAGACTCGTTAACTGGCTCTGCGAGTTGCCCGCGGAGCCCAGCGGATCGTTCACCGCGCCGGACTGGATCTGGATCTGGTCCACGACGCCGCCGAGGTTTTCGCGGAGCACTCGGCTCGCGAGCGCGCCAACGGTCGGCGAGAGGAACTGGAAGACGATCTGTCCGGCGGCGGTATTCTCGTCGCGGCCGGTGGCAAAGCTCGGACGTCCGGTCACGAGGTAGCTCACCAGGTCGGACGGCGAGAGGTACGCATCAGAGCTGGAGAGCTCGAGCGCCGGTTGCGGATAGAAGTTGCCGAAGATGCGCGCCCTCACCCCGATGTCGGCGCGACTCGTCTGCTTCACCGAATAGAGCGCAGTGACGTCGATCTCCGGATTGAAGTCCGGTGTGCCGAAGAACGTGATCCGTCCGCTCTGCACCTGGAACTCGCGCTGCACCGCCGTGAGGTCGAGCGTAAAGGTGCCGCGATCCGCGCTCAACGTGCCGGCCAGCGCGAGCTTGTAGCGCGCCGAGTCGCCGCGCGTGCTTTGCGCGAGCGACGAGCGCGTCGTCTCACGATTGTCGCGCGCGCGCCGGACGTCCAGCGAGCCACCGAGCTTGATGTTCGCCTCGCGCGAGCGCAGCCAGACTTCGTCGCCAATCCGCACCGAAACGCCCTGCAGCTGCAGGTGCTCCACGAGCGCGCTCGGCGGCTGCGGCATCAGCGACCGGTTGCGCACGTCCGTCGTGTCGAAGAACTGCGCGAAGTCTTCGGGCGTGAGATCGACGACCTGCTTACGCACGAGTTCGGGGATGTAGATGGTCCCCTTGTCCACGTTCACCGCGCCAGACAACGTCGCCGCCACGGGCGTACCCGCGAGCGTGAGCCCGGTCTCACCCGTGGAGACATCGAGTCGCGCCAGCCCCCGCTTGTCCACGGCACGGAGGTTCCGCGCATCCAGCCGCACGTCGATGCGCGGGTTCTTCAATTCGCGAAACACCACGGACCCCGTGAGCGACGCCGTGCCCCCGCTCGCGGGGCTCGTCAGCGTCAGCCGTTCCACTGTCAGCGAGTCACGCGCTGCGTCCACGTTGACCTCCGCGTCGATGCCCGCGAAACGGACGCCCACCGTCGGTATCTCGATGCCGCCATTTCGCACGGTCGCTCGGCCGCCCAGATGCGGCTTGTCTGGCTGCCCGCTCAACGTCAGGTCGAGTGCGAGACGCCCCGTGGTGTTCCGCAGCTTCGTGGACAGCGCCTCTACCAGCGCGAGATCCATGCTGTCCGCATGCAGCCGACCGCGCAGCGAGTCACCGGTCGAACGCGCCGAGAACAGCGTGAGCGCGACCGGATAGCTGACCGTGGCGTCGAGGATCGACCGCCCGCCGCGCAGCAGGTTCGCCTGCATCGACGCACGCTCAGCGTCGTACGCGCCGTCAATCGTCACGCGCTCCGCGGAGACACCCGCGTACTTGAGGTCGTTCGCCGCGGCGGCGAGCAGCATCGTGGGCTTCTCGCGCGTACCGCCCACGGTGAGGTCGAGCGAGAGGCGACCGGCGAGTGCGGTCGGCAATTGCGCAAAGAGCCCGATGTCCGCGAGCGGTACTGAATCAGCGCGGATGCGGATGCTCGCGGCCTCGGTTGCCGACGCCTGCACGAATCCAGAGATGCGTGCGCCCAACGCATTGGCGAACAGGAGCGTGTCGAGCGTTACGCCGGCGGGCGACATCGCGAACAACGACGGGCGCTGGAGTGCCCACCGCACGCTGCCCATGGAGAGATCGAGCGTATCCAGTCGCACGGTCGTGGTGTCGCTCCGCACGCTCCAGTCACCCGCGGTCCGCACCTGTGCGCCACCGTCGGCCGAGATGCCCACGCCGAAGCGCGCGTGGCCCGCGTCGAGGACATCAGTGGCAAGGTGCGCCGACAGAATGCGGATGCCGCCGACGATGGCCGTGTCCGCGCGCGCCTCGACCGTGCCTGACAGCTTGCCGTCCATCGAGTGGAGCGCGAGCGTGCCAGCCAGCGTGCGCACGCGATCGCCGCGCACGAAGAGGTTGCGGCCGTTCAACATCCCGCGCACATCGAGCGAGTCGAGCCACCCGTGGGCGACACCACGAAACGAGAGCGAGCCGGCCAGCGAGTCCGCGGCGAGTGATTGCACGCCGGCATCGGCGGCGCGCGCAAGGTAGCGCCGCAGGCCGCCGAGT
The DNA here is from genome assembly GCA_031407575.1 of Gemmatimonadaceae bacterium. Taxonomy (GTDB): domain Bacteria; phylum Gemmatimonadota; class Gemmatimonadetes; order Gemmatimonadales; family Gemmatimonadaceae; genus AG11. The sequence continues at coordinate 37,387 of JANOIJ010000366.1, read as the reverse complement.
GAATCGACGTCGAGCGCGAGCGCGAGCGAGTCGCCTCCAGGCGAGCGCGTGAGGCCGAGCGTGCCGCGCGCCTGCACGAGCCCCGCGGGTCCGCTCGCGCGCAGCGAGTCGACATACAGGATGCCGCGATCGAAGCGCAGGTTGGTCTCAGCGCTGGACACACGCAGGCCATCCACGTCGGAGCCGGAGAGTCTGAGCGCGAGCGCGCCGGCGAGGTTCGCCAGCGAGTCGCCCACGAGGTCCACGTCGAAGCGTCCCGACAGGTGCGACGGCGGCGTTGTGCGGCCGACCAGTGCCACGGCGTCCAGCGCGTCGAAGGTACCGCTGCCCGTCGCGCCGTACCCGCCCAGTGAATCCGCGTCTGCCTTGCCGACATACGTGATGTGGCCCGCGCTGCCGGTGAGGTCCGCCTCCACGTCGAGATCCGGCGCGATGCCCTTTACGCGGATTGGCCCGCTGAACGTGCCGCGCAGCGGCAGCTTCGGGTACGACAGTGCGAGCGACGTGAGTGAAAGCGGGGCCGCCTGCAGCGTCATGTCGTACGACATGAATGGGCCGTACGTGATGCGTCCGCCGCCTGTGGCGTGCGTGGGCTCCGCGGGGCCGTCCGTGTGCGTGAGGCTCGCGTTCGAGACGCGCACGTCGAGCCACGACGAATCGAGCACCGCGTTGCCGCTCACCACACCCGTCATACGCGGGAACGCAGGATAGATCGCCGCCAGCGTGCGGAGGTCGAACCCCGTGGTCGTCGCGGTGAAGTTGTGGAACGCCGTGAGCGCGGGGTACAGGATGTTCAGCTCGCCCTTGCCCTGGATGTTCGACACTGCGCCGTCGACGTGACGATCGCGGAACGTCAGGTTCGCGTCGTCCACCTGAAAGTTCGTGAGTGGGCCGCCGCGCGCCGTCACTGTCCCGGTCAGCGTGCCCTGCCAGTCCGCCGGGAACGGCTTGCCGTTCAGCGCGCGCAGGAGATCGAAGTCGACGGGGTCCGCCGTGAGCTTCACGTCATGCACCGTGAGCACGCGTCCGCCGGTCTCAAACGTCATCTGCCCGCGCAGCCGCGACTTCGTGCTGCGCACATCGAGGTTGGTGATCGCGTAGTCGAGCAGGCGCAGGTTCCGCTCGTTCCTGATGTCGAGCACCATGGAGCCGACGCCGGTCGTGGGCAGCGTCGGGTACACCCACGCGATGTCCTTGAGCGACACACTGTCGCCCACGAAGCGCACGGCGTATCGAACGGGCAGGTCGCTGCCCCACACGACTTTTCCGTCGGCGGTGCCCGTCGACGCGGGCAGGTCCCAATGGCGCAGTGCAAACCACGCGCTGTCGCCGAGGATACGCGCGGCGCCGGCGACGTTGCGCCACTTGAACGGCGGCATCGTCTCGTCCATGTGGAGCGTGTCCACGAGGAATGACTGGCCGGCCGTATCCGGATCGACGATGCGAACGTGCGGCAGGAATGCGTACACGTCGTTCCACCGGTACGTCTGCGCGAAGCCTTCGCGCGTCCGGCGGACCTCGTGATCCTTGCGGGCGATGTTCACACGCACCGCGCTGTCGCGCCGCGCGCCGCGCAGCGAGTCATCAGGGTGCCAGGGGATCGTCAGCCGGAAACTGCCGCCGTTCCGCACGTGAACGGAATCGAGGATGATGAAATCGCCGAAGCCGCGCTCCGGCCCCTTCGGGCCTGACGGCCCGCGGCGGAACATGCGACGATAGTTCCACTGCCAACCCTCGTGCTGCCGCAGCACCACCACCGGGTGCTCGAGGTCGACGCTCCGAAAGTAGAGGCGGCGGTCCACGATGTCGCGCGGGTCGTAGCGCAGTGTCACGCGTCCCGTTGCAACGAACAACGAGTCCTCGTCGTCGCGCAACTCGAGTGAATCGATCGTGATGCCGGTGAGGAAGTTCCCGCTGATGCGCCCGAGGTGCAGCGTGCCCTTCATCGACGAGGCTACCCGCGTCTCGATCCACGTCCGCACCGTCGCCTGGCCCCATTCCGTCTTGGCGGCCACGAGACCCGTACCGACCACAATCACGCCGAGCGCAAACAGCACGCACAAGCTGACGAGGGCGATGAAGTTGCGGCGAGTCATGCGCGGAGACGATGCCGGATCAGAAGTCTGGTCCGATGGAGAAGGTGATGGTGAGGCGACTGAGGAAGGAGCGCGACTGCGCGGGTTGGAAGGTGGCCGGACACGCGCTGCCTGACACCTGCTCGTACACGTCCGGCCGGCCGAGCACGGCCGGAATCCGGTTGCCCGGGCTCACACAATACAGCGGCGCAAACCCCTCGGCGTTGGGTGCCTGATCGTAGTAGATGGCGCCTGCCGGCCGTGAGAACGGATTGTACCCCACATTCGCCTGGAAGGGACCAACCGGCGTGAAGACCCGCACGCCGATGCCAGGTGTCCATCGCAAGCCGTTCAACCAGAGCGCAGACGACTTTCTGCCGAGCGTACCGGAGCGCCCGCGCTGCCACACGTCGCCCGCGTCAGCGAACAGCGTGTACTGGATCAGCTCGGGGAAGAACGGGCTCCGAAGGCGCACCTCGAAGTTGCCCACGATGAGCGAGTTGCCGCCGACCGGCACCACGCGCCTGATGCGCGCATCCGCCGGCACGCTGAAATACACCGTGTCGCCCGTCCCATCCTGCACCGGCGCGCTTTCCGCGATGTAGATGAGATCACCCAGCTCGTTCTGCTGGAAGCCACGAACGCTCGCCGCGCCGCCGGCATAGAGGCGCTCCTGCGGCGGGATGAAGCCCACCGAGTCCGTGAAGAAGAGCTTCCGGCCGAGCACCGTGCCGAGTCGCACGCGCGCGGCGACCGTGATCGCCGGACCCACGGCGCGATAGCCGGACGCGTCCATCAGGCCCTTGAGGAACTGGATGTCTCGGTCCGAACCGATCTCCTTGGCCGCGCCGCGCAGGTCGAGGCGCAGCGCGGTGCCGTTACGCGGGTTGATCGGATTGTCCGTGCGCAATCGCTCCACGTGCGCGCTCACCACAGCCAGCGGACGGTTGCGGTCCGTAATCAGCGCGCGGGATTCCGAGTCGCAGCGGTTGAACACCGCGCACAAGAGCGCCGGCTGTGCCTCCGTGCGCCCGAACTCCAGCGCGTACGCGAGCCGCAGCGGAATACCGCGCCACACCTCCGGCATCACCGATGCCTCGCCGCCCACGAGTGTGGTGCGGAGGAACGCCTGGTACTCGCCGCGTCGCTCGCTGTACACGGAGAACGACGGCGCCGCGCGACGCCCGAACAATGTCGGCAGCCGCAGCGTGGCCCCGGTGAAGAAGTTGATCTTCGCACTGAAGGTGTCCGCGCGAATCGCCTGCGCGCACAGGTTGCCGGAGAACATCCGCGTCGGCTCGCCATACCCGATCTTCGACACCTGCGCCGACAACTCGAGTCGCCGCGCCTCGCCAAGGAAGTTCTTGTCGATCAGCTGCACGCGCGCCTTGAAACAGTCGAGCACAGCCCAGCCTTCCTCGGTGTCCACCTGCCGCAGGAAGTTCTCCGCCACGTGCACGTTGAGCGACACCAGCGAATCCACGCGCGCCGCCCCGGTATCCGAGGCAAGCGACACCTCGACGTGCCGGAACAGGTCCGTCTGGTACAGCGAGCGCTGCGCATCGATGAGCTCGCGCTCTCGATAGAGATCGCCCTCGTTGACACCGAGCAGGCGACGGATGGTCGCCTCGCCAAGCCGGCGCGGGGCGCCCGGCAGCGGGTCGTCCGTCACCGTGATCCTGCCGATTCGCGCGCGCGCACCCGGCAGCACCTCGAGCCGCACGCTCGCCAGCTTGCGCGTCGTGTCGAAGATGCTGAAGCTCGCCGCGACATCCCCGCGCGGGTAGCCGTTGTTCCGCAGCCGCGCCTTGATCGAATCGATGCCCGCTTGCAGGCGCGTCACATCGAACACGATGCCGCGCCGCAAGCGCAGGCTCGCCGTGTCGACGATGGGCGCGATCACCGCGTCGAGCCCGCTGATGTGCAGCGAGTCCACGCGGGCCGGCGCGCCCTCCCGAATGACAAAGGCGACGCGCACGCCGCCATCGCTGAACTGCGTGACGCTCGTGTCCACCGCGGTGTCGAGGTAGCCATGGCGACGGTAGAACACGCGGAGCCGCCCCACATCGAGCCGCAGCTCGTCGCTGTCGAGACACCAGCGCGAGCCGAGAATGCGAAGGGTGCGCGCCAGGAAATCCGATGGCGTGGTAACGACGCGCAGCGAGAGCTCGCTTGCACGGAACACCGTGTTGCCACGGAATTCCAGCGAGCGCACCTCACGCTCGCCTCCCTCGCACTCCGCTGTCTGTGCACGCGCGACTACGGGCACGAGGACGACCAGGGCGGCGATGAGCGCGACGCGTCGGGACGCGGCTCCGCGCCGCACTGTCATCCCGGCGCTCGTCCCGTCGCGTGGTGCTTGCCGAGGCGTCGCTCTTCTGGCAGCAGCGGGGTGCGCTCGAGGAAGAGCTTGGCGACGTAAAACGCCGCAAGGCCGGTCACGATGCCGGCGCCGATCGCGGGGATCAGTTCGCGAGCGGCGAGATGCCGACGATACACATACCCGTCCAGACGCGTGGTCATCCGCGGCGGGAAGTCCTTGGGGTCAGCCATGCACGTCCGCGAGGCAGTACGACAAAGGGGCGCAACTTGCAGCTACGAACAGGCGGCGCCCGCTCGGCAAGTCGAATCCGGCGGGCGCGTATCTTGATTGACGCTGCTCCATGACGCGGGTAAGTTCTCGCGCCTTTGCCATGAAGTCAACTGCTTACGCCAGAACGAAATGCGTCGTTGCATCGCCTGTCTGTGTGCCCTCGTTCTGTCCGCCTGTGGCGGAGGGGGCGACGGAGCGAGTCGACGCACACTGATCGATTCGCGCGACCAGTACGACCCGCGCTCGCTCGACCCCGCCCTCTCCACCGACGTTCCCACCGGACGCGCCGTCGGCTACCTCTTCGACGGACTCACGCGCTTCACACCAGACGCCAAGGTCGAGCCTGCCCTCGCCACCAGCTGGGACGTCTCCGCAGACGGCAGCGTCTACACCTTCCACCTCCGGCGCGGCGTCACGTTCACCGACGGCCGGCCCTTCGTCGCTCGACACGTGGCCCTCAGTTGGCAACGCGTGCTCGACCCCAAGGTCAAGGGCGGACGTGGTTGGCCGCTCTATCCCATCAAGGGCGCCAAGGAGTTCGCCGACGGCAAGGCGACGTCCATCCAGGGACTCGCCACGCCCGACGACTCCACCATCGTCGTCACGCTCAAAGAACCGTTCGCGATTTTCCCGAAGCTGCTGGCCATGCCCGTTGCGTCCATCACGCCGGACAACGTCGCCGCCGACTTCGGCGAGAAGCCCATTGGCACCGGACCATGGAAGCTCGCCGAGTGGAAGCACGACGACTATCTCCTCTTCGTGCCCAACGCGACGTACTGGGGCACGCGACCCAAGGCCGATTCGCTCAAGGCGCGCATCATCGCTGAGCCGAGCACCGCAGTCGCGGAGTTCGAGAGCGGCAATGTCGACGTCCTCCAGATTCCGCAGGGCGACATCCGCAGCTGGGAGGAAGACACCGAGCGGCGAAAGCTCCTCACGTCCACGCCGTCGCTCGAGTTGGTCTACGTCGCCATCAACACGACACGCGGCCCGCTCAAGGACGTGCGCGTCCGCCAGGCGCTCAACCACGCCATCGACCGAAAGGTGCTCGTCAGGAACCTCATCGCGGATCGGGGACGCCTCGCCGCCGGCGTCATCCCCGCCGAATTGCCTGGGGCTGACACGATGCGCATCGGCTACGCGTTCGACACGCTCAAGGCGAAGCAGCTCCTTCGCGACGCCGGCTACCCCAACGGCATCGACGTCGACCTGTGGACGTCCATGAATCCCATCTACACACGCATCGCCGAGACGCTCCAGGGCTACCTCGCGCTCTCGGGCATCCGCGTGAAGATCGTGCAGCGCGAGAGCGCTGCCGCGCGCGAGGCCGCACGCAAGGGCCAGACGGATCTCTTCGTGAAGGACTGGTACGCCGACTATCCCGACGCCGAGAACTTCCTCTACCCGCTGCTCCACAGCGCCAACAAGGGCGTGGGCGGCAACGTCTCGTATTTCAGCAACGCAGAATTCGATGCCCTCGTGTCGCAGGCTCGGCGCGAACAGGACGAGACGAAGCGCATCGCGCTGTACAGGCAGGCCGACGAGCTCGCCTTCCGCGAAGCGCCGATGATCTTCCTCTACTTTTATAACGAGCTCTATGCCATCCAGCCCTGGCTTCGCGGCTTCGTGGCTCCGGTGATCTTCAACGGCCAGCCCTGGACCACGGTGACGAAGACCACGACGGCCACCGCGCAGCCATGAGCGCATTCATCCTCCGCCGGCTGCTGCTCGCCATCCCCACGCTCCTCGGCGTGCTGGTCGTGGCGTTCCTCCTGCTCTACGTCGCGCCCGGGGATCCCGTGATGGCCATGGTCGGTGAGCGGGCGGACGAGGAGACCATCGCTCGCCTGCGCACCGAGCTGCGGCTCGACGATCCCCTGCACACGCAGTTCGGCCACTACGTCGCCGGCGTCGCGAAGGGCGACCTCGGCAAGTCGTACATCACGAATCGTCCGATCCGGAACGACATCCTCGAGCGCTTCCCCAAGACGCTCCAGCTCGCCGGCGCCGCCATGCTCCTCGCCACGGTGCTCGGCGTTACGCTTGGCGTCTTGAGTGCCATGAAACCCGGTGGCCTGATAGATCGGTTCGGACTCGGACTCGCATACCTGGGGATCAGCTTTCCCGTCTACTGGGTGGGCTTGCTGCTCATCCTGCTGTTCGCCGTCACGCTGCATTGGCTGCCACCGTCCGGCTTTGGCGGCGTTCGCTACCTCATCCTTCCGGCGCTCGCGCTGGGAATGCGCTCCATCGCCTTTTTGGCGCGGATGACGCGCACCGCCATGCTGGACGCCCTGAGCTCCGACTTCGTGCGCACCGCGCGCGCGAAGGGATTGCCTGAACGGCTCGTCGTGAGCCGGCACGCGCTGCGCAATGCGATGATCCCCATCATCACGGTGCTTGGTCTCGACTTCGGTGCGTACCTCACCGGAAGCATCCTCACCGAGACGATCTTCTCCTGGCCCGGACTCGGCCGCTACGTCGTCAACGCCATCGCGCGTCGCGACCTGCCAGCCATCCAGGGATCGGTGCTGTTTCTCAGTGCGGTGTTCGTGCTCGTGAATCTCATCACGGACATCGCCTACGCGAAGGCCGATCCGCGCGTGACGTACAGTTGAGCGAGCCTTCCGACCTCGACGCCTATCAGAACGCCGCCGGACGCACGATCAATCCCGCACTGAGCGCTGAGCAGCGGCTGCTCGATGCCGCTGCCGGTCTCGCCGAAGAGGCGGGTGAGGTGCTGGGGCACGTGCGCAAGCATGTCATGCAGGGCCGCGCGCTCGACCGCGAGGCGATCACGCGCGAGCTCGGCGATGCGCTGTGGTGTCTCGCCATGGTCGCGCGCGCGCTGGACATCCCGCTCTCGGAGGTGGCGCGCGTAAACGAGGAAAAGCTGCGCGCGCGGCATCCGGACGGGTTCCGCTCCCGAAGTGGCGCGGAACCGTCCTAGCGGGTCGTCCGGCGCATCATACATTGATTCAGCATCCGTTCGTCGCGCTCGCTCTCCGCGTCTTTGCCTCGAGGCATCTCAATGCTACGGTCCCGTCACTCCATTGCCGTCCTGCTGCTGTTCGTGGTGTCGTGCGCGTCGCAAACCAGCGCGGGTTCACCGGACCGCGTCGCGAAGAACCCGGACGTGATCAGCGCGGAAGAGTTGCGAGACCCTGCGATCGCTGGCGGAAACGCGCAGTACGCCATCCAGCAGTTGCGCCCCGCGTTCTTTCGCACGCGAGGGCCTACGACGTTGCGCGGCGGCGGCGATCCGGCCACCGCGCCCGGCACGCTTAAAGTCTCGCAGGACTTCGGGCCACTCCAGCCGGCGAGCGCTCTCTCGGGCATCGATGTGCGTTCGCTGGTCGAGATTCGGTACCTGAGCGCCGTGGACGCCCAGGCGCGCTTCGGGATCAACGCCAATGGCGGGCCGGTCGTCGTGTTGCTGTCCACGAAGCAATAGCGACGCTGGTCTCCACTCACGCTGGAGGAGCGTGCTGACCACGCGCGTCTGTACTATTGCGGCCTTGCTGGGCGCACTCGCCTGTGCCAACGCACCGGACCCCGAATCCGGCGCAGTACCAGTGAGTGCGAGTCGCCAGGCCGACGTCATCAGTGAGAGTGAACTGAGCGACCCCGCGCTCGTCAGCACGAACCTGTACGAAGCCGTGCGACGCCTGCGACCGCGCTTCCTCAACGCGCGCGGGCCATCCAGCATCGCCAATCCGTCCGCCGGCGTCGTGCAGGTGTCGGTGGATGGCGGCCCGCTGTCGTCCGCCTCCGTGCTGCAGAACTTCTTGCCGAACTCCGTCCGCGAGGTGCGCTTCCTCAGTTCCGCCGACGCCGCGCAGCGGTTTGGAACGACGGCCAACGGCGGTGGGGTGATCCTCGTGAGGAGTCGCTAGGCCGTCATCCTGAGCATAGCGAAGAATGTGCACCTTCGCCGTCGTGTCGTGGCTGATGAGTCTTTGACAACCAGCATCACGACAGAGATCATAGGAGCAGATGCTGCACCTGGGGGCCACCGTCATCGTGATGGTGCCCCCGTTTCGTTCGTACTTCGTTCTCGCGGTCGTGGTCTATCTAAGTTGGAGACAAAAACCACGCTCAATGCCCTTCGCGAAACGATACGCCTGGTCTTCGTGCATCATCACCGGTTGCTTCTCTCCAAAATGCCGGGTCTGCAAAGGGCCGAGGAACTATCGCTTTGCAATGCACGACTCGGGCGGCAGGGACGGCGCAATATCCATATTCCCTACCATGACTATCGCTCGTGGAGTGGGCCTGTGGGTGGCCATCGGGTTTGGACTCCCGCTACTGGTGCTGCTCGTGCAACGACGGATTCCAGCCGTTGCCGCTTGGCTTCGCGCCCTGCTCGCTTGGCGAAATCATGATGATCGCCCGACGGACATCGCTCGCGCCGCCGCGTTTCATACGGAGCTCCCCAGCGCCCTACTGCTAGACGCACTCGACAACCGGACTTGGCAGGACCTCGACCTCGACGAGGTGTTCTGCTCTCTGGACCACACCGAAAGCGAGCCGGGTCGCCAGTATCTCTATCATATCCTGCGGATGCCACAGCACACCGCGGCGCCGCTGGAACGACGCGAGCGCGTGTTGAGTCGCCTCGCGAACGATGCTGCGCTCGCGGACCAAATCCGTGTGCCGCTACGCCGTCTCGAGCATCCCCGTGCCGGTCAGTTGGTGCACTTGGTCCTCGGCGCGCTGCCGGCACGCCCGTACTATTGGCTGCTCTTCCCCATGCTCACGGCCACCTCCAGTGTTTCGCTCGTCCTGTTCCTCACTATTTGGCCACCAGCCTTCGTCATCTGGTTGGGTGTCTGCCTTCTAAACCTCTGGGTGCAGCTGTTCTACAGGCCGCGCGTAAAGCGATTCGTCCCCGCTATTCGTGAGCTACCTGCGTTCATCGGTGTCGGGCTCGCGATGGGCGCGCTGGACATTGCCGAAGCCCAAGAGGAGACGACCAAACTTCGAGACGCCTCGAGGAAGCTTGGTGGCCTTCGTCGTGCCGCCATGTGGCTCATCTTCGAGCCCGGAGAAGGGAACGAGTTCGCCGCGAGTGCCTACGAATACATCAATCTGGTGTTCCTGCTCGACGTGAACGCATTCGTCTTCACCATCGAGAAACTGCGCGCGTCCCAGCGCCCGATGCAGGAGGTGTTCGAAGGCATCGGCTATCTCGACGCGATGCAGTCGGTGAGTCGATGGCGCGCGAGCCTTCCATTCTGGAGCACGCCGCGATTCGTTCCGGCGGGCAAGATGCTCGACGTGGAGGCGCTCTACCATCCGCTGCTGTCGAACCCGGTGCCGAACTCCCTCGATGTCGAGGACGCGAGTGTCCTTATCACAGGGTCGAACATGTCGGGCAAGACGACCTTCGTGCGCGCTCTCGGTGTGAACGCGATCTTGGCGCAGACCCTCAATAGCGTCTGCGCCGAGAGATGGCGCGTGCCGATGATGCGCGTGCGCACCTCCATCGGCCGATCCGACAGCATCATCGAAGGTAAGAGCTACTACTTGGCTGAGGTCGAGTCGGTGGCAGCTCTCGTGAAGGCCAAGTCGGACAATGCACAGTACCTGTTCCTGCTCGACGAGATCTTCCGCGGCACAAATACTACTGAGCGGGTGGCTGCCGGGTTCGCGGTCCTGTCCTACCTGGACCGCGGGTCGGACATTGTGGTCGTGGCCACCCACGACATAGAGATGATCGACCTCCTCGGCGAGCGCTATGCGACGCGGCATTTCAGAGAAACAGTCACTGATGGCCAGATGATCTTCGACTATCGGATCCACGACGGCCCCTCGTCGAGCCGCAACGCCATCGCGCTGCTGGAGGTGGTACAACTTCCCGCTGACCTCGTGGCCGAGGCGGTCGCCACTCTCGACTGGCAACGTCGCGACCGAACCGCCCCTGCCGCACTCAACAAATAGCGCCAGCAAGCATCTTGCTGGCGCCTTTCTGGCGCGACCTCAGACTTTCTTCTGGCAAACTGTCAAAAACATTCAGCCACGACACTGTCGCCTAGTCGTCCTTCTGCCCGAAGATGGCCATGTTGCTCGAGTGGCCCGGCGCGACCTTCTTCTCCGGATAGATCCAGTGCACCGCCTGGTTCACCGCGGTTGCCGCCTCGCCGAAGCCGCAGGCGATGAGCTTGAGTTTGCCCGGATACGTCGTGACATCGCCCGCCGCCCAGATGCCTGGCCGACCCGTCTCCATGAGCTGATTGACGACGATCTCGTCCTTCTGCAGCGTCATGCCCCACTCGGCGAGCGGGCCGATGTCGCTGACGAAGCCGAGCATCGGGAGCACGACGTCGGCATCGATCTCCGTGGTCGTCTTGGCCTTCACGTCGCGAAGCACGATGTGCGTGAAGCGCTCACTCTCCGACCGGCACAGCACGTCGGCAATCTCGTGAAACGTGTGCATCGACGCGCGTCCCGCCTTCACGTCCGCATCGAACTGCGACACCGTGGCGCCGTGCGCACGGAAGCGATCGCTGCGATGCACGATCGAGACGTGGGTCGCAATGCCGGCGAGCTGCGTGCCCCAGTCGAACGCGGTGTCGCCACCACCGATGATGACGACGCGCTTGCCGGCGAATTCCTTCGGGTCCGTGACGACGTCATAGATACCCTTGCCGTACCAGGGCTCCGCGCACGCCTGCGGCAGCCGGCGTGGCGAGAACGCGCCGATTCCTGCCGCGATGACGATCGACTTGGTGGGAAACTCCCCTTTGTCGGTGACGAGGACGAAGTGCCCGTCGCGCTCCTCCAGCCCGGTGACACGATGATGCAGGTGCACCGGCTGCTGGAACTGCGCGGCCTGCTCGGCGAGCGAGCGCACCAGGTCCTTGGCCAGCACCTTGGTGTATCCGGCTACGTCGAAGATGTATTTCTCCGGATACAGTGCGGCGAGCTGCCCGCCAAGCTCCGGAAGCGCGTCGACGATCTGCGCCGATGCCTGCCGCATGCCGGCGTAGAACAGGGCGAACAGGCCTGTAGGCCCGCCGCCGATGATGGTCACGTCCTTGAGTTCATGCATCCGACCAAGATCGCCGTTCCGCGCTCCCGCCGCTACGCATTCGCCAGCTCAGCGGCCGAATTGCGTATAGTTCCACGATGAAGATCTATACGAAAACCGGAGACTCCGGCGAAACCGGGCTCTTTGGCGGCGGACGCGTGCAGAAGGACGACATTCGCGTCGACGCCTACGGCGATGTCGATGAGCTCAATGCGGTGCTCGGCATGGCGCGGTGCATCGAGGTCATGCCCCGCATCGACGAGGTGCTCGTGCCGGTGCAGCGCGACCTGTTCGCCATCGGTGCGCTGCTCGCCACGCCAGATCGTGAGAAGATGGCGCTGCACCTGCAGAAGGCGCGCATCGATGAGGCGCGCATCGCCGAGCTGGAACACGCCATCGACGACGCCGAGCAGGAGCTCGAGCCGCTCAAGGCGTTCATCATTCCAGGCGGAACGCCAAAGGCGGCGGCCCTGCATGTGGCGCGCACCGTCTGTCGCCGCGCCGAGCGGCATGTCGTCCGCCTCCAGCACGAGGTGGACCTTCCACCGCTTGCCGTGATGTACCTCAACAGGCTCTCCGACTTGCTGTTCACGCTCGCTCGACTCGCCAATCGCCGCGCCGGCGCCGGTGAAGTCACGTGGTAGCATGACGGCGAACGCGAAGACCGCAGGCGGGAACGTGCGGACCATCGACGCCGGCGGCTACGCCGTGCAGATCGGACGCGGGCTGCGGCATCAGTTCGCGGCGCACGTCACGATGGCCGCTCCGGCGTATCGCTACGCGGTCATCAGCGACGCGCAGGTCGCGCCGCTGTATTCGGATGCGCTGGTGGAGGCACTTCGCGCGTATGGGCAGACGTCCTTGCACGTCATCCCCGCCGGCGAGGCGCATAAGACGCGAGACACGTGGGCGCGCCTCACCGACGGGTTGCTCGACGCCGGCTGCGCGAGGGACACCACCATCGTCGCGCTAGGCGGGGGCGTGGTGGGTGACCTCGCCGGCTTCGTTGCCGCGACGTACATGCGAGGCGTCCCTGTGGTGCAGATCCCCACCACCCTCCTGGCGATGATCGATGCGTCGCTCGGTGGTAAGACCGGCGTCGATACCCATGCGGGCAAGAATCTCGTCGGCGCCTTTCACGCGCCGTCCGCGGTGCTCGTGGATGTCGAGACGCTCACCACGCTCCCCGCCGAGCATCTCCGAGCCGGACTCGCAGAAGCGATCAAGCACGGCGTCATCGCCGACGCGTCGTATTTCGCAGCGCTCGACGCGTCGCTGGAGGACATCCTGGCGGGAGACCCGGCGCGCACGCTGGACGCGGTCGCACGCAGCGTGGAGATCAAGCTCGAGGTCGTGCGCGCGGACGAGCGCGAACATGGACGTCGCAAGACGCTGAATTTCGGCCACACCATTGGCCACGCGATCGAGCTGGCGAGCGGCTTCGCGCTGCTGCACGGCGAGTGCGTCGGCATCGGCATGGTGCTGGAAGCGCGCATCGCGGAGCGGCTTGGTGTCGCCGGTCACGGAACAGCCGGAGCCATCGAGCACATACTTGCCCGTGCGCAACTACCCCTCTCCCGCCCCCCCGCGCTCGACGCGGAAGCCGTACTCGCGGCCACTCGGCTCGACAAGAAGTCGCGCGCGGGTGCGGTGGAATACGCGCTGCCTGTCCGCATTGGCGCCATGGCGGACGCGGACATGACGTGGGCGGTGCGTGTGGATGACGCGGTGGTGCGCGAGGTTCTGGCGTGACGGTTGAGGGCGCGCCGTCGCCCACCATCTCCCACTCGCCGGTCACGCCCTCGCGGCTCCCTGGCGTCCGGCGTCCGCGCCGACGTCGCTCATGGATCGGCGCGTGCATGCTTGGCTCGGTATTGGTCGTCAGTGTCACGGCGGCTGCGGCACGCGAGCGCGTGGTTCCGCACGCGCCCATCCGCTTCGAGCCGTCGGTGGTCTTTGCGACGCTGCGGCTGGAGGGCGCCTTGGTGCGCGGGGCGGCGTCCGACTGGGCAGTCGACCGCCAGTCGCCCATCGGGTACGGCGTGCCCGTGCCCGTGTCACTCACCGCGTACTGCCTCAAGGGCCTCACTCGGCGCTCGCGATACGTGCGGCAAGGCATCGTAGCGTCCGATCCGCGCATCTTTCCGCTGGCGCGGTACCTGGAGATCTACGTCGGCAAGAAGTATCTGGGCCGCTTCCTGATCGACGACACGGGCGGCAAGATCAAGGGGAACATCCTCGACATCTGGACGCCGACCTGTGCGGAAGCGCGCCAGTTCGGACGCCGGAAGGGCACTGCGGTCCTGGTTCCGCGCCCTGCGGGAGCCAGCGGTGAGGCAGCCATGACGGGGCGGCTCGGGGGCGAGGCCAAAAAGGGCTGACGAGGTCTTCTGGTCCCGACCTTGCCCAGTATTCCGCAGACCTCATCGACAGGCGAGCGCAATGTCCTCCTTCGGCACATATCTGATCGGCTTCATCATCTTGGTCATCGGACTGGGAATCGCGGCGTTTCTGCTCAACGTACCCACCATTTGGATCGCCGTCGGCGTCATCGTTCTCCTCGGGATCGGCATCCTGATGGCGACGAGCCGCACGAAGATGAAGGATCCACCGTCCGTGTAGATCCTGGGGAGAGCGCAGCGCGCTGGTGTTCGGTCAATTATCCACCCTTTCGCCGGTGTCCAGGCTCCTCGGCGCAGAATTCGGTCAAATTGTCACGACACCCCCCGCGGCAGTGGAAATTTCTTGGGCGTAAGGCAAACTCCGGTTGCCTATGGAGTTAGGTACATCACAAATCCGTTTTGTGGGAGGTTCTGCCTAAATCGCTGTTGACTGGTTTTTCCCCCGACATTATGCTGGCGTTCCTGCTGACTTACGCGGGCGCACGGCACTCTACAGCCGAGGACGCCCGACCACCCTCCGGCTACAGGTAAGGGGCGTGTATGGAGCAAGCGACCGACACCAGGTCCAAAGGCTATTTCCGCTCGTCTCCTTCCACCGCGTTCGACCAGTACCTCCAGGACATTCAAAAGCTGCCGCTGATCAGTGACGCGGCCGAAGAACGCCGCTTGGCGCGGCTCGCACAGAAGGGCGATGAAGCCGCCGCCGAGCGGCTCGTCACGGCGAATCTCCGCTTCGTCATCTCGTACGTGAAGAAGTATCAGGGACACGGACTCGACCTGAGCGAGCTCGTCGCCATCGGGAACGAGGGCCTCCTCAAGGCCGTTCGGAAGTTCGACCCGGACCAGGGCGTCAAGTTCATCTCGTACGCCGTGTGGTGGGTGCGCCAGGCCGTCCTCAAGGCGCTGGCGGAGCAGACGCGAAGCGTCCGCATCCCGCTCAACCAGAACTCGCAGCTCATTCGTCTCGCACGCGCCGAGACGATCCTCGCCCAGGTACTCAAGCGCGACCCGACCGAGAACGAGATCTCCCGCCTGCTCGAGGAGACGCCCGAACAGGTCCGCGCCGCCAAGCAGATGAGCTCCACGGAAGTCTCGCTTGACGCCCCAATCGACCGCTCCGATCGTGAAGCATCCACGCTGGGCGAGCGTTTCGCCGGTGTCGATGGGTCGGAGATCGAGGACACCACGGACTACAAGCTCATGAAGGAGTTCATCGAGCGCGTCTTCCGGAAGTACCTCACGCCCCGTGAACGAAAGATCCTCTTCCTCTACTATGGGCTGGACGAAAGCGGGGAGCCGATGACGCTCGAGAAGATCGGTGCGCTCATGGGTGTCACCCGCGAGCGGATCCGGCAGATTCGCGAGCGCGCCTTCGAGAAGCTTCGCGAGTCCCCCGATGGTCGCGCGCTGGCGGGGTTCTGGCAGGCTGCCTGACGCCGGACCCACAACAACACGCAGCGGCGCACAGGGTAAGCGGGGCGGAGACTCGGGTCTCCGCCCCGCTTACCGTTTTCGTGACCCGCTGGCTACAGAAACGCCCGCAATGTGCCGATGAATCAAGGGGATATGCACCCCTCTCGTGTTCTTCACCGCGATCGCGTCACCCTCCCGGTGTTGCTGCTCCTTGCAGCGCTCGTTGGCGTCGGGGTGCTCTTCCGTGCGCGCTCCCTGCACCACGAGATGCTGTCGCGCTGGCGTACGGTGCTCGTAGGTGGGTCGCTCACCACGCAGATGACCGTAGACGAGTGGTTCGGCGAGCGAACGGCCGATGCCACAGGGTTTGCGTACAGCGTCGCCATGCACGCCGCGGTGCCGCGCTCGCCCTCCGACCTGTCGCCGCCCTATCGCGAGGTGATTGCGCCCGTCGTGCGCCGCGGGAGGTTCGTGAATGTGTGGATCGTCGACTCCGCGGGACGCGTGCTCGCGGCATCGCACCCGGACTCAATGCGCGCCGCAGAGCGCGCTGCGCTCCTCCAGGCGGTCACGAGCGGGAAAATGACGCGCTCCGCGGTCGTGCCCGTCGGTCCGCACGCCGCATTCCTCTCCGTGGCCTTACCGGTGCGCCTGCGTAGCGTGCCGCGGCGCGGGATGGCCAGTCCGGCTGCCGTCATCCTGCGCACCGATCTCGTCGCGTCGTTCTCCCCGTGGGCCGCCGGCCGGCCGAACGCGGCCATGAGCCTCCTGTCGACCCCGAGTCCGAACGGGCCCGTCCTCATCGCCGCGTGTCCCGAGCAACGAGTCCCGGTCTGCATCGAGCAGCCGGCGAGCGTCGCGATGGGCGGACCCGCCGCTCTCGCGCTCGCCCGCAAGGACACCTTCGGCGTCTTCGTCGGACCGGACAGGGTGCGTACGCTTGCGCACACGCGCTATTCCAATGCGCTCGACTGGGGCGTCGTGCGGCGTGTGCGCTATGCTGACGCGGTGGTGCCGCTCTATCGCGAAATGGCGATTGAAGGTGCGTTCCTCGCCGCGTTGCTCGCGCTGGCAGGCATGGGGACGTACGCGTCGAAGCGCGGACGCCGCTTTCGCCGCCTCGTGGAGCAGCGGGAGGCGGGTCGATGGCTGCGCGCGGTGGTGGACGCGTCCACGGACGGCATCATCTCTCTCGATGCGAACTTCGGCATCACGATGGTCAACGACGCCGTCGAGCGCATGCTTGGCCGGAGCAGCGAGTCGCTGGTGGGGCAGCCAGTCTTCACGTTGTTCCCAGTAAACTGGCGCGAGCGGCTCACTCGCAACCTGCAGACGTTTGCGAAGTCTGACATGAGTCATGCGCCGCTGACGGAAACGGAGCGCTGCATCGCCCTGTGCGACGACGGGCGGTTGCTCCCCGTGGAGGCGAGCGTTGGCCGCGCGATCCTCAATGACGTTCCGCTGTTCGTGCTTGGGCTTCGCGATGTCTCTGAGCGCGTTCGCGCCGAGCAGTTCCTCGAGGGCCAGCGACACGTGCTCGAGCTGATCGCGAGCGGTGCTCCGGCCAGCGAGACGATGGCTGTCCTGCTCGAGTTCATCGAACGTGAAGCGCCAACGATGCGCTGCGCCGTGTATGAGCTCATCGACGACCGCCACGTTGCACGCATCGTCGCCGCGCCGCGGCTGCCGCAATCGGTCGCGAGCCCGCTGCGGGAGATGGCAACCGACCCCATATCCACGGCGATCGGCGCGGCCATCCATCGGGGCGAGCCGATCCGCTCTGCGAACTTTGCCCACGACCCGTTGTGGCGCGGCATGCACCGCGTGCTGGCGGACGTCTCGATCCACGCCGGCTGCGCCGCTCCGCTCACGTCGGCAGACGGTCGCGCGATTGGCGTGTTGGCGAGCTTCTACGATGAGCCGCGTCACGCAACGCCGCGCGAAGAAGCGCTCACCAGCGCAGCGGTGCACCTGGCCAGCATCGCGCTCTCCAGCGCGCGAGCCGCTGACTCCATTCGCGCCTCGGAAGCCAGCTTCCGCTCGTTCGTGGAGAATGCCCCGGCGGCCATCTTTCGCGAGACGCGTGGCGGCGACCTCGTCTCCACGAACGCGGCGATGGCCGCGCTCCTCGGCTATGCGGATCATGTGGCGCTGGCTCACGCCGCATCGGACGGCGGTATCTATCACGACGTGGCGGCCCGCACCGAGTTGCTCCGGGCGCTCGAAGCGTGCGAGATCGTGCGCGGCACCGAGGTCCAGTGGTGTCGCGCCGACCAGTCCATCGTGACCGTGCGCCTCAGCGCCCGTGCGTACCGGGACGACCGCGGAGACGTGTGGCTCTGGGAAGGCTACGCCGAGGACGTCACGCCCCTTCGCCTGGCCGAGCGCGCGCTGCGTAACAGCGAGCGTCTGGCGGCGGTCGGACAGCTCATCTCGGGCGTCGCCCACGAGCTGAACAATCCACTTTCTTCCATCATGCACTTCGCGGAAGACCTGCTCGCGGATCCACGGAGCTCGCAAGACGGTGAAGCACTCGGCGTCATTCGCGACCAGGCCCGCCGGTCACGCGCCATCGTGCGCGACCTGCTTTCCTTCGTGCAGCAGCGCAAGGTCAGCGGCGAGCCGCTCTCCCTGAACGAGGTGGTGGCCGCCACCGCGCTCAGCATGCGGCCCGAGCTCGTGCGCGTCGGTGTGACGCTACACCTGTCTGAAACGGCGGAGAGCGGACGGGTCCTCGCCGATCGTGCCGGTATCGAGCAGATCGTCACCAACCTCGTGAGCAACGCCGCGCACGCGTCGGGCCGCGACGGGCAGGTATGGATTCGGACGGAGATCGCGAAGGACGCCTGCCACCTCGTGGTGGAGGACTCGGGATCAGGCATCCCGGAGCACGTGCTCCCGCAGATCTTCGATCCGTTCTTCACGACCAAACCCACCGGTGAGGGGACGGGTCTGGGCCTGTCAGTCACGCTCGGCATCGTCGAGCAGTTCGACGGCCGAATCGTGGTCGAGAAGGCTGGTCCGGGCCGCGGTTCGCGGTTCACCGTGGTCCTTCCGTGCATCGAAGAGCATGCCGCGATTGCGGCGGCTCCGACGCCGCTGCCGGCACGCGGCACCGCCGTGGGCATCGGCAGCGGCAACGTGGACACCGCGAGCGACGCGCCCGGGGTCGCACGGACTCGCCAGGCGCTCATCATCGACGACGAGCCGAGCATCCGCGCCGCGCTCGGGCGGTTCTTCACGCGGCGGGGGTGGCAGGTGCATGAGGCGGTGGACGGACGCGCCGGATATGCCTGCCTTCAGGACGGAGCGGCACGCTTCGACATCGTCGTCTCGGACCTCCGCATGCCCGGCCTCTCCGGGATCGAGCTCCATGACATCCTGGCCATGGAGCAACCCGCTGTGCTGCGACGCTTTGTGTTCAGCACGGGCGACGTGGCGTCCGCGGATGCGGCGAGCTTCGTCCAGCGCACGTCGTGCCCCGTGCTCCAGAAGCCCTTTGAGTTGCGCATGCTGGATGACGTCATCGCCCTCGTTGCCAGCGGCGGAGCAGCGGAGCGCATGGTAGTTTAGGAGCGTTGCCCGGGTGCGCCGACTCACTCTCGATACAACGACATGATGGACGAGTCTCCGCGCATCCCGGCCTTCATCAACAGCAAGGCGGGTACTGCGGACGCGGCGCGCGAAGCCCTGGCCGGGCACGATCGGTTCGACGTCAGCGAGGTTCCGCCAGACAGGCTGGACACCGCAGTTCGCGATGCGGTGACGCGCGGCGCCGCACGCGTCCTCATCGCTGGCGGCGACGGCACCATCGCCACCGCGGCCGGCGCATTGTTGGGGAGCCCAACCGAGCTCGCCATCCTGCCTGGCGGCACGCTGAACCACTTCGCCACCGATCTGGGCATTCCCACCGAACGGACAGAGGCGCTCGCGGTGGCGGTTGGTGGAACGGTCCGCTGCGCCGACGTCGCCATGGCGAACGATCGCGTGTTCCTCAATACCGCGAGCGTCGGCGCCTACGTGCACTTCGTGAAGGTGCGCGAATACCTCGAGCCGCGATTCGGGTATCGCATCGCCTCCTTCTTCGCGGCGCTTCGCGTGATGATCCAGCTACGGCTCATTACCGTGGAGGTGGAGGTAGATGGACAGACGCGCACCTATCGGACGCCGATCGTCTTTATCGGCATGGGCGAGCGAGAGCTCCAATTGCCTGCCCTCGGCAACCGCGTCAAGGATGGCCGTCAGGGCCTGCACGTGATTATCGTGCGCGGACGCACGCGTGGCCGGCTGCTCGCCCTGGCGCTCAACGCGGCTGCACGCGGAGTGAAAGCCGCGTCACGCACCCCGGAAATGGATGCCTTTCTCGTGGACAAGTGTACGATCACCCTGCGCCGCAGCAGCACCATCGCCCTCGATGGCGAGCTCGTGATACTGGGCCAGGACCTCGTGTTCGGCGTGAAGCGCGGCGCGCTGCGAGTGGTATGTCCCTGACAGTCGACCTCCCGGCGCGCCTCGCGGCAATCGTCGGCGAGCGCCGCGTGCTCGTGCGGCCTGGCGAGTTGCGCTCGTATGAGTCTGACGGGTTGCCCGGCTATCAGCGCAAGCCATCCGTGGCCGTGTTTCCAGGTACGCGCGACGAGACCATTGCCGTCGTGCGCTTGCTCGCGGAAGCAGGGGCACCGTTCGTCGCGCGGGGCGCCGGTACCGGGTTGTCGGGCGGCTCGCTCGCCGACGGCGCCGTGCTGCTTGGCCTGCATCGTCTCAAGCGAATCATCTCCATCGATCGCGACGATGCACGCGCCGTGGTGGAGCCCGGCGTCGTGAACGCCGCGCTCACGGCGGCGGCGACACCCTTCGGTCTGCATTACGCGCCCGACCCCTCGAGCCAGACGGCGTGCACCATCGGCGGAAATGTCGCGGAGAACGCCGGCGGTCCGCACTGCCTCAAGTACGGCGTGACACTGAATCACGTCATCGCACTCACCGTGATCCTGCCGAGCGGCGATGTCGTCACCCTCGGCAACCCGGATGGCGAGGACGAGGGCTGCGACCTCCTCGGCGCATTCATCGGATCCGAGGGCTGCTTCGGCGTGGTGCTGGACGCGACGGTGCGGCTCGTGCGCAATCCGCAGGCCGTGCGAACCCTGCTCGCCGACTTCCATTCGGTGGACGCCGCGGCGCGCGCCGTCTCGGCCATCATCGCGTCGGGCATCGTTGCGGCCGCGCTGGAGATGATGGATGCGGCGACGATCCAGGCGGTGGAGGCCTCGATCTACGCGTCGGGCTATCCAACCGACGCCGCGGCAGTCCTGCTCATCGAGCTGGATGGTGCGGCCGCGGGGCTCGACGTCGACGTCGCACGGGTGGACGGCTTCTGTCGTGAGGCCGGCGCGAGGGATGTGCGCATCGCCACCGACCCGGCAGAGCGCGCGCGTCTCTGGCAGGGCCGCAAGAAAGCATTCGGTGCAATGGGGCGCGTGTCGTCGCACCTCGCGGTGCAGGACGCCGTTGTGCCGCGCACGCAGCTGCCAGCCATGCTCGCCGAGATCCAGCGCATCGGCCTGCGGCATCGCGTGAAGGTGTGCAACGTGTTCCACGCCGGCGACGGCAACCTGCATCCGAACATTGGCTACAACGCGGAGAACGCCGATGAGTCAGAGCGCGTCCATGCGGCAATGACGGAAATCATGACGGCATGCATCGCGGCGGGAGGGACGATCACCGGTGAGCATGGCGTTGGCCTCGATAAGCTGCGCTACATGGACGCGCTGTTTACGCCGACGACCATGGGTGCGATGTGCGCGCTGCGCGAGGTATTCGATCCAGGCCGCCGCTCCAATCCCGGCAAGGTGGTTCCGGTGCACAGCTGTCGCGAGTGGCACGCGGCGCCGGCAGCGCGCACCCGGCAGCCTCCGTGACGCCCACCGTGGTGCCTGACACGGCGCATCTCGCCGACGCCGTGCAGTCCGCGCGCGCCACGGGACGCGCGCTCCGTGTACGCGGCTCGGCCACGTGGCTCGATGCGGGCCGGCCGTGCGACGCGCCCAACGTGCTCGACGTGGGGGCGCTCAGCGGCGTGGTCGAATACGAGCCCGGCGACTTTACGCTGTCGGCGCGAGCCGGCACGTCGCTCGCGGAGATCGCGCGCATCACGGCGGCGCACGGACAATGGCTCACGCTCGACCCACATGGAGCGTCCAGCGGCACCATCGGCGCCACGATAGCTACGGCGTCGCACGGCCCACTGTCGTCCGCATTCGGCACGCCGCGCGATCATGTGCTCGGCTGTGAGTTCGTGAGTGGCGCCGGCGACATCGTGCGCGCTGGTGGCCGAGTGGTGAAGAACGTCGCCGGTTTCGATCTGGTTCGCCTGGTCACGGGCGCGTGGGGCACGCTCGGTGCGATTACCGAGGTAACGGTCCGGCTGCGTGCGCGCCCGGAAGATGATCGCACGATCGCCGTCACACTTGCAGACGATGGATCCGCCGGTGCCGAGGCCGCGTGGCGTTGGCTGCGCGGCAGCGAGTACACGCCGCTCGCCGCCGAGGTGCTCTCTCCGTCGCTGGCGCAACAGCTGTCGCTGGGCGACGCGCGGCTGCTGGTGCGACTTGGCGGCAACGCGACATTCGTGGATGCGGCGGCAATCGCGCTTGCGTCTCTCGGATCCTCAGCCGTGGTTGCGGACTCGGCGTGGCAATCGTTGTCGGTCGCCGAACCTGCCGGCGCAGTCGTGTTCCGCGTGAGCACGCGGCCGTCGCGCGTGGCGGCATTGTGGGCGCGAGCGCAGGCGTTCGCAGAAGGCGAGGGCGGCTATGCGCACGCAACGCTCACGCGAGGCGTGGTGCGATGCGTGGTGCCCGTTGCGCACGACCTCGCAACGATGGAGTTGCTTCGCGCTGGACTGCGCTCCCTCGCTGCTGACGCGACGGTTGCGGGAGAGCGGCTTCCCGCTGAGCTGTGGCGCGACATTACACGGCAGCGTTCGACGGACAGCCTCGCGGATGGTGTGCGAGCGGCCTTCGATCCCGACCGCATCATGAACCCCGGCATCCTGCAAACCGCGTGAGCTCAGGCCTTCCATCGCCGATACAGTGCGCCATTCCGGGCACGCCGCTGGCTGACGCGGCTGCCGGCATCGATGCATGCGTGCACTGCGGCTTCTGTCTTCAGGCGTGCCCCACGTACCTCACGCTCGAGGACGAGAACGACAGTCCGCGTGGCCGCATCGTGCTCATGCGCGCGCTCGTCGAAGGCAGCCTGCCGACGACGGACATCGACGTGCGCACGCACATCGATCGCTGCCTCGGCTGTCGCGCGTGCGAGACGGCATGTCCGTCGGGCGTGCCGTACGGGCACCTGCTGGAGGCCACGCGCGCGACACTCACGCAGGAGCGCCCGAATCCATTGGTCGCGCGGCTCATCCTGTTCTGCTTCGCGCGCCGGCCGCTGATGCGCATGGCCATGCTGGGCGGACGCGTGACGCGCGCACTCGGCATCTCTCGTCTGCTCGCGCGCCTGCCCGGCCGGCTCGGTTTCGCGATGGCGATGCTCGAGTCGACGCGCACGCCCATTTCGCGCGCTTCCTACACGCCGCGTTCGGACGACTCGCGCGGCACGGCGACGGTGCTCACCGGTTGCGTCATGGAAGGGCTCTTCGCCGAGACCAATCGCGCCACCGAGCGAACGCTCGCGATGAACGACTATCGCGTCGTTCCAACGGAAGGTCAGCGATGCTGCGGCGCGCTGCACGCACATGCCGGTGACGCGGACACCGCGCGGGCGCTCGCGCGCCAGAACATCGCGGCGTTCGAACGCAGCGGCACCGCCGCGATCGCCGTGAATGCCGCAGGCTGCGGCTCGATGATGAAGGAGTATGGCCTCTTGCTGGCGAACGACCCGGCGTGGCGCGAACGTGCCGTTGCCGTCGCATCACGCGTACGTGACGTCAGCGAGCTGCTTGCGGAAGCAGGGCCCAAGGCTGGGGGCGAGCTTGCGCTTACGGTGACGTACGACGCGCCATGCCACCTGCTGCACGCGCAACGAGTGGTTGCTCCGCCAATGCGCGTGCTTGCGGCCGTTCCAGGCCTCACGCTCGTGCCACTTGCCGGCAGCGAGCACTGCTGCGGAAGTGCCGGCATCTACAACCTGGTGGAGCCGGACACGAGTGACGCCGTCCTCACGCCGAAGCTCGCGAACATTGCGGAGACTCGCGCTCCGCTCGTGGCGACGGGCAATCCTGGCTGCCTCATGCAGATCGGCGCGGGACTCCTGCAATCAGGAAGCGCGACGCGCGTGATCCATCCCGTGGACCTGCTCGATGCATCGTACGCGGTTCGCACACCAGGAGCACTCGGCGCCTGACGTCCGCGCGTGTTCGCGGCGACAGTGCGCTCGTCGCGTGCCGTGAAGCAGCGTGAACCATGGCGCATCCACCTACCGCCGCATTTACTTACGGTCATGGTAGACGCCGTGCTCCTCGATTGGGAAGGCGTGCTCGCCGACACCGGCGCGGCGCGACGCGTGGCACTGCAGCGCGCGTTCAGTGACGAGGGCCTGCTTCTCGACGACGCGACGCATGCCTCCTGCTGTGAAGGCGTTGCGCTTTCCGCTGCCATCAGCGCCGCACTCCGTCACGTCGGACGACTTGATCCCACGCTTGCGGACCTCATTGCCTTGCGCTCGGCGCGCGCGTTTGCCGAACGGCTGGGTAAGGGATTCGTCCTCGCGGCTGGCGCGCGTGAGTTCGTGGAGCACGTGCGCGTGAACGTGCCGTTGGCGATCGTGACCGTCGCGTCTCGTTCGGAGACGGAGTTCGTGCTTCGGCTCGCCGGATTGGAGGGAAGCGTCGCCACGATCGTCAGCGCGGACGACGCCGCAGAGTTCGAGTCGGGCGATGCACATCGCGTTGCGCTCGCTCGCATCGAACGGCAGCGGCCGGTGCATCGCCGACGCGTAGTGGCACTCGCCCACACCATTCCCGCATTGCACGCCGCGCGATGCGCCGATGTTCGCACCATCGCGATCGGCGCGCCGGCACACGTCGCGCTGCGTGCGGATGGTGCCGCTGACGCGATCCGCGGGCTCGCAATGGGCGATCTCGCGCGACTGGCCGGCACCGGCGCGATGGAGCATCGCGCATGAGCGCCGGACACGCACCCACGGCGATGCTCGGCGAGGTGAGCGGGCGCAGCGTGGTGCTCGCGTACGGAAGCGTCGCTGTGGAGTACGAGGCGTTGCAGACGCGCGCGGCGCTGTTCGACCGCAGTCACCGCGGCCGCATTCGCATAAATGGAGAGAAGGCGGCGGAGATGATCGGTGGACTCGTCTCGAACGACGTGGCCGGCCTCGTTCCGGGTCAGGGTTGCTACGCGGCGGCCCTCACCGCAAAGGGAAAGATCGTCGCAGACGTGCGCGTCTTCATCGACGAGGGCAGCGTCCTTGTCGATGCGCCGCCGCGCGCCGCTGCCGCGTGGGCGGCGATGGTGAAGAAGTTCGTGAATCCTCGCGTCGCCACGCATGTCGACGAAACGGCCACGCTCCGCGATCTCGGCGTCTTCGGTGCGAATGCACGGCATGTCGTGGCCGAGCTCACAGGCGTGCAGGCGCCTGCGCTCACGGCACTCGCGGCCTATGCGCACATGACTGTGGACGTGGGCGGCCACACGGTGCTCGTGACGAAATCTCCCGAACTTGGACTCGATGGGTTCGAGTTGATCGCTCCCGCCGCGGCATTCGCCGATCTCTGGGAGCGTGCGGTGCGCGCGGGCGCGACGCCGGCCGGACTCGAGGCCTGGGAGATTGCGCGCGTTGAAGCTGGCCGGCCGGAGTGGGGCCTCGACATTGACGACAGCACGATTCCGCAGGAAGCCAACTTCGACGAGCTGCACGCCATCTCGTACACGAAGGGCTGCTACGTAGGGCAGGAGACGGTGGCGCGCGTGCACTTCCGCGGCCATGTGAACCGCCACCTCCGCGGCATCCACGCGTCAGAGCTCGATGCACCGCCCATGGGTGCCACGCTGCACGACGAGAACGGCATCCAGGTGGGCGACGTGCGTTCCTCCGTTCGCTCTCCTCGCCTGGGAGGCATCGCCCTCGCGATGATCCGCCGCGAGATTGCGGCAGGAGCGCAGCTCGCGGCCCGGTGGCCAGAGGGAGATCCCAGCAACGGAAGCGTGAACGAGTGCCACGTGGACGTGGCGTCGCTGCCTTTCGCGGCAAGTTGAGCGCGCGGTCCGCGCTGGTCACTGGCGCGACTGGTCTCGTCGGTACGCACGTGGTGCGCCGGCTTCAACGTGACGGGTGGCGGGTGCGCGCGCTCGTGCGCGATGCGGAACGTGCGAGCGCACTGGCCCGCGCCGGCGTTGACCTCGCAACGGGAGATGTGCTCGACGCGGAGTCGTTTGCGCGCGCGGCCGACGGGTGCAGCGTGGTGTTCCACACAGCGGCTGCCGTGACGCCGAGTGGAGGATGGGAAGCGTTTCAGCGCCCGAATGTGGAAGGCACGCGTCACGCGATTGCCGCCACCGAGCGCGCGGGCGCGCGTCTCGTGCACGTGAGCAGTGTGGCAGTGTACGGCAGCGGCACCCGCTATCGCTCAGGCGGCGAGCGAACGGACGAAGACACGCCACTCGCGCCGCTGCCGGAGACGAACTATTACGCGCGATCGAAGCGCGAGTCCGAAGCGCTGGTGATGGACGCGCACCGCGATGGCCGCATCTGGGCAACCGCCCTCAGGCCAGACGTCATCTATGGTACGCATGATCGGCAGTTCGTCCCGCGCATCGCGCGGCTGCTGTCGCACGGGGTTGCGCCGGTGATCGGGCGCGGTGCGTCGACGCTCGCGATCGTGAACGCGGAGAACGTCGCCGATGGCGTGGTGCGCGCCGCCGCGACGGATGCGGCGGGCGGCCGTGCGTACAACCTGGCGAACGACTACGACGTGACCGTTGCGGAGTTCTTTCGGCTGGCGGGTGTCGGGCTGAACCTGCGGCTGCGCACGCTGCGCATTCCGACGACCGTTGCGCGCGTCGGCGAGACGTTATTTCGGATGGCGACTCCGCTGCTGCCCGGCAATCGGGTGAAGGCGGTGTCGTTCTCTCCCGTGGATTTCCTGACGCGCGACAACCCGTTCAGCTCGGACCGCGCGAAGCGGGAGCTTGGATGGGATCCACCGGTCAGGCCGGAGGTTGGCGTGTGCGAGGCCTTCCGCTGGTATGCGGCGAACCGCGAATGACAGCATGAATTGCGAACGGGGCGGTACACTCGAGAGTGTGCCGCCCCGTTTGCTGCGCGCATTGCTGCGACGCGAAAGCCTTTACGGCTTCTTCGCCTTTGCCGCGTCCTTCATCGCATCCTTGGCCGCGTCCATCTTGGCCATTGCGGTGTCGGTCTTCTTCATGGCGGTGTCCATCTTGGCCGCGGCCGATATGGAATCCACGACGGGCGTGGTGTCGACGGGCGCGGGCGCCATCGAGGGGGCTGCGGTATCGGCTTTCGGGGCTTCCTTCGGGCTGCAGGCGGCGACGAGCACGACGGCGACAAGGGCCAGGCGCTTCATGGTGTATCTCCTGATGGGGTTCGGTGAATGACGCGTTGGTCCGCGCACGTTTCGGTGCCCGGCTTCCTGCGGCGTGAAACTTAGAATCTCGGAACGCCCTGTCAAGAGCGGAATGGGGCGAGCCAAGTGAAAGCGCGCCAACGGGTTCGTCTGCGAACGCGACTATTCACCTCAACGTTGAAGCCCAGTAAACGCCGCATGATTCTGATGCCGAGTGGCTGACGCGCGGCTCATCGCGCCGTAACATCCTTCGCGTCAACGAGTTAGGATGCAAAAAATGCGGCTCGCCCGCGATGCTCGTGGTTCGGTCCGCTCAACAGTGGTACCTTGCGGACGCCCTCCCGCCAACCAGTCCATGTCAACGAAATCCAATTCGAGCAATCTCGCGCTTGTGCGCGATGGCACCATCCGCGGCGCGTGCCCACACGATTGTCCCGACACGTGTGCCATGCTCATCACCGTGGAAAACGGGCGCGCCACGCACATCGCCGGCGACCCGGATCATCCCGTGACGCAGGGGTTTCTCTGCGCCAAGGTCAACCGGTACATCGAGCGCACGTATCACGACGACCGACTTCGCACGCCGCTGCGTCGCACCGGTGCCAAGGGAAGCGGACAGTTCGCGCCGATCTCATGGAACGAGGCGCTCGACGAGATCGCGGAGCGGCTGGGCGGCATCGCGAAGTCGAGCGATGGACCGCAGGCGATCCTGCCCTACTCGTACGCGGGCACCATGGGCCTCGTGCAGGGCTCGTCCATGGATCGCCGCTTCTTTCACTTGCTCGGCGCTTCGCGGCTGGATCGCACGATCTGCTCGATGGCGGGAACCGTCGGGATGCGCATGACGGTCGGCGCGAACGTCGGTGCCGACGGCGAGGGCATTCCCGAGAGCGACCTCGTGCTGTTATGGGGTACGAACACGCTCACGGCCAATCCACATCTCTGGCCGTTCATCCTCAAGGCGCGCGAGCGCGGTGCGCCGATCATCTGCATCGATCCCATCCGCACGCGCACCGCCATGCAGTGCGATGAGTGGGTTCCCATCCGCCCCGGCACTGACGCAGCGCTCGCGCTTGGGATGATGCACATCGTCTTTGCACGGGGACTCGAAGACCGCGACTATCTCGAGCGACACACGCTCGGGCACGAGGCCATGCGCGCACGCGCGGCGGAGTGGACGCCCGCGCGCACCGCCGAGACGACGGGACTGCCGGTCGAGACGATCGTATCGCTGGGGGAACGGTTCGGGCGCGCGCGCGCCGCGTTCATCCGTGTGAACTACGGGCTCCAGCGTCATGCCGGCGGCGGGATGGCCGTGCGTACCATCGCATGCCTGCCCGCCGTGGCCGGACACTGGCGGCGCGCGGGCGGCGGCGTCCAGCTCTCCACATCTGCCAACTTCGCGTTCAACAAGGCCGCCCTCGAGCGGCCCGACCTCGGTTCCCCAGCTCGCACGATCAACATGATCCGGCTCGGCGACGCACTCACGCAGGACAATGCAGGCGTGGGCGGGCCTCCAGTGAAAGCGTTGGTCGTGTACAACAGCAACCCCGCTGCGGTTGCGCCGGATCGCAACGCGGTGCTGCGCGGGCTGGCGCGCGAAGACCTCTTCACCGTCGTCCTCGAGCATTTCCAGACGGACACCGCCGATTGGGCAGACATCGTGCTTCCCGCGACGACACAGCTGGAGCACTGGGACATCCATCTCGCGTACGGGCATCACTACGTCAGCCTGAACCAGCCAGCCATCGAGCCCATCGGCGAGGCGAAACCAAATAGTGAGATTTTCCGTCTCATCGCCGCGCGCATGGGCATGACGGATCCCCTGCTGCTCGACGACGACCTCGCGCTGATCGGGCAGGCGCTCGCGACAAACTCGCCCAAGCTCCAAGGTGTCACGCTCGACGGCCTGATCGAGCATGGATGGATGCGGCTCAACGTGCCGACGCCGTTCCTTCCATACGCCCACGGCGAGTTTCCAACGCCGAGCGGCAAGTGCGAATTCCACTCGGAACGCATCGCGGCGCTCGGCTTCGATCCGCTGCCGACGTACATCCCGCCCTACGAATCCGTCGAGCGCGAGCCGGAGCTCGTCGCGCGATATCCGCTCACGCTCATCTCGTCACCAGCGCACACGTTCCTCAACACGACCTTCGTCAACGTGACGTCGCTTCGGCGGCAGACGAAGGAACCCGAGGTCCTGCTGCACCCAGCGGACGCCGAGCGTCGCGCGATTTCCGCTGGGGCGATGGTAACGGTTCGCAACGATCGTGGCGCGTTCCTGGCGATGGCGCGTGTCGAGCCGTCCATTCGCGAAGGCGTGGCGTGGGCACCGTCCATCTGGTGGGGCAAGCTGGCCAGCGACGGCGCAAACGCGAACCAGACGACCTCGCAACGGGTGACCGATCTGGGAAATGGGCCGGTGTTCTACGACAACCAGGTCGAGGTGGAGTTGGCGTAACTGTCGTCCCGAGCGCAGCGAGGGACCCTGTTTTCGCCGCCTTCACCTCACGGCCGCACGCCCTTGCGTGCCGTCCCGCACGCACACTGATTCACGATAGACCCGGTTTGCCTGGAGGCAGTGTTGTCGTCGTTCCCCGATACGCTCGGCGCCCTGGCGCGCTCCCCTTACGGTGCTGCCGGCCGCAGGCTGCGGTCGGTCAAGGACGAAATGCGGCAGAACCTCCTCGCGCGCCTCGAGCGCGGCGGCCCGTTGTTCGAGGGCGTGCTCGGCTACGAGGAGACGGTGATGCCGCAGATCGTCAACGCGCTGCTCTCGCGCCACAACTTCATCCTGCTCGGCCTGCGCGGGCAGGCGAAGTCGCGCATCCTCCGCGCGCTCGTTGGCCTGCTGGACGACGCGATGCCGATCGTCGCGGGCAGCGAAGTGAACGACAACGCGTTTGCGCCCATTTCACGATATGCCAAGAACCTCATCGCGACGCACGGCGACGACACGCCCATCGCCTGGGTCGGCCGCGACAGCCGCTTCGTGGAGAAGCTCGCGACGCCGGACGTCACGATCGCCGACATGATCGGCGACCTCGATCCGATCCGCGCGGCGCGCGGCGGTCACGTGTTGTCAGACGAGCTGACGATTCACTACGGGATGTTGCCGCGCGCGAATCGCGGCATCTTCGCGCTGAACGAGCTTCCGGATCTCGCGGGCAAGGTGCAGGTGGGCTTGTTCAACGTGATGCAGGAAGGCGACGTGCAGATCAAGGGCTATCCCGTGCGCCTGCCGCTCGACGTGCAGCTCTGCTTCACCGCGAACCCCGAGGACTACACGGCGCGCGGCAAGATCATCACGCCGCTCAAGGACCGGATCGGCAGCGAGATCATCACGCACTATCCCGAGACGGTCGAGCTGGGGATGGCGATCACCAAACAGGAGTCGTGGACATCGCGTGACGCCAAGCCCGTGCGCGTTCCCGATTTCATCGCCGAGGTGGTGGAGCGCATCGCGTTCGAGGCGCGCACCGACAAGCGCATCGACCGCCGGTCCGGCGTGTCGCAGCGCATGCCGATCAGCGTGATGGAGAACGTTGTCTCCAATTCCGAGCGCCGTGCCATCGTGACCGGCGAGGCGGAGATCGTTCCGCGCATCTCCGACGTCTACGCTGCGCAGCCGGCGATCACCGGCAAGATCGAGCTCGAGTACGAGGGAGAGCTCGTCGGCGGCCACGCGATTGCGCGCGAGCTGATCCGCCGTGCCTCCGACGTGACGTTCAGCGAGCGCGCGGGCGGCGTGAACACCGATGACGTCGTGATCTGGTTCGACGAGGGCGGTGCCTTGCAGCTGTCGGAGGACGAGCGGTCCGAGGCGATGGAGTCGGCGTTCGGCATTGTGCCAGGCCTGATCGAGCTCGTGTGGCACGTCGGATTGGCAGAGAGCGGCGACGCGCCACAGACCGTTGCGGCCTGCGAGCTCGTCCTCGAGGCCCTCGTGGCACGCAAGAAGATCTCGCGCAGCGATGGTGGCCTGTACGGACGCGCGGAGCCCGAGCGTCGCCGGCGCAGGAACAACGAGGACTTCTTCGGCGGCGGCATGTCGGCCTGAACGCGCATGTCGCACAGCGTGGAAACCGAGACGCCGGCAGCAGTCGCCGCGACCGAGAGCACCTCGGGTACGCGCGTGCGCGAGGCGACGACCCACGATCTCGATGCCGTGGTGCTCCTGCGGTTGGCGCTGCTGCGTGAGCATCCCGAGCATCCGATATACGGGCGACTCAAGGCCGACGTGGGCGCTCGTGCACGCGAGCTCTATCGCGCGCAACTGCACTCGCCCAACGAATCGATCTTTCTCGCCGAGCGCGTCGGCGAAGTGGCCGGCATCCTGCGCTGCGTGGAGTCGATCGGCTCACCGCTGCTAGAGCCAGCGCGATACACCTACGTCTCATCGGTGTATGTGCGCCCGGAGCATCGCCGGCATGGGGTACTGCGCAGCCTGCTCGCGGCCGCCGAGCGCTGGTCGGTTGCTCGCGGCATCGACCAGATGCGGCTGCACAATGTCGCCGGCAGCGCAGCCGCCGAGGGTGCGTGGTGCGCGCTCGGCTTCGAGGTCGTGGAGCAGGTTCGCGTGCGCGACATTGCGACGAAGCCCGGCTGATGCCGATCGTCACGGTGTCGCGGCAGTACGGCTCGGGCGGCTCGGAGGTCGCGGAGCGCGTGGCGAGTGCGCTCGGGTGGCAGCTCTACGACAACGCGGTCGTCGACGAGGTGGCCAGTCGTCTTGGCATCACCGCCGCGGAAGTCTCGGCGCGCGAGGAACGGTTGCCCACGTTGAGCGAGCGGTTGGCGTCTGCCATCTCGCTCTCGGCGCCGGAGATGATGCCGACGGTCGTGGACGCCGCGGTGCCACCGAGTGAAGAGCGCATTGTCGACGTGACGCAGCGCGTGATGGAAGAGGCCGTGCAGGCCGGGCCAGCGGTGATCGTGGGCCGAGGCGCGCAGTGCATGCTCGCGACCCGCAGTGATGCGATTCACGTCTTCTGTTATGCGTCGATCGAGGCGCTCACGAACTACGTGGTGGAGCATCAGGGACTGCGGCCGGACGAGGCGCGCAAGCTGGTGCAGGAGACGAACGCGCGGCGCGAGGAGTACGTGAAGCGTCACTGGAAGCGCGAGTGGCGCGACCTGGCGAACTATCACCTGTGTGTGAACACCGCGTGGCTCGGGATCGATGGTGCAGCAGCGCTCGTGACCGGTATCGCGAGGGCGCGCTTCGGGTGATGACGCCGAGTCGTGCGTGCTATGAGTCCGCGTCGCGCTTTCCCTTCAAGCGGGCGAGATCCTCATCGACCGACGCGGGAAGAAACATGTCGTCCGCAATCGCCGCGATCTCCTCGGCCTGACGCCACGATTCCTCGAGGACGGAGAGTTCGCCTTCCAACGCGCGCCGCTCGGATTCTTCATGCGACGCCATCTCCAGCGCGAGCCGGCCAGCGGTCGGCAGGTTCTTGAGCAGGTTCGCCGAGCCTATCGAGAAGAGGCGGTTGGCGTCGCGCTTCGCGATCGACTCCGCGGCTCGCCGGAAGAGGCGCTGGGCGTCGCCAGCTTCTTCGAGGTATCCAACGGCGCGCGAGACCTCGTCCTTCGAACCGCCCGCGGTGTTCAGGCTCGGCAACAGCGCCGCCGCCGCGCGCATCGCTGCTTCACCCGTCAGCTCGCGCTCTTCCCGCGCCCCGACAGGACGGTTCCACCATGGCGTCGCTGCTTCACCCCTCAGCTCGCGCTCTTCCCGCGCCCCGACAGGACGCTTCCACCACGGCGTGGGCGAACCCAACACGGGCACGCGGAGCAGGATCCCGTCGTCGAGCATCTGGAGCTGGACTTTCGCCACGTCCCCGAAGCGCATGCGAAGCGATTCGGCGTTCGTCGGGTCGAGCGTGATGACGCGGCGCGCATTCATGACGTCAAAACCGGCGCCGAGCACCTGAAGCGCAGGAAAGAGACCGGCGCCCGCAAGGCCGACGAGCGGCCCGACAACGACGACGCCAACTGCCGCCACCGCGATGCCTCCCCACGTGAGGGACTGCAGCCGGCGCCGCCGCCCGAACTGGTCGCCGTAGCGCCACGCGGCCATCTCAGGGCGCTGCGGCTCGCCGATGCGCACGAGCTCGAGGCCTTCCTTGAGCCGCGCGAGGCCGATGTGATCCGTGGAGACACGCAACTTCGTACCGCGGAACGCCTTTTCGCACTGCTCGATCGCCTCCCAGCGTTCTTCGAGCGGCGTGAGGTTCCAGCGCTCACAGCGGCGGCACACGACCCACAGCCTGCCCTTCGCCTCGTCGAACGCGAGCCGACGACCGATGGGGAACTGCTCGATCTCCTCATTCTTGCCGAGGTCGGTGTTGCAGAAAAGGCAGGTTGAATACATGGGTGGCCAGCGACGAGCGGCGAGGTTGCCGCAATTGCACGCGTGCGTGATAGTGGAGGTCGCGAATGCCGACCACTTGGAATCTACGGGACGAGCGCGTGCTGACGGTCGACGAGTGCGCTCGACGGTCGGTGACGGAGGTAGCTCGATCGCTCCCTCCAGTGATGACGTGCAGACTCGTCCGTCACGTGTCCGGCAGGCCGCAGTGGTGCTTGCGCTCGCAGCTGTTGGCGACTGCGCACGATCAACGGGCGTGGAGCCAGCGTGGCTGGCACACGGCATCGCGCGGGGGCGCTTCGGGTGACGTCGCGGAATCTTCGGTCTACGACTCCGCGTCGCGCTTTCCCTTCAACCGAGCGAGATCTGCATCGACCGACGCGGGAAGAAACATGTCGTCGGCAATCGCCGCGATCTCCTCGGCCTGACGCCACGATTCTTCGAGAACCGAGAGCTCGCCTTCGAGCGCGCGGCGTTCTGATTCTTCGTGCGACGCCATCTCGAGCGCGAGGCGGCCAGCGGTCGGCAGGTTCTTGAGGAGATTCGCCGTGCCTTTATACAAGAAGGTGTGGCTGGCGTCTCGTTTCGCGATCGACTCGGCGGCTTGCCGAAAGAGGCGCTGGGCGTCGCCCGCTGTTTCCAGGTATCCCACGGCGCGCGAGACTTCGTCCTTCGAACCGCCCGCGGCGTTCAGGCTAGGCAATAGGCCCGCCGCCGCGCGCACGGCTGCTTCGCCTCTCAGTTCAGTTTCGTGTGGCTCCATGCGGTCGTGGCGCCACCATGGCGTCGGCGGACCCATCGCGGGCACGCGGAGCAGGATCCCGTCGTCGACCGTGTGGAGCTGGACTTTCGCGACTTCCATGAAGCGCATGCGAAGTGATTCGCCGTTCGTCAGGTCCAGCGTGACCACACGGCGCGCATTCCTGATGGCCTGACCGGCGCCGAGCACCTGAAGCATAGGGATGGCGGCGCCCGCAGCGCCCGCCAGGCCGACGAGCGGACCGAACGCGACCGCGCCAACTGCCGCCACCGCAATGCCTCCCACCGTGGCGAACTGCCGCCGACGGCGGCGGCCGAACTGGTCACCATAGCGCCAAGCCGCCATTTCGGGGCGCTGCGGCTCGCCGATGCGCACCAACTCGAGTCCCTCGGTGAGCCGCGCAAGGCCGATCTGATCGGTGGAAACCCGCAGCTTCGTCGCGCAGAAGGCCTTCTCGCATTCCTCGATGGCCTCCCACCGCTCCTCGAGCGGCGTGAGGTTCCAGCGCTCGCAGCGGCGGCACACGACCCACAGCCTGCCCTTCGCCTCGTCGAACGCGAGCCGGCGGCCGATCGGGAAATGCTCGATCGCCTGGTTCTTGCCGAGGTCCGTGTTGCAGAAAAGGCAGGTCGAATACATGGGTGGCGAACGCCGAGGGCGAACGGTATGCGTCAGTACGGAGGCGACGAGTACCGGTCGCTTGCAATCTATGGGACGAACAGTCACCGGACGGGCGAGCAGCGCGCTCGCCGGTCGGCGGCCGACGCGATAGCTTGGTCGCTCGCCCCCCATGGATGACATGCAAACTCTTACGTCATGCGTTCGGCAGTTCGCGGTCGCGATCCTGTTCGCGGCAGCCGCCGGTTGTGCACGATCGACCCGCGTTGATCCAGCATCGCTGGCGCCGCTCGCGCTGCTGCCAAGTGGCGTGCAAGCCATCTCGTACCTCGGCGACACGTTGCGCACGTTTCCACTCGTGACCGCGACGCGCGAGCGGTACGAGACGCAGCTTGCGCAGGCACGCGCCGCGTACCAGCGCGCGCCGACCAACGCCGACTCGATCATCTGGTTCGCGCGACGTCTCGCGTATCTCGGGCGCATTCGCGAGGCGATCGACGTCTACACTCGAGGCATCGCGCTCCATCCGGACAATCCATGGCTCTACCGCCACCGCGGGCACCGGTACATCACGGTGCGCGAGGCGGATCGCGCGATTGGAGATCTCGAGCGTGCGACCCAGCTGGTCGCGGGCAAGGCCGATGAAGTGGAGCCCGACGGGCAGCCCAACGCGGCAAACACACCGATCGGCACGCTGCAGTCGAACATCGCCTACCATCTCGGCCTGGCGTACTACCTCAAGGGCGACTTTGCGCGCGCCGTGCCGGTGTATCGGCGCGAGATCGCCGACGCGCGCAATGACGACCGCCTCGTGTCCACGATGCACTGGCTGTACATGAGCCTGCGCCGACTGGGACGCGATGCCGAGGCGGTGGCAGCGCTGGCACCAATCCGCCCGCAGATGAACGTCATCGAGAACGACACGTACCACCGTCTCCTGCGCATGTACAAAGGCGAACTCGCGGCCGACGCCGTGCTCCCTGTCAACGCGGCTGGCGAGATGTCGGTGACCGACGCGACGGCCGCGTACGGCATCGGCAACTGGCACCTCTACAACGGACGACGCGCCGACGCCGAGCCGGTCTTTCGGCGCATTCTCGCGGGTGGGCAGTGGGGCGCGTTCGGCTACATCGCGGCGGAGGCGGAGTTGGCGCGCCCTCGCTGACCGGCGGGCGCGCCGCGTGCAACTACGAGATCCGGACCGCGGCTCCCGATGTGCGCGCCGACTCGTAGAGCGCCGAGAGGATCTTCATGTCCTTCAGGCCTTCTTCACCGGACACTCGTGATCGCGCACCGGTCGTGATGCACTGCGCAAAGTCGTCCATCTCGAGGGCGAATGCGTCCACCGGCTCGAAGCGCATGTCCTTGCCGTCGCTCCTCGAGCCGCGATGGCCAGCATAGTTGTACGCGGGCTCCATTCCGAATGAGCCGCGTTGGGCGAATGCCGTGAAGCGATTCGAGTTGGCGTTGTACGACGTGGTGCTGCGCATCACGACGTCGCCTGGGAAATGGAGCTCGAACTCCATCGTTTCCTCCACCTCCTTGAACTTCGTGGGATTGGTGAGCGAGGTGCGCGCGGTCGCGCGGAGCGGCTCCTGCCCCGTGAGCATCCGCGCCGTCTGCACCGTGTAGACACCGACGTCCATGAGCGGACCGCCGCCCGCGAGTGCCCGGTTCAGCCGCCACTGCGTCGGGTTCCCGATGGTGAAGCCAAAGGAAGCTTCAATTCGGGTGAGTGCGCCGAACTCCTTCTCCTTCGCGAGGCGGACGCACTCGAGATGGAGTGGCTCGTACTGGCACCGGTAGCCAATGGCCAACCGGCGTCCCGCCTTCTTGCACGCCGCGATCATCGCTTCGCACCGCTCGACGGAGATCTCCATCGGCTTCTCGCAGAACACATGCTTGCCGGCGCGCGCCGCCTTGATGGTGTGCTCGGCGTGGAGCGCGTTCGGCGTGACGACATACACGACATCGATGTCCGGGTTGTCGGCCATCGATTCCATGTTCTCGTAATTGTAGATGCTGCGATCGGGAATTCCGTAGCGGGTCTTCCAGCGCTCGGCCTTGGCCGGCGTGCCGGTGACGATGCCAGCCAGGCGGCAGTTGGTCGTCTTCTGGAGTGCGGGCGCGAGCTGATTCGTGCTGAGGCTGCCGAGTCCCACGAGTGCCCATCCGAGCGGCTTGTTGCGCGGCGGGCCGAATGGGGAGTCGAGCAGCGGCGCGCCGGCGACGACCGCGGCGGCAGAGCGGAGAAAATCGCGGCGTGTGGTCATGGACTCACCTCGGTGAAAAGATTCCTTCGTGGCGCGCGTCGCTGCGAAGCTCTGCCCTCTGCGGATGCCGTCCTACTACTCCTGGAACCGACTGTGCCGAGTGGGAGAATAGGTCATGTCTATCTCGGCTAGTCGGCAACGGAGTGAACTCGTTCACCGCAGAGGAACGCAGAGGAACGCAGAGGAGCAGAGGAACGCAGAGGAGCAGAGGAACGCAGAGGAACTGCAGAAGAAAGTGATGAATCAGAGACGGAGTCCGTGGTGAAGCGCCGCTGAAAACCAGA
>JANOIJ010000363.1:0-27238 GCA_031407575.1 Gemmatimonadaceae bacterium | reverse complement strand
GGGTGTGGGGGGTCCCCCCCCGGCGGGGGGGGGGGGCCCCGCGCGGGGGGGGCGCCCCGGGCCGGCCGCGGGCCGGGGGGGGGGGGCGCGCCCCCCCACGCCCGCGACGGAGGCGCTCCGCGAAATCCAGGCGCCGGTGCGCGAACGGCTGGACGATGTCGCGGTGGAAATGAAGCGCATCGTCACCGCAGATATTCCGCTCATCGAGCAAGTCAGCGGGCACCTGCTCCAGATTCGCGGCAAGATGTTCCGCCCCACGCTCGCCCTGCTCGCCAGCGCCACGGCCGAAGCGCCGGAGCCGCGCGTCATCACGCTCGCCGCCGTGCTGGAGCTCATGCACCTCGCGTCGCTCGTGCACGACGATTCGGTCGACCACTCGGCGATGCGCCGCGGTCTGCCCACGGTCAATTCGCTCTTCAGTCACCAGGTGAGTGTGATCATGGGTGACTTCCTCTATTCGCGCGCGCTGGAGGCGCTCGTCGCGCTGGGTGACCTCGACCTCATGCGCGTCCTCACGCGAGTGTCCACGCAGCTCACCATCGGCGAGATGCGCCAGCTCGCCGCCGTGGATGCGTTGTCGTTCACCGAGCAGGACTACGAGCTGCTCATCCAGGCCAAGACCGCTTCGCTGCTGAGCGCCGCGTGCGAGACCGGCGCGATGTGCGGCGCCGCGGCGCATCGTGCCGCGCTGCGCACCTATGGCGAGCGGTTGGGCATGGCATTCCAGGTCGCCGACGACATCCTCGACTATACCGAGAGTGCGTCCGTGACTGGAAAGCCATCCGGACTCGACCTCAAGGAACACAAGGTCACGCTGCCGCTCATCGCCGCGCTGCCGAGGCTGTCTCGGAGTGGACGCGCCGCAGTGGACGTCCTGTTCGCCACGGAAACGCCGTCGGATGACCAGGTTGGCGAGGTCGTCGGTCTCGTGGCGGAATGCGGCGGCATCGAGACGGCGCGTCGTCGGGGGGAGGCGTTTGGCCGCGAAGCCGAGGGCGCGCTCGACAATCTTCCCGATACGCCGGCGCGCGCGGCGCTCGCGGACGCTATTCTGTATGTCATGGACAGGCGCTCCTGATGGCTCCTCGCGGATCTTCCAA
This sequence comes from Gemmatimonadaceae bacterium, assembly GCA_031407575.1. Taxonomy (GTDB): domain Bacteria; phylum Gemmatimonadota; class Gemmatimonadetes; order Gemmatimonadales; family Gemmatimonadaceae; genus AG11. The sequence goes on along the minus strand of JANOIJ010000363.1, from coordinate 26,138 downwards.
GCATCGACCAGTGTTCCACGCAGTAACGCTGGCCATCGGCTTCATCGTCGGCGGCGCACTGACGCAGGTGGCGCGCAAGTTCCTGCCGGCCGGTGCGGTCAAGGAAGTATTCACGACGGGCGTTCAGCCCTCCTTCGGACCGGTTCCCGTTGATCTCGTCATCCTCAAGGTGTCGCTGGGTATCGCGCTCGACGTCAGCCTGCTGAGCCTACTCGGCGTGCTCATTGCATACCTCATAGCCAAGTCGCTTTTCTAAGGAGAGCACCCATGTTCGGCAACCTCGGTTTCACGGAGTTGATGATCATCCTGGTCATCGTGCTCGTGCTCTTCGGCGCCAAGCGCATCCCGGAGATCAGCGCGTCGTTCGGTAAAGGCATTCGCGAATTCAAGAAGAACATCAATGACGTGGAGCGTTCCATCACGGAGCCGGAACCGCGCACAGAATCGCGCCTGCCGGCGGGCGATCCGCTCGCGGTGCGCCGCGACGTGGAGTCCGAGGAGATCCGTCCCGAGCCCAAGCGGCTGATTTAGGATCTGCCGCAGTCCGACAATCGCACCACGCAAACGGGGGTAGCCGGCATCGCCGGCTACCCCCGTTCTCCAGCACCAGATCGCGCTGCCGACCGACTACGGCGCCGACTGTCTCCGCAACTGCGCGTTCAGCTCCTTGCGATTGTCGGTGAGCTTCGCGCTCTTCCGCAGGTCGTCCAGGTACATCTGAAGACGCTGCTGTTTGAGCTGCTGCAGACGTCGCGCGCGAAGGTCCTTCTTCTGCGCATCGAACGTTGCCTTGTCGCTCGGCTTGCGCGCATCCGTGCGGATGACAAACACCGCTGCCGTCTCGCGAATGGGGTCGCCGACAACGTTGAGCGGCTGAACGAATGCGGCACCGACCGCCTCGCCGAGACTCCCGAACTCACCTGACGCGCCGGCGCGATTCGTCATGCCGGTCTTCCGTACCTCGAGCTTCGCCGCTGCGGCCGCGGCTTCGAGCGACGAACTCCGTGCGGCCGTAGCCAGCCCCTGCGCCGCAGGAATCGAGCGCTCCACGGCACGGTCCTGTGCCACCCGCACGCGGACCGCAGACTTCACGGCGTCGAAGCTCTTGCCACCCTCGAACAGCGAATCAAGGCGCGCGACGTAGTAGCCATCCTCGGCGTCGAACAGGTCGCTCACTTCGCCGACCTGGGCTCCGCTGAACGACCACGCGCTCACGCTCGGCACCTGCCTGCCGTCGTACACGGCCGGCTGGTCCTCATTGACGTCGATCTTGAACGGCGTGAGGCCGAGCGACTTGGCCGCTTCGTCGAACTTCTGCGGCTGGTCCGTGGTGCCTGCGACGAGCTTGGCCAGTTGATCTGCCTCACGGTCCACCTTGGCGGTGGACGAGTCGCTCGGCGAAACAGGGAGCAGGATGTGACGGACGGACAGCGTGTCGCCTTTGCGAGAATCCACCTTGATGATGTGATACCCGAACTGCGTCTGAACCGGCTCCGAGACGGCGCCGGGCGCCAGCGCCCAGGCGACGTTCTCGAACTCGGCGACGAATCTCCCCTTCACGCCCTTGCCAAGGTCGCCGCCCTGTGCGGCGGAGATGCTGTCCGTGGACTCGCGCTTGGCGACATCCTCGAACTTGGCGCCTTTGAGGATCTCATCGCGCAATGCGCTGATCTTGGCCCGTACCGCGGCACTGTCCGCCGCCGTAACCACGCGCGGGATGTACAGCACGCTGACCACCGAACGGCCCGGACGATCGAATTCCGCCGTGTGCGCGTCGTAGAACTTTCTCAGGTCGCTGTCCGCAATCGTGGTGTCGGCGCCAGTGGCCGTCGGCCGGAACGCGACGAAGCTGATGGACGCACTGTCGTTGGCGTCCTGCCAGGCGCGCCACAGCTCGGCGTCGGTGACGTAGAGTCCGCTCGTGACCTGCTCGAACAGCTTCTCCTTGGGCACTTCACTGCGGAAGTACTGATCGAGCGCCGCGAGCAGGCCCGACTGGCGCGCCTGCGCGCTCGTGAGCAGGCGCTGGTATTTGGCCGGATCGAAGCTGCCGTCCGTCTGGAGATCCGGGGCATTGCGGACCCACTGTGGCGGTGCGTAGCGCGCGTAATCGACGATCTCCGCATCCGACACGATGATGCCGCGCTTCTTGTACTCCTGACTGAGCAGGATCTCAGCGACCATCTCGTCGAACGCCTGGTTCTCGATCCGCCGTGTCTCGTCCTGCGTCAGCGTGCGGCCTGACTGCTGCTGCGCCTGCTGCACCTGCTGTTGCGTGCGCCGTTGCCAGTCCGTGTACAGGATGTCCGTACCGTTGACCGTTGCAACCGACGTCGTGGGCGTGACCGGGCTGCTGCCAAGGAGACCGGAAGTTTCGACGAGTAGAAACCCGCCAATGAACGCGACCGCCAAAATCCAAAAGACGAATTTGGCGGAGCTCCGCATTGTTTGGAGCACGAGGTAGAACTCCTTCGAGCTACTGGAAAACGTGAAAGGGGGAAGCTGGAAAAGTTATCCGGGTACAAGGGCTAAAATCAAGTGAGGGACGCACTTCTGATTGACTTGTACTCCGTGTAGGATATCTTGATCCGCTTGCTCTCACCCCCCTGTGTGCCGCCACCGAGGCATTGATGGCCAGTACTGCTCGGATCGACGAGTTGAAGAAGAAGTTCGATGAGAATCCGCGTCGCTATTTCGCGCCGCTGGCCAATGAATTTCGCAAGGCGGGTGACATCGAGCAGGCGATCGTCATCTGCGAGGAGTTCCTTCCACAGCAGCCCGGCCACATGAGTGGCCACATCGTCTACGGTCAGGCGCTGTATGAGGCGGGAAAGCTCCCCGAGTCTCGCGGCGTGTTCGAAACGGCACTCGGGCTGGACCCGGAAAACCTCATCGCGCTCCGGCACCTCGGCGACATCGCCCGCGACCAGGGCGACCACGGCTCGGCGCGCGGATGGTACGCCCGTGTGCTCGACGCGGACCCCCGGAACGACGAAATCCAAGCCGTGATTGCCGGTTTGGACAGCACGTTCACCATGGTGCCCGACGACACTGCGGCTTCAGTGCAAACGTCGCGGTTCGAGCCGCCGCCGCTGCCGCTGCCGCCAGTCGAGATGCCGCGCGCCGAGCCGGAACGGCTCGACCTCGAGAGCTTCGGCGCACCGCCACCCATTCCGGCCGACCTGTCGCTTGGCGACACGCAGCCAGCTGGCGTTCCTGTCATTCCCACCGGATCGCACTACACGCCGGAATCGCCTGCCACCACCATCGTCGAGGGGTTTTCCGCGCACTCGTTCGAGCAGGAGCCGGAGACCGCGTCGCTGATCTCGGGCGCAGCCCCGCGGGCCGATGGCCTGGAATCCACGGCCTTCATGGCGCCGGACGAGCCAGTGGCCACCGCCAACGACCTGGATTCCTCGCTCGAATCTGGCGTTCCCTCGTTCTCCGCACCGGAGGTGCCGGTCGAAACGCTCGCGGGGCTTCAGGGCAGCGACGGCGACGCATACCAGGAGCCGGCCGCCGACGAATCCCTCCCGCCACTCGACCTCGACGACGGCCTCGTGCTGCCCCCGCAAGGCGATCCGGTTGCTGCCGCTGCGCGTGCGGACGACGACGAGGAAGACGCGCTCCGCCACGCGCACGATGGCGACGACCTGCTGGAGTTCGAGATGCCGGGCGAACCGGCAGCGCAGTTCGTGGCCGCGACTGAAGTTGCGCCGGAGGCACATGAACCAGCGGTGGCGCTATTCGACGCCATTCCCGTCGAGCTGCCGCCCGCCGTCATCGCGGCAGAGGCCGAACTGATCGAAGCGGGCGAGTCGCCGGCGCCCGCGGCCGAGATGGAAATGGATGCCGATGAGGCGCCGGTGGCGCATCCGCCCTTCGTTACCGAAACGATGGCCGAGCTGTATCTCGCGCAGGGGTATCGCGATCGCGCTCGAGACGTGTATGCGCAACTCTCCGCGGCGAATCCGTCGGACGAGCGGCTGCGTGGGCTCGTGGATTCCCTGGCACCAGACGAGGCGGCGGAGAGTTCCGGGCCAACTGTTCGCGATTTCTTCGCGCGACTCGCCGCGCGTCGGCCGGCGAATCGTGCCGCCGCCATCGTGCCACCGGCCGCGGACGATTTCGCACCGCTCGCCTACGCATCCGAGGGTATCGTACCGCCGGACGAGATGCCATACAGTGTAGCAGAGGCGGAAGACCTGTCGACGGATGCCCAGGTGGCTGACGCGCCAGCCTCCGCTGACGAGTTCGAGCTCGCTGAGGAGCCGGAGCACTCGCCAGAGGTCGTCGCAACCGCGCTGGAGCGCGCCGCCAAGATGCGGACGCCCAACGGCTCCATCGACGCGTTGTTCGGCAATCGCGTGCCTGGCAAGTCGGAGGATTCTGCGGCGTCGGCGCTCGCACAGGCATTCGGCGGCGTGACCGAGGGGCCGTTGCCGTCGCTCGGGCGGCCAGCGCATGCCGCCGCCGGCGAGCTGTCACTGGACAGCGTCTTCCGCGACGGTCCCGCGCGGCCCCAGCGCTCGTCGCAGAGCTTCTCCTTCGACCAGTTCTTCACCGGTTCGGCGTCGCGCGCCAGCAGCCGCACCTCGAGTGGTGTGCCGAGCCGGCCGTCGGAGGAGCTGGCCACCCCCGGTGAGCCGCCGGCGGAAAAGACCGCCGATGACATCGAGCAGTTCAACTCCTGGCTTCAGGGATTGAAGCCGCGGTGAGGATCGCCGTCCTCAACGGTCCGAACCTCAACTTGCTGGGCATCAGGGAGCCCGAGGTCTACGGCCGGACTACGCTGGGCGACGTGGAGCAGCGGCTCGCGGCAATTGCGACGGAAATCGGCGTCGAGCTCGAGGCCGCACAGCGGAATGGTGAGGGCGAGCTGGTGGACCTCGTGCACGGCATGCGCGGACGGGTGGCCGGCGTCGTAGTGAACGCCGGTGCGTATTCCCATTCGAGCCTCGCCCTTCGCGACGCGCTGGTGGGCGTCGGCGTGCCCTTCGTCGAGATCCACGTGACGAACGTCTACGCGCGGGAACCCGAACGCCGGCACTCCATGCTTGCCTCCGCCGCCGTCGGCGTGATCGCGGGACTCGGCACGTACGGCTACGAAGTCGCGCTTCGCGGTCTCGTGGCCACGCTACGGGCGCGGGACTCGGCGGCGTGACCGATCCACGTCCGCGCCGCATTGCGGCGCTGGTGGATGGTCTGTCCGCGGCGCATCTCGACGGCTTGCTGCTCACGGGCCTGTCGAACATCCGGTACCTCACGGGCTTCTCTGGCACGAGTGCGCTGCTCGTCGTCACACCGCGCGACGTCGTCTTCATCACCGACTTCCGCTACCAGACGCAAGTGGAAGAGGAGGTGGGGGGGGTCGCACGCATCTCCATCGAAGCGTCGAGTCTCTGGACGGGTCTCTGGCAACAGCTCGCCTTGCTGCCGTCCGTGCAGTTGCTGGGCTTCGAAACCGCGCACATCCAGCATCGCGATTTTCAACGGCTCGTCGAAGCAGGGTCGCGCTGGCAGTGGCGTCCGACCGTGGACCTTGTCGAGACGCTCCGCGAACGCAAGGACGCCAGCGAGGTCGAACGCATCCGTTCGGCGGCGGGGGTGGCGACGCGAGCCCTCGCGCGCACACTCGACGGCATCGGCGCGGGCCTCACCGAGCTACAGGTGGCCGGCGTGCTGGAGAAGTCGCTTCGCGACGAAGGCAGCGAGGGATTCCCGTTTCCGACCATCGTGGCCAGCGGCCCACGGTCGGCGTTGCCGCATGCGCGGTCGTCGGCGCGCGCCCTGGAGAAAGGCGATTTCCTGCTGATGGACTTCGGGGCAGAGGTCGGCGGCTACTGCTCGGACGTCACACGGACGGTGGTGATCGGGACCGCCAGCGAGGAGCAGCGTACGGTGTACGATGTCGTTCGCGTGGCCAACGAGCGCGCCGCGCGTGGGGTGCGGGCCGGCATGACCGGCCGGGATGCCGACGCCATCGCGCGACAGTACATTGAGCGAGCCGGATTTGGCGAGGGGTTCGGACATAGCCTGGGGCACGGAATTGGGTTGGAGGTGCATGAGTCACCTCGACTGGCACGGACGGCGGAGGGCGCGCTCCCCGAGGGCGCGGTCGTAACGATCGAACCGGGCGTCTATCGCCCGGGGTGGGGCGGGGTGCGCATCGAGGATGACGTCGTGCTCGGTGCGGACGGCCCGCAGATTTTGACGCAGTTTCCGCGCGAGCTGATCGAGCTCGGCTGAGTATCGCGGCAGTCTCGCCGCGGTGCGCCATTCCCATGGACCTATGATCGACCTACGCTACGTCAAGAAGCTCATCGACATCCTCGATGAATCGACCGTCGATTCCATCGAGATTTCATCCGACAAGGGGATGAAGATCCGCATTTCGAAGAGCCCCTCGGGGCGCGGCGCGATGCAGGTGGCACCCCAGCCGATGATGGCGCAACTGATGGCGCCGCAGGGCGCCCTCTCCCCAGGCCGCCTCACGCCGGTGGAGGGCATGCAACTGGTGGAGGAACCCCGCGTCGACGTGAAGACCGCGGCGGGCATCGAGGTCAAGTCGCCGATGGTGGGCACCTATTACGGCGCGCCGGAGCCCGGTGCCAAGCCGTACGTGTCGGTTGGCTCACGAGTCGCAAAGGGCCAGACCCTCTGCATCATCGAGGCGATGAAGATCATGAACGAGATCGAGAGCGAGGTCTCTGGCGTCGTCACCGAGGTGCTCGCCGCCGATGCGCAGCCGGTCGAGTACGGCCAGGCGCTGTTCCGCATCGACGCACATGGCTGAGCCTCGCGCCTCGGAGGTGTCGACTGGCGGCGCTCCCGCTGGCGCGCCGTTCAACTTCAAGGCTGTGCTGCAACAGCTCGTGCAGCGCGGGGCGTCCGACCTGCACCTCAAGGTTGGTCGTCCGCCCACCCTTCGGCTCCACGGCGAGCTCGTTCCGCTCGAGATGCACCCGCTCCGCCCCGAGGACCTCAAGGGGCTGGCGGAAACGCTGATGACGCCCCGCCAGGTGAAGGAGTTCACCGACAACAAGGAGTGCGACTTCGCCATCGGCGTGCCGGGCATCGGCCGATTCCGATGCAATGTGTACCAGCAGCGAGGGTCGCTCTGCTACGCCATGCGCGCCATTCCGTATCAGGCGCGAACGCTGGCGGAGCTGAACCTGCCCACGGTGCTCGAGGACATCGCCCTCAAGCCGCGCGGGCTCGTGCTCGTCACCGGCATCACCGGCTCGGGCAAGAGCACGGCCCTCGCGGCGATGATCCAACACCTCAACGAGCACCGGCACGCGAACGTCATCACCATCGAAGACCCAATCGAGTTCCTCCACCGTGACATCAATTGCCACATCAACCAGCGCGAGGTCGGCACGGACACGGCCACCTTCGCGCAGGCATTGCGGCGCGTGTTGCGGCAGGACCCGGACGTGATCCTCATCGGCGAGATCCGCGACCTGGAGACGCTCGACACCGCACTCAAGGCGGCGGATACCGGGCATCTCGTGTTCAGCACGTTGCACACGACGGATGCGACGCAGACGATCAACCGCGTCCTGTCCTTCTATCCGCCGCACCAGCAAGCGGAAGTGCGGTTCTCACTGGCGAGTGCGCTGCAGGCCGTCATCTCGATGCGCCTCGTGCCACGCGCGGACAAGCCGGGCCGCATTCCGGCCTGCGAAGTGCTGATCAACACACAGACGGTGCGCGACCAGATTCGGGACATGGACAAGACGCTCAACATCCCCGACCTGATCCGGGAAGGCACTGTGCAGTACGGCATGCAGAGCTTCGACCAGTCGCTCATGGCGTGGTACTCGCAAGGCATCATCTCCTACGAGAGCGCCGTCTTCTACGCCACGAGCCCCAGCGAGTTCGCGCTGCGCGTCCAGGGAGTCGCCGGCACCAGCGACACGAGCTGGTCCGGCTTCGAAACGCCTCCCCCCGCTTCATGATCACTGCATGTTCAAGAAAGTCCTGATCGCGAATCGGGGTGAGATCGCCCTGCGTGTCATTCGCGCCTGTCGCGAGCTCGGCATCCAGACGGTGGCGGTGTATTCCGAGGCCGACCGCGAGTCGCTGCACGTGCGCTTCGCCGACGACGACGTCTGCATCGGGCCCGCGCCAGCGCGGGATTCGTATCTCCAGATTCCCCGACTCATCGCGGCCGCCGAGATTACCGGGGCGGACGCGATCCATCCGGGCTATGGCTTCCTTGCCGAGAACGCGGAGTTCGCCGAGATCGTGACGGCGAGCAACATCGCGTTCATCGGGCCGACAGCGGAGCAGATCCGCGTCATGGGCGACAAGGCCGCGGCGCGGAAGGCGATGACGGCCGTTGGCGTGCCGATCATTCCGGGGACGCCGGGTCCCGTGGAAGACGTGGACGAAGCGCTGGAGTTCGCGAAGGAGGTCGGCTTCCCCGTCATCATCAAGGCCGCGGCGGGTGGCGGCGGCAAGGGGATGCGCGTCGCCAAGGACGCCGACGAATTCGAGCGTTCCTTCCAGCTCGCGCGCAGCGAGGCGCTCTCGGCGTTCGGCAACGGAGACGTGTACGTCGAGAAGTACCTCCAACACCCGCGGCACATCGAGTTCCAGATCATGGGTGACAAGTTCGGGCACGTCATCCACCTGGGTGAGCGCGACTGCTCCGTGCAGCGCCGCCACCAGAAGTTGATCGAGGAGAGCCCGAGCCCTGCCATGACACCGGACCTCCGCACGCGCATGGGCGATGCGGCGGTCGCCGGCGCCAAGGCGATCGGCTACGTGGGCGCCGGCACCATCGAAATGCTCCTCGACGAGGACGGCTCGTTCTACTTCATGGAGATGAATACCCGCATCCAGGTGGAGCATCCCGTCACGGAGATGATCACGGGTGTAGACCTGGTGAAGGAGCAGATTCGCGTCGCCGCCGGTGAGCCGCTCAGCGTCCGGGAGCTGCCGCCGCTGCGCGGCCATGTGATCGAATGCCGCGTGAACGCCGAAGACCCGGCGCGGAACTTTCAGCCGTCGCCAGGGAAGATCGTCACGTATCACCCCCCGGGTGGCAACGGCGTCCGCATCGACTCGCACGTCTACGCCGGCTATACGGTGCCGCCCTACTATGACTCCATGATCGCCAAGGTCATCTGCCAGGGGCGCGACCGCGCCGAGGCGCTGGAGAAGATGAAGCTCGCCCTGGAGACGTTCATCATCGAGGGGCCGACGACGACGATACCCTTTCTCGCTCGCGTGATGCAGAACGCGCGCTTCCAGAGCGGGAACGTGGACACGCGGTTCCTCGAGCGCGAGCCCGACCTGCTGAAGGAGCCGGGTTAGCGTGCGCATCGACGTGCTGTACGGAGCGCAGCAGCTGACCCCGGCCGACGTGCAGGGCCGCATCGTCGCGGTCATCGACGTGCTGCGCGCCTCCACCACCATCGCCGTCGCCCTGACGAACGGCGCGCGTGCCATCATTCCCACCGAGACTCCGGACGCGGCGGTCACGCGCTCCAAGCAACTGGAGCGCGGCGCGTTCCTGTTAGCGGGCGAACGACGCATGCTCAAGATGGATGGCTTCGACCTGGGGAACTCACCGCGGGAACACACGCGCGAGATGGTCGAGGGAAAGACCGTGCTGCTCTCGACGACGAACGGGACAAAGGCGCTGCTCGCCGTGCAGGGCGCCCGTGACGTGGTGGTCGCGTCGTACGTCAACCTGACGGCCGTCACCACGATGCTGCGGACCGGGTTGCGCGGCGGCGCGGACATCACGATCGTCTGCGCGGGGCAGGACCGGCAGTTCGCGCTGGAGGATGCGGCGTGCGCAGGACGGTACGTCCTCACGGTGTCCAGGCGGCTCGCAGGGATTGACATCAACGATGCGGCACTCGCCGCCTCGCTCATCGACAAGAAGTACGGCGACAACCTGATGCGACTCTTCAATACCGCGGCGCATGGACGGGCGCTGGCCGCCGCGGGTTTCGGGGAGGATCTCGCAGTGTGCGCCGCGGTGGATACGTACCCGATCATTCCAGTCTACCAGGACCGCCAGATCACCATGCTGGGGCCCGATCGCGAGCGGTAGGGAGAGGATGACAGTCGGTCAGGACGTCAGGCAGCCGAAGCGATCGTCCGGTCTCCGGCGCGAATTGGGCGGTATTGCGCTCCTGCTCTTCGCGCTCTTCCTCGCGGTCGCGCTCATCACGCTCGCCCTTGCTGAGGCGGGGACCGGCGTTGGTGTGCAACGCAATGTCGGATGGCTTGGCTACTGGCTCGCACGCCCGCTGGTTGCGTTCATGGGCTGGCCCGCTGCGGCGCTCACCCCGCTGGTGCCTGCAGTCCACGCGCTTCGGCTCTTCGGACGCCTCGAGTCCGAGACCGATCGCTCGTGGATGATCTTCTTCGCGGGAGTAGCGGCGCTGCTTCCGATTGCCATCGGACTCGCGCTCGATGCGCCGCTTGGCGAGTCGCCGCGGTCGGCGGGACTCTGGGGGACGTTCGTCTCCTTGTATTGGCGCGAATGGTTCGGCTCCGTCAGCGCGTGGATCGTCGTCGCCCTCGCGGCAAGCGTGTTGACCGCCGTCACCCTGCGGTGGAATCCGGTGCGGATGCTCGTGGGTCGCAAGGCGCCGCCGGCCGCCCAGGTGGCTGACGTCCCGGGTGAGGACCCGTACACGCCGCCGAAGAGCCGGCGGAAGAAGAAGGACGCGCCGCATGACCTCGCGCTGTCGCTCGAGCCGCCGCCGGAAGAGTTCGAGGCAGTGGACGCGTTGGCGGCGCTCCAGGCAGAGTCGTCGGCCGATGCGGACGCCAAGGAGGACGCGGCGATCGAGGAGGCGTCCAAGCGGCGGCGAAAGAAGCAGAAGGCTGGCGACGCGCCGGCACCGCCGGGCAGGGACGCGCGTATCGCAGCCGCCATCGATGCGACGGAGTTGCCGGAGTCGTCCGCGGACGAGCTTCCGCCATCCGACCTGTTGAACGCCGCGCCGCCACGGAATCACGAGCTCGGTCGGCGCGAGCTGGACGCGATGGGCGCGAAGCTCATGGAGGCGCTCCGCACATTCAAGGTGGACGGTGAGCTGGTCGGGCGGACGACGGGGCCCGTCGTCACGCAGTTCGAGATCGAGCCAGCGCCCGGAGTGAAAGTGCGCCAGTTCGCGAACCTCTCCAACGACCTCGCGCTCGCGATGCGGGCCGCGTCGATCCGCATCGTGGCGCCGATTCCGGGCCGCGGGGCGGTGGGCGTCGAGGTGCCGAATCCCACGCCCGAGATGGTCGCGTTCCGCGAGCTGATCGACCATCACGACTTCCGCGGCGCGCGCGCGGCGCTTCCCATCGTTCTGGGCAAGGATCTCGAGGGGAAGCCCGTCATCGCCGACCTCGCGAAGATGCCACACCTGCTGATCGCCGGCGCCACGGGATCGGGCAAATCCGTTTGCGTGAACACGATCATCACCAGCCTGGTGTACCGGCACACGCCGCGGACGCTGCGCTTCCTGATGGTCGATCCCAAGATGGTGGAGCTCTCGGTCTACAACACGCTGCCGCACCTGCGGCACAAGGTGATCACCGACAATCGCGACGCCGCCGCGGTGCTCAAGTGGGCGGTGATGGAAATGCAGGAGCGCTACGAACTGCTCGCGGCCAACGGATGCCGGAACCTGCAGGACTTCAACCGGCGCGTGCAGGATGCGACGCCGCTCAAGACGCCCCGACGGAAGGACGTCGCTTTCGAGGACTCGGTATACCGCGGCAGCGTGCTTCCGTACATCGTAGTGGTGATCGATGAGATGGCGGACCTGATGATGACGGTGCAGGGCGAGGTGGAGACGCCCATCGCCATGCTCGCGCAGAAGGCGCGCGCCATTGGCATCCACCTCATCCTGGCGACGCAGCGTCCGTCGGTGAACGTCATCACGGGCCTCATCAAGGCCAATTTCCCGAGCCGCATCGCGTTTCGCGTGGCCAGCCAGGTGGATAGCCGCACGATCATCGATGGCTCGGGCGCCGAGATGCTCCTTGGCAATGGCGACATGCTGTTCATTCCGCCCGGCAAGAGCGAGGCGAGCCGGCTCCAGGGCGCGTATCTCTCCAGCGAGGAGACGGAACGCCTGATGGGCTGGTACGAGGCGCAGCGCGACCGCCGTCGCGCAGCGCTCGCGGAAGCGGGGCTGCAGATGGAGGCCGAGATGACGCCGGACGAGCCGGACATTCTCGAGACGGTGCGGTCGCGGGAGGCGGAGGCGCGCGCCGCGCTCGAGGGCGGAGGCGAGGAGGGAGCGCCCGCGGATGGCGCGCGCGACCCGTTGTTCCGGGAGGCGGCGGAACTGTGCATCCAGAACCAGAGCGGGTCGACGTCGCTCCTCCAGCGCCGACTCGGCATCGGGTATGGGCGCGCGGCGCGCGTGATCGACCAGTTGGCCGACGCCGGAATCCTTGACCCGAAGTCCGGTCCAAAGGGCCGCGAGGTGCGGGTGGGCCTCGAGGATCTCGACCGCATCTGCGGTGTGCGGGAGTAGGTGACCATTCGACGCGTCTTGCTCGGGCTGTTTGTCGTGACGACGACTGCCGGAGGACAGATCCCAGCTGTCGCGGTTCCCGCACTCCCAGCGCGGGACAGCGTGCCGGCATTCGAGCGTCCCAACGGCGCGCTGCTGCGGCCCGGTACCCTCACGTACGCCATCACGCTCACTCGGCCGGATGGCCTGTCCACGCCGCTCGGCACCCGTACCGTGACGGTGAGCGAAACGACCCTCGGCGGCAGCGCAGGGTGGTTGATCGATGACACGCGCCGTGGCACCGCGGTGGAAACGAGTGACTCCGTGTATCTGGTGCGGGCCGATCTCACGCCCGAGCGCTGGACGGCGACCATCGGTCGTGCGCAGCTGGGCGCGTCGTTCACGCGCGACACGATGTTCGGTGTGATGGACACTTATCGCGGACGGTCGTCGTTCGCGCTGTCGCTTCCGCCGGGCGCCCTGCTCAGTGCCGGCATGACCGAGCGGATCATCGAGCTGCTCCCCCTGCGACTCGGCTACCATGCCGGGGCGGCACTGCTGCTGCTCGGCGGCGAGTATCCGCACGCCACGCCGGCGGAGATCCTGGTGGACCGGGAGGAGCGTGTCTCGGTCGGTGCCCGCTCCGCCGACTGCTGGGTCGTCACCCTGCGTGCGGGAGCGCGCGAGCAGCGCCTGTGGGTGTCGAGGGATGGCGCTCGCGTCGTTCGTACCGAGCAGACAGTGGCGGGAGGGACGCTCACGTCAGCGCTGCTTCCCTAGGTGTGCGCTCAATTGCTTCAGGCTGCGTGAGAACGGTGATGGAGCCTTGGTGGGACGCTGTATTGTGCTCCCATGTCCGCGGCCAGGCAGGCACTAGGCGAGCTCGGAGAACGAATTGCCGAGCGGTGGTTGAAGGGGCGGGGGTGGCGCGTGGTGCAGCGTCGCTTTCGGTCCGGCCACCGGGACATCGATCTTGTCGTTGAGCGAGAGGGGCTGGTGGCGTTCGTGGAGGTGAAGGCGCGTCGCGGGGACCAATTCGGCGACCCGGTTGGTGCTGTCAACTGGCGGAAGCAGAAGGAGTTAGGTCGGTCAGCCCGCGTATGGGTCGCGCGTCACGGACGTCATGAGGATGCGTACCGGTTCGACGTGATCGGCGTGCTGGTGGACGGAACACGGGTCCGTGTCCGGCATGTGGAAGACGCGTTTTCCCTACACCTTTCGGCTTGATTTCGGGTGTCGATGTTCGTATTCTATTCGGGTATCGGAAGGCGAGCGATTCCGGTACGCTTATGCCCGCGTGGGCCAGAGGAATCCACGACAAACGAGAGGCTGTGAGAGCAATGGCTGTGTCCACGATTGCGGAAGACAAGAAGAAGGCGTTGAGCCTCGCGATTGCGCAGATCGAGAAGAGCTGTGGCAAGGGCTCCATCATGCGCATGGATGCGAGGGAAAAGGTTCGAGTGGAAGCGGTGCCAACGGGTGCGATCAACCTCGACGCGGCCATCGGCGTCGGCGGAATTCCGCGCGGTCGCGTCACGGAGATCTACGGCCCGGAGTCGAGTGGCAAGACCACGCTGTGCCTGCACGTCGTGGCGAACGCTCAGCGGATGGGCGGCGTGGCCGCGTTCATCGACGCGGAGCACGCGCTGGATACGGAGTACGCGCGGAAGCTGGGGGTGGACGTCGAGGCGCTGTTGATTTCGCAGCCCGACACTGGTGAGCAGGCTCTGGAGATCTGCGAGATCCTCGTGCGCTCCGGCGCGGTGGACATCGTCGTGATCGATTCGGTGGCGGCGCTGGTGCCCAAGGCGGAGATCGAGGGCGACATGGGTGAGTCGCACATGGGTCTCCAGGCGCGCCTCATGAGTCAGGCGCTTCGCAAGCTGACCGGGTCCATTGCCCGCTCCAAGACGATCGTGATCTTCATCAACCAGCTCCGTGAGAAGATCGGCGTAATGTTCGGCAACCCCGAGACGACGACGGGTGGCAAGGCACTGAAGTTCTACGCGTCGGTGCGACTGGACATCAGGCGGATCGGACCGGTGAAGGACAAGGAGGAGATTGTTGGCTCGCACGTCCGGGTGAAGGTGGTCAAGAACAAGGTGGCGCCACCGTTCAAGCAGGCCGAATTCGACATCATGTACGCTGAGGGGATCAGCCACACGTCGTTGCTGGTGGACATCGGGTCCGAGTCGGGCATCATCGAGAAGTCGGGCGCGTGGTACAGCTACAACGGCCAGAAGATCGGCCAGGGCCGCGAGAACGCAAAGATGTACTTGAAGGACAACCCGGGCATTCTTGCCGAGATCGAGGAAAAAGTGAAGGTTGTGCTCGGCATTGGCGGAGAGCAGACTGGTGTGGTGCCCGAAGCCGACGAGGCTGAGTAACGGGCAGGTTTCGAGGGCGGCGGGTGGCTGGCGGTGGCATTGGTCATGCGCCCATTTTGGTTTCGCCGCGCATGGAACAGCGGTGCGGTTCATGTGGTATGTTGGATGAATAAGGAGCCGAGGAGTCGTTTTCTGGAATCGATGGGGCCCGGAATCCCCAGCGTGACAGAGGCGCTCCTCGGTTTCCTATTCACCACATCCAATTCGCTGCTACAAAAGAACTTACGTCCCTACTGCTCACGTCCTTTCGAGGCGCACAACGTCATCGCGCCAGAAGGAGGTGTCGCGCGCGCTCAGCGGCGCGAGTCGAGCATCTGGAAAAATTGGCTGGCGTCATGTCTGTGATATCCGGCATTGTCCCCCGCTCTCGCACGCCTGGCCGATTCGACATCCTGGTCGATGGCGACGAGTACGCAGTGCTCTCGTTCGAAACGATTTCGGAGCTCGGTCTCTCAGTGGGTCGCGAGGTTTCGGGACTCGAAGAGCGCATTGCGCATGCAGCCGCCGCGTTGCACGTGTACGATCGCGCGCTCAACCTCATTGCCGCTCGTGCACGAGCGGCAACGGAGCTCCGCCGTGCGCTGGTGCGCAGAGGTGAGGCTCCCGATCTGGTCGACATGGCGATCACGCGACTTGCGGAGCAGGGCGTCCTGGACGACGCGGCGTTCGCGCAGTCGTTCACGCGATTCAAGGTGCTAGGCGCGGGACACTCGCGTCGGAGAGTTCAGGCGGAGCTGGCGCGAAAGGGCGTTGCGCGCGACGTAACTGACGCGGCCATCGCCACCGTGTTCGAGCACGAGGCAGTCGACCAGCGAGAGATCGTCGAGAACGCCGCGCGCAAGAAGCTGCGGAGTCTCGCGTCGCTCGAACCGCAGCTTCGCCGACGCCGACTGTACGGATTCCTCGCCCGGCGCGGCTATGATGGCGACGACATTCGCCGCGCGATGGAGGCGGTGGGCGAGCAGCTGCTGCTGAGCGAGGCAGAGCCGCAGTAGTCCTGGCCGCTCGCCGCTCGCCGCGCGCCGTTCGCCCTCACGCGCCGTTCGTCGCTCGCAACGGTATATTCCGCGCCATGCGCGCCTCCGAGATCCGTAGCCGTTTCCTTGCCTACTTCGCTGCCCAACAGCACGTCATCCGCGCGAGCGCGTCACTCGTGCCAGCGGATGATCCCACGCTGTTGTTCGTCAATGCGGGGATGGTGCCGTTCAAGAAAGTCTTCCTCGGCATGGACGAGCCGCCGGACGGAGAACGTCGAGCGACGACAGCGCAGAAGTGCGTGCGCGCCGGCGGCAAGCACAACGACCTCGAGCAAGTGGGGCACACCGCCCGGCATCACACCTTTTTCGAGATGCTCGGCAATTTCTCGTTCGGTGACTACTTCAAGCGCGACGCGATCCGCTTTGCGTGGGACCTGATTACGAGCAGCAACCAGCTCGCGATCGATCCAGCGCTGCTTCGCGTCAGCGTGCACCATAGCGACGACGAAGCATTCGCGCTGTGGCAGGAGATTGCCGGGCTGCCGCCCGAGCGAATCTATCGTCTGGGCGACAAGGACAATTTCTGGCAGATGGCGGATACCGGGCCGTGCGGGCCGTGCACCGAGATTTATGTCGACCTCGCGCACGTTGCCGCCGATTTTCGTTTTCCCGAGGGCGCGATAGGCGAGTGGACGGATGTCACCCGCGCGGAGTTTTCGCACGATGCCTTCATCGAGGGCGCCGAGGCGGGTCGCTTTCTCGAGATCTGGAATCTCGTGTTCATGCAGTTCGACCGGCAGGCGGACGGAACGCTCGTACCGCTTCCCAAGCCGTCTGTGGACACGGGGGCAGGCCTCGAGCGGATCGCTGCGGTCAAGCAGGGTGTGACGAACAACTTCCACACGGATGCGTTCGCGCCGCTCATCGCAGCCGTTGAGCAGGCCGTTGGGTTCAGCTACTGGGGCCGCGAGAGCGACCAGCATCGGACCGGTGTAGTGATCACGGGCGGCGCCGGGGGCGCTGACGTCGTCCCGAATGCCGTGGACCCGGCGTCGTTCCGCGTGCTCGCCGACCACGCGCGCGCAGTGGCGTTCCTGCTGGCGGACGGCGTCTTCCCCAGCAACGAGGGCCGCGGCTACGTGCTGCGCCGCATTCTCCGACGCGCCGTCCGTCATGCGTACCTGCTTGGCCGGCGAGAGCCGACGCTGGTGCATGTGGTGCAGGCGGTGATCGACGCGATGAGCGACGTCTACCCCGAGCTGCGCACGCGTGGCCAGCACCTGTTGCAGACGACCCGCGTGGAGGAGCAGGCGTTCCTGGCAACGATCGAGGGGGGCCTGACGCGATTCGAGCAGCTCGCGCCGGCCAACGCAACGGACAAGGGGGCGATCAGCGGCGAGGATGCATTCCGTCTCTACGACACGTTCGGCTTTCCGATCGACCTGACGGAGCTGATGGCGCAGGAGCGCGGTTACACGGTGGATATCCCTGGATTCGAGGTGGCGCTCGGCGAACAGCGCACGCGATCGAAGGAGGAGCGAAAGGCGCGGAAGCTCGGCGTCACGACGGAGGCGCTCGACGACCTGTCGGCGTGGGAGCGCGCCGAGGCAGACGCGCAGGTCGCATCGAGCTTTGTCGGTTACGATACGATCGAGATCCAGACGTCGGTGACGGCCCTCAGACGGCTGGAGGGCGACCGCGTAGCGATCCTGTTGCGCGAGTCGCCGTTCTACGCGGAATCGGGCGGGCAGATTTCCGACGAAGGGGAGATCGTCGGCGAGAGCTGGCGCGTGGACGTGGATGGCGTGCGGAAGGTCGACGGCCGTTCCGCAGCGCTGGGAAAACTCAGCGGCGAGTTTCATTGGGGTCGCGTCACCGCACGCATTCCCAGCAACAGGCGCCGCGACACCGAGCGCAATCATACCGCGACGCACCTCATGCACTCGGCGCTGCGGGAGGTACTTGGTGACGCGGTGCATCAGGCTGGCTCACTCGTCGCACCGGACCGCCTTCGCTTTGATTTCACCCACCACGGCCCAGTGAATCCGGATCGACTGGGCGAAGTAGAAGCGATCGTGAACCGGGAGATATGGCGCGCACTGCCGGTGACGTGGACAGAGATGCCGTATCCGGACGCTCGCGCCAAGGGGGCGATGGCGCTGTTCGGTGAGAAGTACGGCGACGTCGTGCGCGTGGTAGACGTTCCGGGCGTATCGATGGAGCTCTGCGGCGGGACGCACGTGCGGAATACGAGTGAGATCGGCTTGTTCGTCATCCTGGGCGAGACGGGGGTCGCAAGCGGCGTCCGTCGCATAGAGGCGCTCACGGGGCCGGGAGCATTTGCGCAGCTCAAGTCACGCGAGGCAACGCTGCTGCGAATTGCAGAGCTGGTGAAAGCGCCGGTGGACACCGTCGAACGTCGCGTGCACCAGGTGCTGGACGAGCGACGGTCGCTGGAGAAAAAGTTGGAGGAGTCCATGCGCGGGGGCGGCGATGAGCTTCAGCGCCTGCTTGCCGCAGCACAGCCCGTGGGTTTGAGCGGCGCGCGCCTGGTGCTGGGCGAGGTGTCGGTGGGTGACGCGAAGGCATTGCAGTCCATGGGCGACGCACTTCGCGCCCAGTTGCACAGCGGAGTCGGGTTGCTTGCCGCGCGGCTCGAGGACGGAAAGGGGTCGCTGCTGGTTGTGGTGACTGACGACCTGCGCGAGCGGGGCATTCGTGCCGATGCCATCGTGCGCGACATCGCGGCGGTTGCGGGCGGGCGAGGCGGCGGAAAGCCGCACATGGCGCAGGCGGGCCTGCCAGACGCGTCGCGCATCGGCGAGGCGTTGGCTGCGACACCGGGTGTCGTGATGGCCCTCGTGGAAGCCGGGTGACCGTGGCCGATTGGCTGCGTTCGCGCACGCCTGTTCCGCCGGCCGCGCTCACGGCGCGACTGGACGAGGTGCTGAGCGCGTCGCTGCATGAACCGGCGGCGCGCGTGCCGATTGTCTTTCTCGAGGCTGGCGAGCAGCTCGCCGCCGAGCTGTTGCTCAGCAACAGCACTTCGCGCGGTTCGGCCCTCGACCTGCTCGCAGCCGATGCGCTCGTGACCTATGCATTCGAGGCCGCCGGCGAGATGGGGTCGGGCATCGACGCGCGCGCGGAAGCGGCGATGCAGCGGATATCCATCATCGGCGCGGCGCAATCCATCGGCGGATGATCGACATTCACAGTCACCTGCTGCCCGGGGTGGACGATGGCTCGAAATCCGTCGAGGTCTCGCTGCCGGTGCTCGAGCGGTTTGCGATGGATGGCGTTGAATGCCTGGTGTTGACGCCGCATCTCAATGCATCGGCCGTCAAGGATGCGCCGTACGAGCGCAACCTGGCGATCTTCGAGGAGCTGCGCAGCATCGCACCACGTGATCTCGAATTGCTGCTCGGTTGGGAGATCATGCTCGATGCGCCGAACGCGGACCTGCGCGCGCAGCACCTGGGCCTCGGCGGCTCGCGGGCGGTGCTGGTGGAGTTCCCGCACAAGGGCGTCCCCGTGTCCGCCGGCGAGGAGCTGCGTCGCATCCGGGCCAGTGGTGTTGTGCCCGTGCTGGCGCATCCTGAGCGGTACTATGGGTGCACGGTGGCGCGAGTTCAGGATTGGCGGCGCGCCGGGGCG
Source organism: Gemmatimonadaceae bacterium (assembly GCA_031407575.1). Classification (GTDB taxonomy): domain Bacteria; phylum Gemmatimonadota; class Gemmatimonadetes; order Gemmatimonadales; family Gemmatimonadaceae; genus AG11. The sequence goes on along the minus strand of JANOIJ010000363.1, from coordinate 6,632 downwards.
GTGATCCAGATGGATACTGGCGGACTGCTGGGACGCGGGGCGATTTCCAGGCTGTCGCGTGCTCTCGTCGAGGGGGGGCTGGTCGACGTGTTCGCGAGCGACAACCACGGCGACTCGCGCACGATCGCCACCGCGCGTGACTGGTTGCTGGAGGTCGCAACGGCGGAGCACGCCGAGTTGCTCACCCACACCAATGCTCGCCGCCTTCTCGACAACGAACCGGTGTTTCCGGTGCCGCCGCTCTCGGCGACGAGCGGCATCTTTGGTCGCTTGCGCGAATTGTTCCTTTCACGGTGACGTCACGATGAGTTCCGAATTCGGGACCGCGCTGCGCGAGCTTGCAGCAACGGCCGAGCGCGTCGCGAGCGAGATGGGCCCGGAACTCGATCGCGCGCTCGAGATGGTACGTGCGACCGTGTCGCGCGGCGGCACGCTCTTTTTCTGCGGCAACGGGGGCAGTGCGGCCGATGCGCAGCATCTGGCGACGGAGTACGTGGTGCGCTACATGCGCCAGCGGCGGGCGTATCCGGCCATTGCGCTCACGACGGACACGTCGCTGCTCACCGCGGCGGGGAACGACATCGGATTCGAGAACATCTTTTCGCGCCAGATCGAGGCGCTGGCGCGAGTCGGCGACCTGCTGATCATCCACTCGACGAGCGGCAACTCACCGAACGTGCTGCGGGCGGCGGAAGCGGCGCGCGAGAAGGGCGTCGCGGTGTTGGCGTTCAGCGCGCGGGACGGCGGCGCCCTGCGGCAACTGTCGGATCACAGCGTCATCATCCCGACCGACCGCACCGACCGCGCGCAGGAGCTGCACCTCTGCATCGAGCACATCATCTGCGACATCGTGGAGCAAACCCTGTGATCGACTTGCGTGGTCGGCGAGCGCTTGTGACGGGAGGGTCGCGCGGCATCGGCGCGGCAACGGCACGGTTGCTCGCTCGCGCGGGGGCGGACGTGATGATCGGATTTCGCTCGCGCACGGCGGACGCGGAGGCCGTGGTGGACGAGCTACGTGCGCTCGGAGCGACGGCCGCGGCGCGGGCCAGCGACATCGCGACACGGGCAGGCGCCGAAGCGCTCGTCGATGACACGGTGCGTGCGCTCGGCGGGCTCGACCTGTTCGTCGCCAACGCGGGTATCTGGCCCTCCGAGGAGGTCGCCGTCGCCGATATGGTCGACGAGCGGTGGTCGCGGACGATGCGCGAGAACGTGGACTCCGTGTTCTACACGACGCGCGCGGTGGCGCGTGTGATCACGGACTGTGGCCGCATCGTGCTCGTGTCCAGCACGGCGGGCCAGCGCGGCGAATCGTTCCACGCGGACTACGGAGCGAGCAAGGGCGCCGTTATCGCGTTCACCAAGTCGCTGGCCCTGGAGCTGGCGCCGCGCGACATCACGGTGAATTCGGTTGCGCCGGGCTGGGTGGACACCGAGATGTGCGCGGACCCGTACGCCGGCGACGGCCGAGCGCGCGTGGCGAGCGGCATTCCGCTCGGACGCATTGCATCGGCGGATGACATTGCGGGACCGATTCTGTTTCTCTGCTCCCCTCTCGCGCGCCATGTGACCGGCGAGATCCTGAACGTGAACGGTGGAAGCGTGCTCTGCGGATGATCGTCATCCTGTTCACCGGCGGCACCATCTCCATGAAGCATGACGCAACCCTTGGTGGTGCGGTGCCGACGCTGACCGGCGAGGAGATCGTACGTGCGACCCGCGGGCTCGCCGACATCGCGACGATTGAACTCGACGAGTGGGGAATGTTTCCCGGTCCGCACATGACGGTGGATCGCATGTGGGAGGTGCGCAATCGGATCGTCGCGCACCTGGCACGGCCTGACGTGGATGGCGTCGTCGTCACACACGGCACCGATGCGCTCGAGGAGAGCGCGTACCTCGTGGCGCGGTCGGTGCCGGCCGACAAGCCGGTGGTGTTTACGGGAGCCATGCGTCCGGCGAGCGATCTCGGTTGGGACGGGCCGGCCAACCTGCTGGACGCGGCTCGCGCCGCGGCGAGCCCGCTGTCGAGAGGGAAGGGCACGCTGGTATGCCTCGGCGAGCGCATCCACAGTGCTCTCGAGGTCACGAAGACGCACACCGAGGCGCGCGACGCATTCGAGAGCCCGAGTCTTGGGGCACTCGGTGATATCGACGAGGGACACGTCAGCTATCGTCGCAATCTCATCGAGATTCCAGCGCCGCTGTCGCCGGAGCGTCCGTCAGAGCCGGTGGACATCGTGCACATGTGGGCCGGTGCGGATGCGCGGTTGCTCGACGCATCGCGAGAGTCAGGAGCCAAGGGCGTGGTGGTTGCTGCGATGGGGCGGGGCAACGTGCCGCCGGCCGCATTCGAGGGCATCGTGCGGTGGGTCGCGTCGGGTCGGCCAGTGGTGATCACGTCGCGCGCGCTGCGGGGTCGTGTAGGGCCGACCTATGGCTATCCCGGCGGCGGGCGGCGGGTGCTGGAAGCAGGCGCCATCTTCGCGTACGGCAGGCGACCGGGGCAGGCGCGCATCGACGTCATGCTGGCGCTGGGTGCGGGCATGACATGCGCGGAGATCAGAGAACTATTCGCGAAGTAGCGACGTTTTCGGCGAGATGCCCTTGACACGGCGAGCTCCTCGGATATATAGTGCACTCACAATCGAACGACTTCCCCGTGGTGAGTTGCCGCTATTGCAGCCACGTTAAATAAATGCTAAAACGCGAACCTGCCTGGCGGCCCTCCGTCGGGCTTTTTTGTGTCTTTTTCCTCGAACGTCAGCGCAGCACCCAGCATGCTCTCGTCCCTGCAGATGTTCATGCGACTTCCGATTATTACCGCTTTCCCTTCGGGAGAGACGGACGGGCGATAGCGCACGCGCGCATCAATGGAATCGGCAGAAAATCGCCGGCCGGCCCCGACCCTCTCCCGAGGATCGGGGCCGCTTTTCTTACTACACGAGGGATGCATCATGACGAGTGTCGTCGAGATCGGACGTCCGCAGCACGAGACCTGGGATGCGCCCGCGACCACCGTGCTCCGCGTGGCGCTGGCCGGATGCGGTGCCGTGGGCAGCGCGCTGATTCGCGAGATCGTGTCGCGACGCGATGCGCTCGCCCGGCGTCACGGCATTGAGGTCGTGCTCGTGAGCGTCCTCGTGCGCGACCTGGCTCGCACGCGCGACGCGACATTCGACGCATCGCTGCTCACGAACGACGTGGACACGTTTCTCGGCACGCCAACCGACGTCGTGATCGAGGCGATTGGTGGATTCGATCCCGCGCTTCGCATTGCCGAGACGGTCCTCGGGCGCGGGCAGCCATTGATCACTGCCAACAAGCTGCTGCTCGCGGCGCGCGGCTCCACCCTCGCCGCCCTCGCGCGCCGTCACGGCACCACGTTGCGATACGATGCGGCGGTGGGCGGCGGCGTTCCCGTGCTTCGCGTGCTGGACGATGCACTTGGTGCCGGTGGGCCGGCGCGTGTTCGCGGCATCCTCAACGGCACGGCGAATTTCGTCCTGACGCAGCTGGAGGACGGCGAGTCGTTCGACGGTGCGCTCGGTGCGGCGCGCGCGGCGGGTTTCGCGGAGGCCGATGCGTCGCGCGATCTCGATGGTCGCGATGCCGCGGACAAGCTCGCCCTCATCGCGTGGGTGGCGTTCGGTGTGGCACCAGAGGCGCTGCCGGTGCGCCGCGCGTCGCTGCTGCCGGATCCTGCGCGCTTCGTGCGCCTCGCCAGCCGATTTGGTGCAAGTGTCCGGCACGTCGCAGAGTGTGAGCTGGTGGAGGGCGGAGTGATCGCATCGGTGGAACCTGTGCTGGTGTCGCGCGCGAGCTCGCTCGGCCGCACGCGCGATGAGGGCAATCACGTCGACGTGTTCGCGGGATGGCGCGCACCGCTCTGTGCGTCCGGCCCGGGTGCAGGCGGACTCCCCACGGCCACGGCGCTTCTGAGCGACCTTATTTCCACCAGCGCCGCGCCGCGGCGCCTTGAGAGCACGCACATCGCGGCTCACGATCCGCGGCAGTTCCACTGGGCCATCGAGATTCGCGCCGAGCCCGCCGTGTTGCACCGGTGGGTTCCGCAATGCGGACTCGTGCGAACGGACGCGGATGCGACGCTCTCGTGGACCATCATCGAGGACGCCAGCCCGAGCGACGTCGCGGAGATCGTCGAGCAACTCGAGGCGTTGGGAGCGTCGCCCGTGGTGGCCCGGCTGGACGACGCCAGCGTGTGTCGCGGCGAGGTGACGTCGTGACGGCAACGCTGGACGCCACGACGACCAACGGCGTCGACTATGAGATCGTCGGTCCTGCCGGTGCGCCGGTCATCCTTGCGCTCGGTGGCATCTCTGCGACGCGGCATCTCGTTCGCTCGGAGGCAGATGCGTCGCCGGGTTGGTGGGAGGGCGTTGCTGGGCCAGGGGCCGCGCTCGACGCCAACACGTATCGCCTGCTGTGCGTGGACTTCCGCGACGGCGGCCGCGCTGACGACGGGCGGCCTGCGGGCCTGGTGACCACGCATGATCAGGCGGCGCGCATCGTCGAGGTGCTCGAGGAGCTCGAGATTCCGGCGCTCGCTGCGGCGATCGGCGCGTCGTACGGCGGGATGGTCGTCCTCGCGCTGGCCGAACGCTGGCCGCACCTCGTCGAGCGCCTGGTGCTGATCAGCGCCGCGCACGCGCCGCATCCGATGGCGGTGGGTCTGCGCGCCGTCCAACGTCGCATCGTGGAGCTCGGACTCGACACGGGCCGAGTGGCCGACGCCATGGCGCTGGGCCGCGCAGTCGCCATGACGACCTATCGCACGTCGCGCGAATTCACGGAGCGCTTCGACGTCACGCCGACATGCACCGACCGCACCGCGGACTTCGAGGTGGAGCGGTACCTGGTGCAGGCGGGGGACAAGTTCGCCGCTCGGATGTCGCCCGAGCGGTTTCTCGCTTTGTCATTGTCCGTGGACCTGCACTGCGTCGTACCCGAATCGGTCAGCGCACGAACGACCGTCATCGCCGCAGAGGGCGACACGCTCGTCCCGCCGATGCAGCTGCGCGACATGGCGCGCCGGCTGCCCAACCTCCGCGCGTTCCATACGCTCCAGACCCGCTGCGGTCACGATGCGTTCCTCACCGAACAGCCGCAGCTCGCCCGTCTCCTGACCGACGCTCTCGCCAACTAATCATGTCGACTCAATCGAACGCGACTACATCCACCGCGACGCGCACCGTGCGCGCCGGAATTGCCACCGACACCTCGCATGGTGCAGTCGTTCCGCCGCTGCACTTGTCCACCAACTTTTCCTTCGCGGGATTCGACCAGAAGCGCCGCTACGATTACACGCGCTCGGGGAATCCCACGCGCGACCAGCTCGGCGACGCGCTTGCAGGGTTGGAGGAGGGAGTGGGCGGCGTGGTGACGAGCTCAGGCATGTCCGCCGTCGCACTCGCATTGCAGCTGGTGCCCGCGGGGGGCAAGGTGCTGGCGGCCCACGACTGTTACGGGGGAACGTATCGGCTGCTCCGCGCACTCGCGGCGCGCAAGCAGATCGACCTGGAACTCGCGGACCTCACTGCACCAGAGGCCGAGCGCACCATTGCGCGTTCGCAGCCAGCGCTGCTGTGGATCGAGACGCCCAGTAACCCGCTGTTGCGCATCACGGATCTGCGCACGGTGTGTGAGGCGGGCCATCGCGCGGGCGCCATCGTCGTGGCCGACAACACGTTTCTCTCACCGGCCTTGCAACGCCCACTCACGCTCGGCGCCGACCTCGTGGTTCACTCGACGACGAAGTACCTGAACGGCCACAGCGATGTCGTTGGCGGTGCGGTGATTGCTCGCGACGCGGCCACGCTGGAGACGCTGACGTGGTGGGCGAACTGTCTCGGCCTCACCGGCGCGCCATTCGACAGCTTCCTCACGCTGCGTGGCGTGCGCACGCTGTTCGCGCGCATGAAGATTCACGAGACGAACGCGCAGGCGGTGGCCGAACTGTTGAACGATCATCCCGCAGTGCTGGCAGTCCACTATCCCGGGCTCTCGTCGCACCCGGGGCACGCGTTGGCGCGCAGCCAGCAAGATGGGTTCGGGGGCATGGTGTCGTTCACGCTGGCCGGCGGCCGTGCGGCAGCGGAGGTGGTGGCCACCACGCTCGAGTGCTTTACGCTCGCGGAGTCGCTGGGTGGCGTCGAGAGCCTCGTGGCGCATCCGGCGACGATGACGCACTCGTCCATGGACGCGGCTGCGCGGGCCACGGCGGGGATCGGCGAAGGGATGCTGCGACTGTCAGTGGGGATCGAGGATACGCGCGACTTGTTGCAGGACCTCACGCGCGCACTCGATGCATGTCCGGTGGAATCATCGGCGACGCACGCGTCGCGCGCGTTGGTCGGCAGCGCGGACTAACGCGCTGCCCGCGCGCGCTCCTTCATGGCCTGAGCGCTTCACGAATGAACGAGGGACCTGATCTCGTCGCATGAGATCAGGTCCCTCTTTGTGCCGACGACGGGTGCGCTCAGGATGACAACGGGTGCAGATCCTTCGCTGCGCTCAGGATGACAACGGGTGCAGATCCTTCGCTGCGCTCAGGATGACAACGGGTGCAGATCCTTCGCTGCGCTCAGGATGACAACGGGTGCAGATCC
>JANOIJ010000273.1:0-34859 GCA_031407575.1 Gemmatimonadaceae bacterium | reverse complement strand
CTTGTCCAGCATCGTGAGCATTTCGTCCTTCGGGTATTCACCGAGCACGCCCATCCGTTTCACAAGCGGATTGCCGTAATAGGCAATCACGCGATTCGCCGGAAAAATTGCGCCCGGGAGCTGCGGCGGCATCTTTACCGGCCACTTTGCGTCCAGGGCCGAGTCTGGCTTGGTCATACTCGCCAACGCCACACTGTCGCGTCGCGGCCGCTTTGGGAGATCCCCAGCCGGCAGCACTGCGTCTGTGGAAGGGGCAGCAGCTTGCGCCCCCGCGGGCGAAGACGTTGCGTCACCGGCCGGAGTTGCGACGGCGCTCGTCGTCCCACTATCGGTTGTCACCTCGCCAGCGGACGCAGTGCGCCCGCTCTGGGTGCCTGACGCGGCAGGTACATTCTTGTCAGCGCAACCGCCCAGAAGGACAGCCGAGATGCCAAGCACTGCGATCGCAGCGCGCTGACTCGTGAATAGGAATAAACGGAACATGAGCACGACGATGGGTAGACTGTAGGAGAATTCGGCACGCGCGGTCTGCGTGACGGTAGCAAGTGCTCAGTGCAAGCGCCAAGCCCTTACTTTCCAGACGACGCCGTCCCCTCGTTAATCTCCAGCCTTCGGCATGTCAGACTGCTCCGGTACCCCCCAGACTCCCGGATGCGCCCTCACGCTTCTTCTCCTCGACGCCGCCCGCGCCGTGGAAGCGCGTGCCGAAGGCGCCCTGGCCGGCGTCGGGCTCTCGCTCGCCAAGCTCGGCGCGCTTCGGCACCTGGTGCTTGCTGCCGAGCCCCTCACGCTGTCGCAGTTGGCAGAGCGGCACTGCTGCGGCAAGTCGAACGTCACGCAACTCGTTGACCGGCTCGAGACCGACGGCTTTGTCGCCCGCGTGGCCGATCCCGACGACCGCCGGACGATCCGCGCCGCCGTTACCGAGAGCGGCCACGCCGCCTACGATCGCGCGAATGCAATCCTCGCGGATCTCGAGCGCGCCCTCGACACTCGGCTCGGCGCGGCTCCCCGCGCCGAACTGGCGCGCCAGCTTCGAGCACTTCGCGAAGGCTGAACCGCGATCCGGCCATCGCTCCCGATACCTACCTACCGAACGGGGCGAAGCCGGTGTAGCCTGTGACAATGACTGTGAAGCATGCACGAACGTCCGGCCCGTCGCTCTCGGCGCCACGGGTACCGACATCGATCTATCGACGCCCTGATGGAACCTGCACCGAGGGGCTCGATGCCGCCGCGCTCGCCGCGGCGTTCGCCAGCGGCGAAGGCACGCTCTGGGTGGATCTCAACGTGTCCGATCCGGCGCAGGCGGCGCTGCTGAAAGACGTCTTCCACTTCCATCCACTCGCCATCGAGGACGCGTGTAACGCCAAAAGTCGCGTCAAGGTGGATGAGTATCCCGACTTTCTCATCGTCATCGCGCGCGTCGTCAGCTTTCTCGAAACGACACCCGATCCCTACGACCTCGAGACGGCGAACCTGACAATCTTTCTCTCCCAGCACGCCATTGTCACGGCGCATCTCCAGGAGTTGCCGAGCGTGGCGTCGGTGGTCAAGTCGTTGAAGAACAACCCGGACCTGCTGGCGCGCGGGCCAGCCCGTATCGCGCACTTCGTGCTGGACGGCGCCATTGACGCGTACTTTCCCGTACTCGACCGCCTGGATGAATTCGTGGACGATCTGGAGCAGCGGGTGTTCGGGCAGTTCGACGAGCAGTTGCTTCAGGAAATCTTCCAGGTGAAGCGACTGGTCATCACGCTGCGCCGCTACCTCTCGCCGCAGCGCGAGGTGCTCAGCCAGCTCACCATGCGCCCATCGCTCTTTCTTCCTATTGAGGCGCAGCTCTACTTTCGAGACGTCTACGATCACATGCTGCGCATTACGGACGCGCTCGACAGCTATCGCGATCTGCTCAGCAGCACGCTCGACAGCTATCTCACCCAGGTGTCGAATCGCCTGGGCGCCGTGTCGAAGGGGCTGGCCACCGTCGGTGCGCTCAGCGTCCCGTTCGTCGCGATCGCCGGTGTCTACGGCATGAACTTCGAGCACATTCCGCTGTCGCAGCACAGGTACGGCTTCGAGATCCTGATCGCTGTGCAGTTGCTGGTCGGCATTGTCCTGATGCTCTGGTTGCGGCGCCTGAAGTGGCTCTAAGGTCGCCACTCCGCCATCCATCGCGCAGGCGTCGCTGCATCCGTCGCGCTACGGCGACGGGATGATGATGTTGATCGGCTTGGGCAGTCTCAGCGGTGCCTGACTTCTGGCAGGTGCCTTTCGGGGCAGCGCGGTGTTTGCCCGCTGCTTCTTCGAGATACTCGCGCGCGCGACACGCTTCCGCGGGGTCACCTTCTTCACCGCTGCCTTGCGCTGCGTCGTCTTCGCGGAGGCGGTACCCCGTGCTGGCGCAACCGGAGGCGAGGTCACGGTTACCGGCGCCGGCGGTGCTGGAGGTGCCGACACCGGCGGCGCCAACGGCGTCGCGATGGATGTCGGGGACACCGCTGAGGTCGTCCCCGGCTGCTGCGATCCATTCGTCGCACCGAATAAGCCGGCAATGAACGGCTTCCCGATGCACTCGTAGAACCCGCGACCGTCGCAAATGGACTTCGCAGACCCCTCGACGAATTTCTGCACCTTCTTGGGGTACGTGTGGCAGCGCGGTGTGTTCGTGCCTCTCACGCAGCCGTTGTAGCGCAGGAGCGCCGTCTGCCAGTCGCGCTCTCGGCGGGCCCCGGTCTTGGTCCGCGGGCGGAAGTACTGGCTCAGGATGAAGACGCCGTACTTCACGTTGGTGGAGTCGCTTACCAGGTCGCTGCCGAACAGCGCCGTCATCTCCTTGTTCAGCCAGATCTTCGGGTAGACCAGCATCAGGCCGACGGCGCCGACGCTGGACGTTGCCTTGCTCACGAACTTTGCGTTTTCGGTGAGCATCACGCCGAAGATGATGGCCGGCGAGATCCCGCGGATGTACGCCTCGCGCACCGCGAACTCCGCAATCGAGTCAGCGCGTGCGGAATCCACCTGCTTCAGGCGCATGACGTCCTCGTAGAAGTTCCGCTTTTCCTCCTGGAACTTCGGCGTGGCCATCAATTGATCCACCCGCGAGCTGTGCGCGCTGTCCGCCGGCGCAATGACCTTCGCGACCACGGGTGCGCGCTTGCGCAACTCGTCGCCCAGCTTGCCGCTCGTCGAGTAGATCGGTCTCGTGTTCACCATTGTGTACACGATCACGAGCACCAGGACGACCATCAGGCCAAGTGACCGCAGGACGTACACGATCGACGAGGGCTTCTTCCTGGGTCCGCGACGACCGCCGCCCCCGGCGGCCGGTCCCTCGCGCCGCTCGCCACCCCGTCGATCCTTCGCGACGTCCGGCTCTACCACGATTCGCTCAGCGGAAAAGGTCGAAGTGGCCGAGGAGCCACCACAACACCAGGAAGATCAGGACGGTGCTGAAGCAGCCACCGCCCATTTTCTTCGCGCCGTATCCCGCAGCGAGGCCGCGGAGAAGCTTGCTCATGTCGTGCACTCCTGGTCGATGCGTGGCATCGCAGGAGTGCACGAGCCGTACCGAGGCGCGCTCCAGCCCGCTAGCGGCTGTGTGCGCCCGCCGCTTGGTGCGAGTCGCCCGCTACACCGCCGTCCGCGTCACCTGTCGCAGCGACGCTGTCCACCCGCGCTGCGGGGAAACGGAACCGCAGGGGATCCACCTGCCGGTCGTTGCGCAGCACCTCGTAGTGCAGGTGAGGCCCCGTTGTCAGGCCGCTCGAGCCCACCGTGCCGATCGGCGTACCCTTTGCCACCACATCGCCCTTTCGTACGAGCGACAGTCCCAGGTGCGCGTAGCGCGTCCTGATCCCGCCCGGGTGATCGATCTCGATCATGTTTCCGAATGCGAACGCGCGTCCGGCAAACCGCACGCGCCCCGCCGCTGGTGCGCTGATCCGCGTGCCGCGACGCGCGGCCACGTCTACGCCCAAGTGCGGTCGCGTCACACGCAGCACGGGATGACGTCTGGCCCACGTAAATCCGCTGGCGATGACGCCGATGACCGGCAATCCTTCCGCACTCAAACCACCGCCAGGCGTTGGTGAGCGAAGCGCAGCCGCCCGCGCCCGCGCGTTTCGAGCCCTCGCTCGGCTCAGTGCGGAGCCGCCCGTCATCGCGGCGACAGAATCGGCCGCGTCGGCGGCGTCCGCCAGCGCGGCGCGCGTCAGCGAGAGCGAATCCCCCACCGCCACGAGCTGGCCACGGAGCGCCTCCAGCTCAGCGCTGGATGCGTCCAGGCTCTGGCGCTGGTACGAGCCCAACACGGTGGCAATCGACGCCCCGGCGACGAACACCACCGCTACGGCGCCGAGCACCACACACATCGCCTGCCAGCGCGCTACGTAGTACGCGCGGGTACGTGCGCCGGGCGTCGGTGGTACCACGAGGACACGATAAGGACGCTCGTCGAGCGGAACGCTCTTCTTCCGTTTGGCATCTCCGGCCGCCGAAGCATGGGTGGGCGGCTCGAGTGTGGGGCCCTGCAAGGGGGCAGGATGCAGTGGAAGTATGCCGTCCGATGGCACGGACGCCGACATGCGCGGCGTATGTCGTGGCAGGGACATGGATTATCTCGTTCCGGGAGCACTTCCGCGCTCCGATGACCCACTGATGGAACCGGCCTGCGGGATCGGCTTCATCTCCACGCGACCGTTGATGACTCCCCCCTCCTGCACGAGCACGACCTGCGTGATCACGTCCCCGTTGACGATGGCAGTGGGCTGAAGCTCCACGCGCTCGCTTGCGTGAATCGTCCCCGTGAGCGCGCCGCCAACGATGACCTCACGCGCGTGCACGTCGCCATTCATTGTGGCGCCCACACCGAGGACAACCGTGTCCGCGCGACGGACCGTACCGTTGAGCACGCCGTCGATGCGAAGGGAGCCTATAGTATCGAGATCGCCGAAGACCGTCAGTTGGCTGTCCAGTAGTGAATAGCCGGTGCCGGCGGGTTCAGCGGTCGGGTTGGAACGTCTGGAAAGGAGGCTCATGCGGGCTCCTGCAGGTGAAAATGGTTCGCGGACCCTGCGACGAGGCCGCTGAACATTGTCGGACGAACGGGCGAACGCCAGTAGAACAGTCCGACTCGAGCGTCCCGCGGACCAGGCCGCAAACGCACGTGTACACTAACTGACCTCTGCGGTGGGCAATGTGCGCCAGAGCACGGCATCAAAAGCGTGCGCAGGGCCTGTGAGGCAGTCCCCACATGGCACGTGCCCTGCCTTACTGGGATGTACGAACAAGTCTCGGCAATCGCCGATCATCCTTGGAGGCTTCATGCGCTATTCCATCAAGACATTCATACTCGCCCCGGCGTTGGTGCTGGCGGCTGCCTGCAGCAAGGACAAACCGGTCGACTCAACCTTGACGACTGATCTCACCCTGGCAGCACAAGCGCGTCAGACCATGGTGATGGATTCCATCTCGGCGGCGGAGCGGACGAAGGCGGCGGCACTGACCGCGGCGCCAGCGGCACAGGCTCCTCGCCGGACCACGGCGACCACTACGCGCCGCCGCAGCACCTCGACGAGCAGCGCCAGCACTGGTACCGTCGCGCGCGAGCCGCGCACGATTACGGAGAAGAACACCAAGCGTGACGCCGCCATCGGCGCCGCCGCGGGTGCGATCATTGGCGCGTCGACGAGCAGGGACAAGGTGAAGGGCGGCTTGATCGGTGCGGCCGCCGGCGGCATCCTTGGCGCCGTCATCGGCAACAACGTCGACATCAAGAAGAAGACGGTTCCCTGATCACGCACACCTCACCGGCGGCCTCCGCACCCTCCGTTGACAGCCCCGCAGCCCCGGACTAATATTCGGGGCTGCGTCGCCTACGCCTCGGTTCCTGCGTGGGAGTCTTTGCGTTTCAGGGGCCAGCATCACTCTGCGCTGCGTGCGCGGACATCACTCAGGGAAGTGTACTGATGGTCGAGATCCACCTCGAAGAAAGCGATCGCCTGGACTGGGCGCTCAAGGCGTTCAAGCGGAAGATCGCCAAGGCCGGAATCCTCAAGGATCTCCGCAAGAAGCGGTACTACGTGAAGCCGAGCGAGGCTCGGCAGCTCAAGGCCGCGGCGGCTCGTCGTCGCAGCCGCACCGAGCGCTCGCGCTAAGCCCTCGGGCTAGCGCAAGTCACGGATGGCGAAAGAAGACGCGATTCAGCTCGAGGGCGCCGTCACGGAAGTGCTCCCGAACGCCACGTTCCGGGTGCAGTTGACCAACGGTCACAACGTGCTGGCTACATTGGGCGGCAACATGCGCCGCTTTCGCATTCGCGTTCTCGCGGGCGACAGGGTGACCATCGAAGTGTCACCGTATGATTTGACGCGGGGACGCATCACCTTCCGGCACAAGAACTAACCGGTTTGGCGTGACTGGTACAGAGGGCACGCCGGAATCCGTTCCGCTGTGCCCTTCGTCCTCTCGCGGCTCCTCGGCGGAGCCCTACCAGCCGCGCACCGTCTCCAGCGTCGCACCGCGACGAGTGCCCGGATATGGCTCGTTTGGCCGCACCGAGCGCCAGAGAATCCGGTTGAACGGTTCTTCCTCCGCAACGTCCTCGATGCTCAAGTCGAGCGCCGCCGACTCCAGCGCGTCACGCGTACCCGATGGATTCCGCTCGTCGAGTCGCACCGCTGGCACCAACGTCTTGTACGGACGCACGTCAGCACTCCGGCTCCAGATATCGCGGAGCGGCCGACCGAAATAGTCGAATTGCGACAGCGCATCCAGGCCCAGCAGCTCCTCGATGGTGCGTAGCACGTCCGTTGTGTTCGCGAAGCGATGCACCACGCCGGCGCGCACCCACGGCGAGATGACGAGCATCGGCGAACGATGCGAGTCGACGTGATCCGGGCCATTCTGGGCGTCGTCCTCGAGCACGAACACCACCGTGCTCTTCCAGAAAGGGCTGCGCGACAGCGCCTCGATCATCCGGCCGAGCGCGAGGTCGTTGTCCGCTACCATGGCGCGAGGTGTCGGCGCGCCGGCGCGCGCACCTGACGTATGGTTGTTCGGCAAGCGGACAATCTCCAACGCAGGCATCACGCCGCGACGCGTGAACTCCGCCAGCTCCGCGATCCACACATCCGCGCGGCGCTGGTCGGTGATGTTCAGGTCGTAACCGGGAAAGTCGGGATTCGTGTGCGCCGCCAGAAACGGCTTGGCGCCGCGATATCCCGGCGGCAGCACGTCGTCTGGATCGGCTTGCGGCGGTATGACGAACTCACCGTAGTTCCTGAACGTGATGCCCTTCTGCTGCGCCAGGTCCCACAGGTAGCCGCGCGCAGGCGCGTTCACGTCGTCCTCCGGTATCACGCCGCGGTTCGTGCCCTCGTAGTCGTACGACCGCCCCCGCGCCGAGTAGTTGAGCTGCACCGTCTTCTGCACGTAGTCGGTGGCGTACGCGGCCATCGACCAGTTGTGACCGTCGGCGCTCACCTCGGCATTCACGAAGAACCGGTCGAAGATGCCGAACCGCTCAGCCAACGCGTGCTGGTTCGGCGTGACGGCACGTGGAAACATCACGAGCGACGTGTCCCCGTCTGCGCCCGGGAGGTCGCCGAACACCTGGTCATAGGTCCGGTTCTCCTTGATGACGTACACGACGTGCTCGATGGGCGGATAGGGACGAGCCATGCGCGCGGGCTGCGTCCATCCGTTGGCACGCGCGACGCGCGCTGAGAATCGCCGGAGCGCCGTACGGTCGGCCCGCACCAGCGGCGCAATCATCACGGTACCGGAGAGCTGCGACAGCGTCGTGTTGCGACCCGGCGGTTGCCGGCGATCCTGCGCGGACAGGGGATGCGGACCGTCGGGATTGGCGCGCGTGCCCCTGCCTTTGCCGTTCGCGACGAGCAGCTCGTCGCCGCGGGCCACGAGCGCCGTGGGATACCACCCGGTGGGAATGCGCCCGGCCAGCGCATCGTCGCCGGTGCTCGACGCGATGCCACTCGTGGACGGCGAAAGGTCGAACACCGCCACCGCATTGGCGTCGCCCTCCGCGACGAACAACCGTCCGCCATCGGGCGAGAGTGCCAGTGCATTCGGCGTGCTCCCTTCTCCCGGTCCGGCAGGAGGCGGATCGAGCAACTCGCCGACTACGCGACGGCGCGCCAGGTCGACGGACACCACGCGATCGACGCTCGCCAGCGCGACGAACAATCGGTTCTCGCGCGAGTTCATCAGCAGCGCCGACGGATGACGTCCCACGAGTATCTCACCGGCAGCGCGCAGCACGCCCGCGGTGTCTGTGGTGAACGTGCTGAGGTGGTGGCCACCCCAGTTGGAGACGTACACGTTCCCCGTGCGGGTCGCGGCCACCGTGTACGGATAGCGCCCCGTCGCGAGACGCTGCACCACCCGCTTCGACGCGACGTCCACGACGGCCATCGAATCGGCGAGATTCTCGGCGACAAAAATCCGGCGGCCATCATACGACACGGCGAGGCCCGCAGGGTATCGCACGCCGTTCGCGCGCGGCGCACGCGCCTGCAGCACGATGCTGTCGCGCAGCGTTGCCGCACCATTCGTCCAGTCGAACGCGTAGACGACATCCGTGTTCCCGCCGGAGGCGTACAACGTCCGTCCGTCTGGCGAGAACGCGAGGCCGAGGAAAGCAGCGGGCAAGGGGATGGTCTGCAGCACCTTGCCGGACGCGCGATCGATGACCTGCACGCCTTCGTCGCGCCAGCCGTTCAGCAACAGCACCATGCGGTCGCCTTCCGGTGACGGGATCATCGCGAGCGGCATCTGTCCGACATCGTGTAGGGTGGCCGCGGGATCCAGGCGCAGTCCCGTCGGCAGGCGTCCCCGAGAGTCGTCCGTCTGCTCGGCGCGGTCGTCGGTGACGACCTCTCCAGCGGAGCAGGCGCTCGCGAACATCAGGGCAGACAGGAGGGCGATCGTGCGAAACATGGTTCCCTTGGCGGCGAGGATCCTGAGCGTGACGTGCTTTGAAATGCTGGGCTTCGGTGTGTGGCGAACTGGTGGCCGCGTCGCCACCAAGCCCAGCACAGTACCAATGCTGCGCCGAGATTCTTGCGAGGGAAGTGCCACGGGAATGTCACGCCAATCTCTTCGACCTGAGTATGGGCAGGCGGCGGGAGTGTCGATCGTGAAAGTGTGACCGGGTCTTGATACGCCGATCGTGCCGACCGGAACCACAAATCGCGCCGATACGGCACCTGCGCAGACATCCGCATCTGGCGGTGGGAAAACCGCCTGACCCGTCGCATGGTTCTGATGCCCGAGTGCGCTAAGAGGAGATCGGCACAATCAGCTTCATCGGCTACTATCGCGTTCTAAGAAGCGCACGCCGCTCCGCTTGCAGGGATCTCGACGCCGGTCGATCGCGCTCGGCTCGTGCCGGCATTCACCGGAGAGCCGCGAAGATCCCACTCACGGATCCGTCGCAAGATGCATCTCGTCCTCGTCTACGACCGCGCGCACGAGAGGAGCGCGCAATAGCGTGCGAACGCGCAGGAGCAGCAGCGCCGACACCGCGGCCAGTCCCGCGACAAAGCCCCACCACAGCCCGATGGCGCCGAGCGGCGTGTAGAAGCCGAGCGCGACGCTCACTGGAAAGCCCGCGAGCCAGAAGCCCGTGACGTTCATCAGGAAGGGAATCCGCGTATCTCCCAACCCGCGCAACACGCCGGCGCACACGGCCTGGATGCCGTCGAATACCTGAAACACGCCCGCTATGGGAATCAGCGCCGCGGCAAGCGCGATGACAGGAGCGTCGTTGGTGTACAGTGCGGCGATTGCGCGTGGGAACAGCAGCATGATCGCCGCTGCGCCGAGCATGAAACAGGTACCCACGACCAGCGCGGCTCCCGCACCCTGACGCGCACCCTCGACATCGCCGGCGCCCGTGGCGTGGCCGACGCGCACCGCGGCCGCCGCGCCCACGCCCAGCGGAACCATAAACGTCAGGCTCGCGAGGTTGATCGCCACCTGGTGCGCCGCCAGCTCACGGGTGCCCAGCACGCCCATCAACACACCGATGGCGGCGAATGCGCCCAGCTCCACGCCTTGGTGCAGGCCGATGGGAATGCCGAGTCGCAGCATTGCCAACAGCGGCGCGAGATGCAGCGTCTCCTTCCGCCACGGTCGCAAGGATGGGCGCAACCGACGCCATCCGGCCGCGAGCAGCAGCACCAGCATGAGCCAGCGCGCCACCACTGTCGCCCACGCGGAGCCCGGCGCGCCCATCGCCGGCATCCCGAGGTGACCGTACACGAATACCCAGTTGAGCGCCGCGTTCGTCACGTTCGCAATGATGATGACCCGCACCATTGCACGCACCTCGCCCAGCGCCTGAAGACTCTGGCGGAGGACCACGAACCCGAGATACGGAAAGACGCCGAGGATCGAGATGAGCACGTACGACGCCGAGATCGGCACGAGCGCCGGTGGTTGGTGCATCAGTTCGAGCACATACCGCACCGGTAGCAGCGCGATACTCGTCACCGTCGCAAGGAGGATCGCGAGCACCAGGCCGCGCTGGACGCCGCGAGCGACTCCCCCGCGATCCTCGGCGCCAACCGCCTGCGCCACGATGGGATCGAGCACCATCAGCGTACCGGAGCAGGGTACAATGACGACGAGGAAGTAGAGGTTGCCAAGCGCGACGGCCGCGAGCGCGTTCGCGGAGACGCGGCCTACCATGAGCGTGTCCACCACGCCCATCGCCATCAGCCCCACCTGCGCAACAACCACGGGCAGCGCCAGGCGGAGCATCGTGCGGACTTCGGGGCCACTCGGAAAGCGCATCGGGTCGGTAGGGGTGAGTGCGGGGCTAAGTTTACCACATGGTCTCTCGACATCTCTGTGTGTGTGCGCTGCTAGCGCTCTCGATCGGAACACGCCTGCCCGCGCAGCAAGCGGGGCACGACATGGCCGCGATGAAATCCGACAGCACGAGCGCCACGACCGCTCATGTGATGGCGCAGCTGATCCCGCTCGTCACGCGGGCGTCCCCGTCTGCGGGCGCTAGGACGCACACGCAGGCGGCGCTCACGCAGGCCCTGCTCATGGCACGCGTAGGGTTCTGGAGGCAGCGCGTGTCCCTTGACATGGCGCTCAACGGAGAAGGCATCACGATGGCCGATGGTGAGCTCAATACAGGTGCGTACGGTGAGGGCTTCGTCGACCGCCGTCATCCGCACACGTACGTCCACGAGTTGATGCTCACGGGGCAGGGCACCACCGGCACGCTCGCGTATTCGGCTAGCGTGGGACGCGGTTTTCCGGCCTTCGGCACCGACGATCCGATGATGCGGCCGATGGTGAAGTATCCGATCAACCACCACCTGTCACAGATCCTCGAGCGCGCGACACTCACGGGCGCGCTCCGGCTGGGGCCGGCAAGCGTGGAAGCGTCCACCTTTGGCGGGGATGAGCCGACGGAACCCTCCTCGCTTCCGAATCTGCGCCGCTTCGGAGACTCCTGGGCCATGCGCGCGACGATTCGCCCAATGGAACGCACCGAACTTCAGGCGAGCTACGCGCGCGTCGCGTCGCCGGAAGAGCGGGAGGGCCACGGCCTGGACCAGCGCAAGCACAGCGCTTCGGCGCGCGCTACGTCCGCTCGCGGTGCGCGGTACGTTCTCGCGGAGTGGTCCCGCACCGTGGAGCGCGATCACGATCGCGATCTCTCCGTCTTCGGATTCGAGTCCGCCCTGCTCGAAGCGCAGATGCGCGGAGGTCGCGGAACCGTCGCCCTTCGTCTGGAGCAGACGGACCGGCCCGAAGAGGACCGCCTCGCGGATCCATTCCGGACGCCCAGCCCCCATGCCGATCTCAACATCAACGGGATCACCCGTTGGCGAGTGATCACCGCTCATGTGGCGGCACCGGCGGTGACTAGCGGGGTACTTCATGGGTTCCCCTTCCTGGAGCTCGCTCGCCTGTTCGCCACCTCGCGCGATTCGCGCTCGTTCTTCACCCCTGAACGGCTATACGGCTCATCGCGGTTCTGGATGGTGACTGCCGGCGTTCGGCTTCGCGCGGGCCCTGCGCACGAACGCATGGGCCGCTACGGTGTCTCGCTTCCCTCCGCCCACAGCCTCCACTGATGCAACAACCGTCCTTCCCCGCGGCGGCTCTGGCGCTCGTCGCCCTGATGGCGTGCTCCGACACCGATCCCACCGGGCCAACCGGTCCCAACGGCAACGCCATCAACTCGTCGACGCCGGTGACCATGACCGTGCTCGGCCGCGGCGACTTCAAGCCGGTGCGCACGACGGGAGAGATCTTCGTGCGCGGCAGTACCGCGTACACCACGACGTGGGGCAACCAGGCCGTTTCGGGAAGCGCCTTCTATATCTGGGACGTGTCCGCTGACACCCCCCGCCTCGTCGACTCGGTGAAGGTCGACAACGCGAGGACGCTCGGCGATATCACCGTGAGCGACGACGGCTCGCTGCTGTTGATAGCGGCCGAGTCGCCGGGATCGTTTCTCGTCTACACACTTGCCGACCCCCGCAAGCCGGTGCTCGCGTCGCGCTACAACGCCGGGGGCATCGTCCCTGGCGTGCATACGGCCGAGGTTGGCCGCGTGAATGGCACACTGTACGGCTTTCTCGCCATCAATCCCGGCAGCGGCGGCGTCGCGTCGCAGCTCTTCATCGTGGACCTGAGCAATCCCGCGTCGCCGCAGACCGTATTCAACCGCGCCGTCGGCCTGCCCTTCATCCACGACAGCTTCGTGCGCGACGGCCTGCTCTTCCTTGGCCTCTGGAATGAAGGTGTCGCTATCTGGGACATCGGCGGCGGCGGCAAGGGAGGGACGGTCACCAGTCCCGTCGAGCTGGGCCGCCTCCGGACGGTCAACGGCGAAGTCCACAATATCTGGTGGCTCAAGGACCCCGTCACCGGCAGTGCGAAGTACGCCTTCATCGGTGAGGAAGGGCCCGGCTCCGTGGGCACGTCATCGGTCGGCGACGTGCACGTCGTCGACGTGAGCGACATGAGTGCCCCGAAGGAAGTCGCCTACTACACCGTAGCCTCTGCGGGGACGCACAACTTTTCCGTAGACGAGCCGAACGGCATCCTGTACGCCGCGTACTACAATGGCGGCGTTCGCGCGCTCGACGTCCGCGGCGACCTTGGCACCTGCACGGACGCCCAGCGCTCCACCCCCGCCAAGGGAACCACACCGCTCTGCGACTTGTTCAAGATGGGACGGGAGCTGGGCGTCGGCCTGCTGGACCGAGGCAACCCTGTGTTCGTTTGGGGCGTCCAATACGTGAACGGCGCCGTCTATGCGTCGGACATGATCAACGGCATCTGGAAACTCAGGGCCGTCACTCGCCCGTAGGACACGTCGCGGGGCGTCGCGAGACAGCGGCGCCCCGATTCGCTAGATTGAGCCCGACCGGCTGCGCGTCCGTGCCTCCGGTGCCTTCCATCTGAGGTCGTTCGAATGCTTCGCCCACGTACCGCGGCCGTTGCTTCGCTACTGCTGCTCCCCATGGCCGCCGGGGGCTTCCTGCTCTCGGACGCACCCTCGCGCGCGACGCCCAAGCTGTTCGATCAGGTCCTCTCGATCGTGGCGAACCGGTACGTCGACTCGCTCCAGAGTGCCGCGATCTTCGAGAAGGCGGCCGCCGGGCTCGTGCGCGAGCTGAACGACCCGTACAGCGAGTTGCTCCCGCCCAAGGCGAACGAGGACTTCAATCGCCAAGTCGGCGGACGGTACGGCGGTGTCGGCATGCTGCTGGAAGAGCAGAAGCCCAACGGCGTCACGCGCATCGTGGTCGCGCGCGTGTTCCCGCATACGCCGGCGGAGGAAGGCGGCGTCCTCGAGGGGGACATCATCACTCGCGTCGACACCCTCCCCATCTCGGGCAATATCAAGATCGAGACTGTGTCCAACGCGCTTCGCGGCGTCATTGGCACGCCGGTGAACGTCATCTACGCGCGGCCCGGCGTCGCGGAGCCGATCAAGCTCTCGTTCAAGCGCGCGCAAATTCACGTCCCCGCGGTGGCGTACTCCACGATGATGGGTGACCACATCGGCTACATCCCGCTCCAGACATTCAACGAGCAGACGGCCGAGGAAGTCCAGGCGGCGGCAACGAAGCTGGTCGCCGATGGCGCCAAGGGGCTCGTGCTGGATCTCCGCGACAATGGCGGTGGCATCGTGGAGCAAGCGCTCGCCGTGAGCTCGCTCTTTCTCCGCAACGGCCAGCCGATCGTCAACGTGCGCGGTCGCAACATCCCCGACGAGATCGCCCGCGCCTCGAGCGAGCAGCTTTCGTCGCAGCCACCGCTCATCATCCTGACCGACGGCGGCAGCGCCTCGGCCAGCGAGATCGTCGCTGGCGCGCTGCAGGATCACGACCGTGCGCTCGTGCTGGGCACCACCAGCTTCGGCAAGGGACTCGTGCAGTCGGTGTTCCCGTTGGACGGCGGTTACGCGCTCAAGATCACCACCGGCAAGTGGTACACGCCAAGTGGCCGCAGCATCCACCGCGAGCGAAAGCTGGTCGATGGGCGCCTCATCGAGTCGCGCCCCGACTCACTGGAAACCGAGGCCGAGAAGAAAGCCAAGCCGGCATTCAAGTCGGACGCCGGCCGTACCATCTACGGCGGCGGTGGCATCACGCCCGACGTCATCGTGCCGGACGACACGCTCTCAACCCCCGAGCAGGAGTTCTATCGCGCCGTAGTAGCGCCCAAGGCGCAGCTGTGGTTCACCACGCTCAACTCCTATGCGTTCGAGCTCAAGGGCGCGAGCCGCGACTTTACAATCACGCCCGCGTGGCGCGCCGAACTGCGCCAGCGACTCACGGCCGCTGGTGTGACGATCGATTCGAAGCACGAGCCGGTCGTCAACAAGCTTCTCGACCGCGAGCTCGATCGTCGCGTCGCACGACTGGTCCTCGGCGATGCGGGCGCAAAGATTCGCAGCCTGCCCGACGATCACCAGCTGACGCGCGCTCTTGCACTGCTCACTGGCGCGCGTTCGCAGACCGCGCTGCTCTCCACGGCGCAGACGGCTTCCCTTGCGCCTCGCAGAGTTTCGCCCGAGCAGAAACAGTAAACGGCAGGCCGACCGGCATGGGCGCTGAGGCGAAGACGACGCTCACGATTGGCCAGGTGACGTTTGCCGGCACAGCGCATCTCGAGTCGACCGAGGTGCGCTTTCGCGGTGAGACCCGCCTCGACATCCCGCTCTCGGATGTGAAGGACGTGCAAGCACGAGACGGTGCGCTGCACATCACGCACACTCGCGGCGTCGCGGTGTTCGCGTTGGGCGATGCCACCGCCGCGAAATGGGCCGAGCGGATCCGCACGCCCAAGTCGCTTGCCGACAAGCTCGGCGTGAAAGCGGGGATGCAGGTCGCGGTGCTCGGCGTGGAGGATGCGGCCATCCTCGCGGACCTTTCCACCCGCGGCGCTACGCTCGTGAAGGGCAAGGTTCCAGCTGGCACGCCACTGGTCCTCTGGCGCGTGACCAAGCCCTCCGCGCTGGGGAAGCTGGCGGCCATCGCACAGGGAATCGCGCGCGATGGGGCCATCTGGGTCGTGCATCCGCGCGGCGACGCGACGGTGGCGGATACCGTGATCTTCGCCGCGGCGGCGGACGCGGGTCTGACGTCGACCAAGGTTGTTCGCTTCTCCGAGACCGACACGGCCGAGAAGCTCGTGATTCCGCGCGCTGCGCGCTGATGGCTGCGCGCGAGGACGCGGAGGTCGCGTCGCACGCGATCGTCGTTCCGCGCACGGCGCGCTACTACACGCTCGGACCCATCCACGGCTTTCCTCGGGAGCTGTGGTTCGTGGTGCACGGGTACGGGCAACTTGCGGGGAGGTTCATCCGTGAGTTCGCCGGCCTGGACGACGGCACGCGGCTCATCGTCGCGCCGGAGGCCCTGAACCGGTACTACCTGGATTCCATTCCGGAGCGTCGCAACCAAGCCGCACCGCGCGTGGGGGCGACCTGGATGACGCGCGAGGACCGCGAGGCGGAGATCGCGGACTACGTGAGCTACCTGGATCGAGTGGCGACCGAGGTGCGGCATCACCTGGCCGGGGCGTCGCCGCGAATCGTGGTGCTGGGTTTCTCGCAGGGCACCGCGACGGTGTGCCGCTGGCTTGCCGCGAGCGACATGCGTGCCGAGCAACTGGTCCTTTGGGGAGGACTGATCCCTCCCGAGCTGCAGGCCGCGGCCTGGGCGGACCGGCTGCACGGCGCCGCCATCACGCTCGTGGTGGGCGAGCGGGACGAGTATGCCACGCCTAAGGTCGTCGCTACCGAGCTGGAGCGGCTGTCAGAGGCAGGGGTACCGTTTTCCCTCCAGCGTTTCGATGGAGGGCATTCAGTAGACCCCACGGCGCTGGAGACGCTGTCGACCACCTTCAGCCGGACAATCGCGTAAACAAATTGCGCGATGGCGAGCAGCGCGTCCTTCTCCGGGTACGTGGCCCCGTTGATGCTGACCATCGGCGCCGACGCCGCCTGTTCTTCCCGCCCTCCGCGAAAAAAAATCGATGTCGACATCTGTCGTCCGCCTACGGCCGCTTGTCCTCGGACTCGCCGCTCTTGCTGCCTGTTCGGAGCAGCCCACACGTCCGGCACTCGTGCCGGCAACCGCGATCAATGTCGTCCACACGCGTTGCGAGGCCAACGTGAGCGCTCGCACGGTCCGGTGTGGGTCGGGGGACGCGTTGAGCCTCACGGGCAGCAAGTCCGCGACGGAAGGGCAGGGACTTCGGCCCACCACGCGACTTGGTGTAAACCACATCTATGGCGGGCAAGGGCTGTACGTGAATCTCGTGTCGAGCGGAGTGACCTACGTTTCGGAGGTTTTCTCGTTCGACGTGACGGTGCAGAACGTCACCAACCTGGCGATGGCCACGCACAACGGCACCACGCGCGCCGACTCCGGCGTGCAGGTGTTCATCAACAGCGGGCCCAATGCGTCGCCTGCGGGCACCATCACTGTGAACAATGCCACTGGTGTCGGCACCTTCCTGACAACGAACCAGTCGTACTACCAGTACGGCGGCAAGATTGGCGGTATCGATCAGGGTGAGCTCGGCGCGGACGGCATTCTTTCGTCCACCGAAGTGTCGAGCACCAAGAATTGGCAGTTCGGCGTTCCGGCCACGGTGACGTCCTTCACCTTCGACGTCTACGTGAGCACCGCGAGGCCGGCCGGCACGGTATCGACCGTGGCGCCGCAGGTCAGCGGCATTTCGCCGGCCACGCTCGTGCCCGGCGCCTCGGCGACAATCACGGGCACGAACTTCAACGCCACGTTCGGGAACAACACCGTCACCATCGGTGGCCAGGCAGCCACGGTCACTGCCGGCAACACGACAAGCCTGACGGTCACGGTGCCATGTGTATTGAGCGGCTCGCACCCCGTGTACGTCACCACTGGCGGAGCGCGCGGATCCAGGTTCACGCACCCGCTGGCCGTCGCGCAGCGCACCGTGGCTGTCGGTCAGGCGCTCGTGCTCACGAGCTCCACGGAGTCCGCATGCAACGAGCTGCCTTCCGTAGGCGGCGCGGCACGCTATGTCGTGTCGGTGTTCAACGTCAACAGCTCTCCGTCGAACAACGCGCCGTTCCAGTTCTCCGCCGACAACACCGCGGCGGCTCCTGCCGTGAGCGCGGGCAAGGTGGCGATTGCCGCTACGCCGCCCGTGCGGAGCACTGCAGAACGCATGAGCGACGCAGCGCACGCGCGGTTGCTGGACCAGAATGCCCAGGCGTACCGGCGTCTGCGCGCCCGGTTTGGCGCGCCAGGCGGCGTGCAAGTGTCTCGCTCCATCCAGTCGCGCGTCATGCAGGCGCCGGCCACCCGCACGTTCCGGGTGTCGGACCTCAACGCCGCGTTCCCGAACGACATCTGCAACAGCTACTACGTCGTGAGCGCCACGCTGGTGTACGACAACGGCAAGATCGCCATCTATGAGGACGACGCAACGCCCAACGCGTTCAAGAACAGCGTGAGCACGACGATGGCGGCGAACTACGTGAAGATCGGTGACCAGTTCAACGCCGACATGGAGCCGATCATCAGCACGAATTTCGGCGACGTGTTGCGCCGCGACGCGGTGCTGGACAACAACGGCATCGTCGTCGCCCTGTTCACGCCACGTATCAACAACTCGTTCGGCGGCACGGCCGGCTTCGTGGTCAGCTGCGACCAGTACCCCAATGACGACGTGAGCAGCCCCGCCGTGGGCGGCCCGTACACCGGTTCCGCCGGCTCGACCAACGGCGCCAGCAACTTCGGCGAGGTGTTCTACGCCTATCAGCCGACGGACCCCGGGCTCGCCTACTCGGGCAACACCGCGACAAACTGGTTTCGCAGCATCCGCTCCACATTCATCCATGAGACGAAGCATCTCGCGTCGTACGCGGCGCGCGTGGCCAACGCCGCTAGCTCATTCGAGGACAGCTGGCTGGAGGAAGGCACGGCGCGGCACTCCGAAGAGCTATGGATGCGAAACGCCGTGGACCTCGTCGCATGGAAGGCAAACACCGGGTATGGCACCGTGGGGAATCCCATCAACGTCTACTGCGACGTACGCACGCCGGACGTGTTTCCCGAATGCGGCAACGGCAAACGCCCGGCGTCGATCATGTTCAATCACTTCTCCGCGCTGCACACGTTCCTGAGTGGCGGTAACCCGAGCCTGATGTCGCCATTCGGTCCCTCGCCAGCGGACAACGGCTCGTACTTCTACGGGATCAGCTGGTCCTTGGTGCGCTACTCGCTCGACCGGTACGGCGTGTCCGATGCGGCATTCCTCACGGCGCTCAACAATTCGACGACGACGGGCGCCGCCAACTTGACCGCGCGTGCCGGGGTCTCGATCGACCAGCTGCTCGGTGGCTGGGGCCTGTCGCTCTACGCGGATGACCACCCGAGCATCGTGGCGCCAAGCGCGGACATCCAGATGCCGACGTGGAACCTCCGTAGCATCTACGCCGGGCTCAACGGCGATTTCGGTGGACCATCATTTCCGCTCGCGTATCCGTTGGTGCCCACCGCGGTGAGCTTCGGCACGTCGTCACCGCTGGTTTCGGCCACATTGCGCGGCGGGGCGCTCAAGTTCTTCGAGTTCAACGGCACGCAGACCGCTCCGCAGCTGCTGCGTCTCCAGGCGAGTGGCGGTGGGACGCTGCCATCTGACGTTCGCGTGGCCATCACGCGGGTGCAGTAACGGCGCCGCGGCGATCGACCTACTTGCGTCGCTCGTCGCGGAACCGGTCGATCTCCCGGCGGTCGCGCTTGGTCGGACGTCCTTTCTCCTCATACACGAAGGCCGCGGGCGCCATGCGGAGCTGCTCGGCGAGCTTGGATCGTGCAGCCAGGCTCGCTGGCGTTTCCTCGTACAGCGTGGCCGCGACGCTCGCAGGCCCACGTCGCTCGGACAACCCGCGCACAGTGACACCGTGTTCGTACGGGCCGAGCCGAACGCGTATCACATCGCCGAGCTGCACCATCTTGGCGGGCTTGGGCCGCTCGTCGTTCACGAGGATCTTGCCGCCGCCGATGGCGTCCACGGCGAGGGAGCGCGTCTTAAAGAACCGCGCTGCCCACAGCCACTTGTCGATACGCACGCGATCCTGGCTGGGTGAATCGTGAGTGTGAGGCATGCAGCAAGATATTCACGACCGAAGCAAGGCAACGTCCGCATCCGGGCATTGACTCGCGCTCACGTCTGGATTAAGTTTCGATATCGAAATATACAACATCAAACTATGCCGACGCATTTTCAGGGCACAGATGAGGAAGTCCTTGCTCTCGACACTTTCATCAAGCTCTTCCGCAGCGTGAACTCTGTGCACGCGCTCGTCATTCCGTTGCTTCAGCGCGAACACGGTCTGACGGAGAGCCAGTTCGGCGTGCTGGAGGCCTTGCATCACGTGGGTCCACTGTCGCAGGGCCAGCTGTGCCAGAAAATCCTGCGCAGCGGGAGCAACGTTACCACGGTCGTGGACAACCTGGAGCGGGACGGGCTGGTCCGGCGTGATCGCGACGAAAAGGACCGCCGAGTGCAGATCGTCCAGCTGACGGAAAGCGGGCGAGCGGCAATCGAGGCCGCGCTGCCGGAGCACATCGAGCGCATCACGAGCATGATGAGCGTGCTCACGGAAGCCGAACAAAAGGACCTTGGCCGCATCTGCCGGAAGCTCGGCAAAGCGGCTGCGAGCATGTGAAAGAGGACGGAATGGGATCGCTTTGCGTATTTATTTCGACGTCTCATCATTATCTAACGGAGTGTACAGCATGAGTACCATGACCGAAACTCAGGAAATCGCCATCATGACGTCCGCGCCTGCCGCCGCCGAGCGACGCCGGTCGATCCGGACCTACGCCGCACGAGCGATCGATGAGTCCGACCTTCGCGAGCTGCTTCGGCTCGCCGGCCGCGCGCCTTCGGCGTACAATGCGCAGCCGTGGCGGTTCGTCGTGGTGCAGGACGAAGTCGTGAAAGCGAAGTTGGCCGAGGCGGCCTACAACCAGCAGCAGGTGGTGCGTGCGCCGGCGACGATCGTGGTCTACAGCGACATGGAGGACGCGCTGGCCCGCATGCCGGAGGCGATACATCCCGACGTGCCGGATGAGCAGCGCAACGCTGCCGTCGCCAATTTCCGTGCGAGCTTTGCGAACAAGACCGTCGAGGAGCGCGAGCGCTGGGGAGCAGAGCAGTCGAACATCGCGCTCGGCTACCTGTTGCTGCTTGCCGAGTCGATCGGTTTTGCGACTTCACCGATGCTGGGGTTCGATCCAGAGAAGGTGAAGGCGTTGCTCGGGCTTCCGGCACATGCGAAGATTCCGGCCATCGTCTCGATCGGGTATGCCGGAGAACAGGGGTCGCGTCCCCATCGGCTGAGCGGCGAGACGCTCGTGGCCTTCCGATAAAGTCGGAGCTCGATGAGCAGCGCGCTGTCCTAACTCCATCTACTGACCATGAACGCACTCGACCTGCACGTGCATCGCTGGGAGCCGGCCACTCGCGCCGGCCTGCCGACGCTTCTGCTGCTACACGGCACAGGTGGCGATGAGAACGATCTCATCCTGCTTGGGCGCACGCTGGTTCCTGGCGCCGCCCTGTTGAGCGTCCGCGGCAACGTGCTGGAGGCCGGCGCGCCCCGCTTTTTCCGCCGGCTCGCAGAAGGGGTGTTCGACATGGAGGACCTGCATCGTCGCACGGGCGAGCTTGGCGACTTCCTAGAGGCGGCGGCTGCGCACCACGAGTTCTCGTTGTCGTTGCTGAACGCCGTTGGATACTCCAATGGCGCGAACATCGCCGCCAGCCTGCTGCTCACACGCCCGTCCGCGCTGGCGGGCGGCGTGCTGTTCCGCGCCATGGTTCCGTTCGAGAGTCCGTCGGTGCCGTCACTGGCGGGCAAGCGCGTGCTGTTGAGCGCGGGGCAGTTCGACCAAATGATCCCCGCTGCAGGCACGGAGCGGCTCGCCGCGATCCTCGGTGATGCGGGGGCGCACGTGGAGCTGGCGTGGCATCCGGCGTCGCACGGGCTGACGCAGGCGGACGTGGATGCGGGTGCGGCGTTTCTCGCAGGTTGATGGAACGGCGGGTGGACTGCCAAGTCCTGTGACGACCAGACCGCGAGCGCTCAAGGCGCTGACCCAGACGGCGAACGCTGCAAAGGGCTGACCCAGACGGCGAACGCTGCAAAGCGCTGGCCGATGTGATCCTGAAGGGTTCGAGAGTCGCTCGACATGAATCCGACGTGCCGCCACGGCAACCGAAGCACTCAGCTATCCGACGCGTAGACCTCGACTTCCGCGTTGCCCCGCCGGTCGTACTTCACGTACATCAGCCACGGGCGGCAGCAGACCTGGCAGTCCTCGACGTACTCCTGGTCGCTGCCGCTGCCAGGGTCCAGGGCCACGTCATTCGGTTCCGCACAATGCGGGCAGTACACGATTGTTTCCGTCTCGGCAGTGCCGTCGCCGAGTGGAAACTCTTCGTCCAGATCCTCGTCTGTCCATTCCTCTTCAGCCGAATCCGTCATGTGCAAAAGTTAGCGCACAGGGTGGGCCGTGGGAGTCGATTGTCTCAAAAAACTGAAACAAACGCGTCACCAGCGGTGGACACCGGGCATGTGGGGCTGATTCCAACTCGTTGATGTGATGTGGCTTACAAAATATGGACACTCTGGATCGCGCAATGCCTGAGGACTGGCTGAACCATCGCACTCCCCAGGAGCCCACCATGTTTTTAGTTCATCTGTTTCGCACCCTCGCCGTCCGCGCCGTCGTCCTCGTGCTGCTCGCAGCCACCGGCGCGTGTTTCAGCAAGCGCGTGACGCGCATCGAACCAGCGGCCGTCACCGACCTCTCCGGTCGCTGGAACGACACGGATTCGCGCATCGTCGCCAACCAGCTCGTTGAACAATCACTCTCTGCCGGCTGGGCAAAGCGCTACACCGACCTCCATGGTGGCGAAGCGCCGGTGATCATCGTCGGCGCCTTCTCCAACCGCACGCTGGAACACATCCAGCTCGGCACGTTCGTCAAGGACATCGAGCTGGCGCTCATCACCACCGGCGCGGCGCGGGTCGTCGCATCGGCCGACGAGCGGCAGGAGCTGCGCGCGGAGCGGAAGGACCAGCAGCAGAATGCTCGTGCCGAGACCCGCGCGCGGGTTGGCCAGGAGCAGGGAGCACGCTACGCCCTCACCGGCGAGCTCCAGGCAATCGAGGATGCCGACGGTCGCGAGCGCGTGATGTTCTATCAGGTGGATGCCACGCTCGTGGATCTCGAGACGAACACGAAGGTCTGGGTGGGCCAGCACAAGATCAAGAAGTACATCGAGCGTGCCCGCTTCGGGCGCTGATCCTCACCCATCCCCGGAGACCCCACCATGGCCACGACCAGATTTCCCCAGCTTACGCCGACGATCTTCATCACCGCGCTCGTCGCGGCGTCGTGCGCGAACCCAAAGCGCATCGATGAAGGACCCATGACCGTGATGCGCACCGGCGACCGCATCGACTCGCCGGCTCGCAGCATGGACGCGGCAGCCAATCAGTCCATGGAAGCGCAGCTCGCCGGCCGCGAGCGTCTCGACTCGCTTGCCGCGGTCGCTTTCGCCAGCTGCGCACCGAACACCTGCGCATCGCTCGGCCGCGGAGAAGTGTCGCTCGGCATGACGGAAGCGCAGGTGTTGGCGGCAACGCGCTCCACTGCCATCGCGTGGACGTCGCGCCGGAGCGGTGGCGTCACGGTTCTCGCACCGCGCGACGCGGACGCCGGTCCTCGCGACGCGATAGGTCCAGTGGCACTCGTGCAGTTCGCGGGAGCAACAGCCACCAGTGTCACGTATCGGGAGCCGCAGGGCCTACGTACCGTGACGAATGCCGCCGACGCGAGCGGCGCCAACCGCATGCGCGCCGACGCGCTGGTGAACGAGGGTGACGCACTCGCGGCCGCCGGCGACTTCACGGCCGCGCTCGACCGCTACGACCGCGCGAGCGTTATCAATCGCGCCGACGCCGAGCTCCAATACAAGATGGCCACGTCGCTGGACAAGTTGCTGCGTCCCGTGGAGGCGGAACTGCGATACAAGCTGTTCCTGCACCAGCTCGAGTTGCAGAAGATCGAGGCAGTCGGCAACGCGAACGCCAAGATGGCCGACGCCATCGCGCGAGCGCGTGAGCGCATCATCGTCCTCGAGAAGAAGTAGCTGGCCACTTCAATGCGCACCCCCACCATGGCGCGCTTCACGACACGGTCTGCCAGCGCGGCGATGGTCGCCGCGCTGCTGCTCGCGAGCGCGTCGGGTTGCGCGACGCTGCGCGCCACCGCGGGCAGCTACGACGTGGGGCGCAACGGAATCGCCAGGCCGCAGCAGAGGCTGCGCGACGCGTTGGCGCGCGCCGACTTTCCAACTGCGCTCGCCGCGCGTGAGGACGACGCGTTGCTCCGGGCGCTCAACACGGGCGTGAGCAGCTACTACGCCCTGCAGTTCGAACGCAGCGCAACCGTGCTCGACTCCGCGGCGCTCCTCGCGGATGACCGCGTCACGACGAGCGTGTCCAAGGGCGCGCTCGCGCTGGTCACGAGCGATCTCGCACTGGCGTATCAACCGCGGCGGACGGAGCGGCTGTTCATTCCGTACTACGGGATGCTCGCCTACACGCGCCTCGAACAATGGGAAGACGCGGCGGTGGAAGCGCGTCGCCTCAGCAGCTTGCTCGCGCAGTTCGCCGGCGACCGCACGAAGAACGAACAGGCCACGCACGCGACGTTGCACTACCTCGCAGGCGCGGTGTTCGAGCGCGCTGCCGAGCGCGGCGAGGCGGAGGTGTCTTACCGCAACGCCCGCGCGCTCGCGCCGCAGTGGGCGGACTCCGGCCGCGCGCGCGCGTCCACGGGTGAAGGAGACGTGGTCGTGGTGGTGGAGCGCGGGTTCGTCGCGCATCGCGCCACGGAATCCATCAACGTGTTCATCGACGGCGAGGACCGCGACTCGCTGCGCAATGGCGACGACGATCGCTGGTCGCGCACCGCGTCGCGCATCGCCGAACGGCTCGCGTCTGCCGACGATGATCGCCCACGGCGCCACGGCCGCGGACGTCATCATGACGACGACGATGACGATGACGACGATGACGACGACGGCTATTGGCTCTCGATCGCGTTTCCGTCGCTGCGCCGGTCCGACCACGCGTGGGGCGGAAGCCCCGTGGTGCTGATGGATGGAGCGTCCGTGACGAGCACGCTGCGGAGTGGCTCCATCGACGATGCGACCGGCGCGGACGCAGCGCGCGAGCGCACCGGCGTTCTCACGCGCGCGCTCGTGCGGGCCGCCGCCAAGTACGCCATCACGAAGGTGGTGAAGGACAAGAAGGGCGACGTGGCCGGAACGGTCGTGAACATCGGCGCGTCGCTGATGGAGCGCGCCGACGTTCGGTCATGGCACTTGCTGCCGCAGGAGATCACCGTCCTCCGCCTGCGCGCCTCAGTTGGGCAGCATCAACTCCAGATCATGACCGGCGACGGGAGCATCATGGATCTCGGACCAGTCCAGGTGCACGAGGGACGCGTGTCCATCGCGACGGCGCGGCTCTGGAACGAACGCGCGGCGCCGGCACTCGCCGCGCGATGATCGTCACATGGGGTGCGCGCCGGCCTTGAGCTTTTTCGCGGATACCTGCGCTCGGATTGCGAGCTCGCTCGCCAACAAGCAATGCGCCTGTGACATCGCGGTCTCGGTGCGATTGACTATGTCGTCAACCAGCTGCTGGCCGTACGGCAGCACAACGTCCTTGCACTCCACGTAGGACACGCCCTTACCGTCGGTGAGAAAGAGGTGGTCGCCACCGGGCCGTCCTCCCACGTCGACGTACTTGCGCAGCTCCATGTAGCCGTCGGTGCCGAGGATCGTGAGCCGGCCGTCGCCCCAAGTGGGCAACCCCGCCGGCGTGAACCAGTCCACGCGGATGTAGCCCGTACCACCATCGCCGCGGACCATCGCGTCGCCGAAGTCCTCGAACAGCGGATGCTCAGGATGCCGGACGTTTCGCACCTGCGATGCCACGATTTCACCGCGCGTTGATCCCGTGAAGTAGAGAAACTGGTCGAACTGGTGCGAGGCGATGTCGC
Organism: Gemmatimonadaceae bacterium; assembly: GCA_031407575.1. GTDB lineage: Bacteria > Gemmatimonadota > Gemmatimonadetes > Gemmatimonadales > Gemmatimonadaceae > AG11. The sequence goes on along the minus strand of JANOIJ010000273.1, from coordinate 9,201 downwards.
AGATGATGCCGCCGTACCGCTTCGGGTCCCAGAACCATTCGGGGCGCGTCGCCGGGCTGGTGCGATGCGGACCCAGCCCCACAGTCTGGATCACGGTCCCGATGGCGCCTGCCTTCACGAGCTCACCGGCCTTCACCGTCGCCCGGTTCTCCAGCCGTTCGCTGTACATGATGGAGTAGATGCGCTTCGTCTGCGCTTGTACCCGACGCACCTCGGCGAGCTGCTCCAGCGACGTGATGCCCGGCTTGTCGGACATGAAGTCCTTGCCATGCTGCATCACGCGGACGCCGAGTGGTGCGCGCTCGTCCGGTATCGAGGCTGAGACGACGAGCTGGAGGCTGGAGTCCTCCAGAATCTCACGCTCATCGGCAGCGATCTTTGCCGTGGGAAAGCGACGAGCGAAGGCGGCGCGCAAGTCCGGCTCCTTCGCGAAGAACGACACCAGCTCGCCGCCGCCGCGCACCGTGGAGCTCACCTGGCTGTTGATGTGCCCGTGGTTCAGACCGATGACGCCGAAGCGTATTCGCGCCGCGCGCTTGCCACGCACCGCGGTGTGCACCGCCGCGGCGAGGCGGCCCGGCACCAGCGACGCAGCAGCGACGCCCGCTGCAATTGCGGTGGATGCCTTCATCAGCTCTCTCCGGCTCATCTCTTTCACGTTTCGCGCTCCGTATGGGTGATGGACGATGCGACGCCGCGGAATCCGCGGCAAGTCGTCACGATGGTTGGCCGACGTCTTCGCGCGTTTGCTCGCCATTCACCAGCCGCCAGATCCCCATGCTGTTCGCGTTGCGCAGCGCCGGGGGCAGCGCGTCATCCGGAAACCCCTGAAAGCACACGGGTCGCGCAAAGCGTGTGATGGCAGAAGAGCCGACAGAAGTCGAGCGAGCGTCGGACGACGCAGGATACGGCCCGCCGTGCTGCATGGCGTGGCCGACTTCAACGCCCGTTGGATAGCCGTTGAACAGCAGGCGCCCAACCTTGCGCTGCAGGATCGCGACAAGCCGAGCGTGCTCGCGGAGCTCGTCGTCCGTGCCGTGAATGGTCGCCGTGAGTTGTCCTTCCATGGACTCGGCGACGCGCTCGAGCTCAGCAGCGTCTCTCGCTTCGACGACGATGGACACGGGCCCGAACATTTCCTCGCGCAGCTCCGGGTCCGCCGCGAAGCGCTCCGCGTCGACACGCAGGAGCACTGGCCGGCTGCGACGCGGCGGCGCGTCTCCCGATGACGGCACGAGGACGTCGGCGCCCTTTGCGCGCGCGCGCTCCACACCACGGGCGTAGCCGGTGCCGAGCTGCTCGTACAGCATGATGCCCGGGTCTGCGGCGGCCATGCGCACGGTGAGCTGCTGCGTCACGCTATCCAATCCCGTTCCACGTACACCCACGATGACACCGGGGTTCGTGCAGAACTGCCCGACGCCCGCCGTGATCGAGGTCGCGAGTCCATGCGCGAGTGCATCCGCGCGCGCGGCCGCCGCGGACGGGAGCAGGAACACGGGGTTCACGCTGCCCATTTCCGCGTAGACCGGGATCGGCTCGGCGCGTGCCGCCGCGGCGTCGAAGATCGCGCGCCCCCCGCGCAGCGAGCCCGTGAACCCGACCGCTCGCGTGAGCGGATGCCGCACGATGGCCATGCCAACTTCGTGCGACCATCCCTGCAGCAGAGAGAACACGCCGGCCGGCATCCCCGTAGCGTGCGCAGCGCGAACTATGGCGCCCGCGCACAGCTCGGACGTCCCCGGGTGCGCGGGATGACCCTTGCACACGACTGTGCATCCGGCGGCGAGTGCTGACGCCGTGTCGCCACCGGGCACGGAGAACGCGAGCGGAAAGTTGCTCGCGCCAAACACGGCGACCGGGCCGAGCGGAACGAGCATGCGCCGGAGATCGGGCTTGGGGAGCGGCACGCGAGAGGCGTCGCCCGTGTCGATGCGAGCCTCCACCCACGAACCCTCCTCGAGGTACGCCGCGAAGAGGCGAAGTTGTCCGACCGTGCGCCCTCGTTCACCCTCGAGCCGCGCCATGGGCAGCGCCGTCTCCGCGTGCGCGCGCTCGAGGAGTGCTGGGCCGAGCGCCACGAGCTCGTCGGCAATCGCGCGGAGAAAACGGGCGCGCTCATCCGGCGTGGTGCGTCCATATGTCTCGAACGCGAGTTCCGCAGCGATCACCGCGCGATCCACTTCGGCACTGGTGGCCTCGGTGAATGTTGGCGTGAGCACGGCGCCGCTGGATGGATCCGTCGCGTTGAAGCGCACGCTGCTGTCGGTGCTGTATGTGCCTGCGATCAAGTTGCCGCCGACGAGCTCCATGTGATCTCCCAAGTAGCGCGAAGTGGTAAGAAAAGCTGAACAGGTATGCACATGGCTGGCGGCAATCACCCTCGCGTCGCAAGCTTGCAAGCAATATGACGAGGACACCATTGATTCCGCCGCTCCAATCGATACTCGGCACCGCCGAGGCGGTGACGGCTGGGCGAATGACGGGCGACGGACCGGCCGGCGCGCTTCCACTCACGGCCGAGATGCTGCGCACTGCGCCGAGCGGCGACCTGTTCGGGCTCACGCAGAATGTGGGGATGGGATGGAGCGCGGCGCAGCTCACCGGCGCCGAGTATCTCATCGTCAGCACGATGGGCGGGCTCCGCGGCGAAGATGGACGTCCCATCGCCCTCGGCTACCACACCGGGCACTGGGAGATCGGTCTCCTCGTGCGCGAAGCGGCGGAGACGATCCGCGAGAGCGGCGCGATTCCGTTCGCGGCGTACTGCAGCGATCCGTGCGATGGGCGCACGCAGGGCACCACGGGCATGTTCGACAGTCTCGCCTACCGGAATGATGCGGCCATCGTCATGCGACGCCTCATTCGCTCGCTGCCCACGGCAGCGGGCGTGATGGGTGTGGCGACGTGCGACAAGGGACTGCCCGCCACGATGCTCGCGCTCGCCGGCGTGAAGCACCTGCCGAGCGTGATCGTTCCAGGCGGCGTAACGCTGCCCGTACAAGGCGCGGAGGACGCGGGCCAGATCCAGAGTCTCGGCGCGAGGTTCTCGCGCGACCTCGTGTCGCTCGACTACGCGGCGGAGATGGGATGTCGCGCATGTGGATCTGCGGGAGGCGGCTGCCAGTTTCTCGGCACCGCCGCGACGTCGCAGGTGATTGCCGAGGCGCTCGGCATGGCGCTGCCGCACAGCGCGCTGGCGCCGTCGGGGGAGCCGAGCTGGTACGAGCTCGGACGGCGGTCGGCGACCGCGCTGATGCGGCTCCGCGCGCTGAAGATTCCCATGCAGCAGATTTTGACGCAGCATGCTATCGAGAATGCGATGCTCGTGCATGCGGCGTTCGGCGGGTCGACGAACCTGCTGCTGCACATTCCGGCCATTGCGCACGCGGCGGGGCTCACGCGTCCCACCGTGCAGGACTGGATTCGCGTGAACCGCTCGACCCCACGGCTGGTGGACGCGCTGCCAAACGGTCCGCGCGGTCATCCCACCGTGCAGGTGTTCATGGCTGGCGGCGTGCCCGAGGTGATGTTGCACCTTCGGCGCATGGGACTGCTCCACACTGACGTCATCACCGCGACCGGCGACACGCTCGACGCGACGCTCGACTGGTGGGAACAGAGCGAACGTCGTACGGCGGCGCGCGCGCGGTTGGCGTCTGGCGCGGCGGTGTCGCCCGACGATGTGGTGATGAGTCCGGACGCCGCTCGCAGGGCAGGGCTCACCAGCACCGTCGTGTTTCCGGTGGGCAACCTCGCGCCTGAGGGATCCGTCATCAAGGCGACCGCGATCGACCCGTCCGTGGTCGGTGCGGACCACGTGTATCGGCACACGGGGCCCGCGCGCGTGTTCGCCGACGAGCGCGAGGCGATCCTCGCCGTGAAGGGCGGCGGTGAACGACCCATCCGCGCCGGCGACGTGATCGTCCTCATCGGCAACGGCCCGTCGGGGACGGGCATGCAGGAAACTGCGCAGATCACCATCGCGCTGAAGTTCATGCCGTGGGGCAAGCACGTGGCGCTGCTCACGGACGGCCGGTTTTCCGGAGTGTCCACCGGCGCGTGCGTGGGGCACATCGGGCCCGAGGCGCTGCACGGCGGTCCCATCGGCAGGTTGCGCGACGACGATCTCATCGAGATCGTCGTCGATCGCGAGGGGCTCGTGGGCTCGGTGAATCTCGTCGGCGTGGGCGAGCTGCGCCTGCCGTCTGACGAATGCGCGGCGCTCCTCGAGGAGCGCGGTGCGTTCCCCGGGTTGGCGCCTGACGTCGCGCTGCCCGACGACACTCGGTTGTGGGCGGCGCTGCAGCGGGCGAGCGGAGGAACGTGGGCGGGCTGTGTGTATGACGTCGACCTCATCATCCAGAAGCTGGAGAACGTAACGACATGAAACTGCATCGCACCGCACGCTTCGTCGTGCTGGAGCACAACGGCCGCTTCCATCCGCTCGCCGACTCGTGGGACGCGCTGGTGAATCACGCGGAGCTTCCCACGTTTCTTCGCGCGGCCATGCAGGGCGACGGCGCCTCGCGGTTCGATGAGGACGTGCTCGCGCCCATCGGGTCGCAGGAAGTGTGGGCCGCGGGGGTGACGTACTTGCGGAGCCGCACGGCGCGGATGGAGGAATCGCAGGATGCGGGCGGTGGCACGTTCTACGACCGCGTCTACAGCGCCGAGCGTCCCGAGCTCTTCTTCAAGGCGCAGGCGTGGCGCGTTCGCGGCCCGGACCAACCGATCCGCGTCCGCCGCGACGCGACGTGGAGCGTGCCGGAACCCGAGCTGGCGCTGTGCATCAACATGCACGGGCAGATCATCGGGTACACCATCGGCAACGACGTCAGCTCGCGCGACATCGAGGGGGAGAATCCGCTGTATCTGCCACAGGCCAAGAGCTACGACGGCTCATGCGCACTCGGCCCGGTGATGCTCGTGGCCGAGTCACCGCTCGGCCCGGAGACGGCGATCGAGCTGACGATCCGCCGCGGTGGCGCGACGGCGTTCGAGGGCGCGACGTCGCTCGCGCAGCTCAAGCGCAAACCGGAAGAGCTGGTCGGCTACCTGTTTCGCGAGTTGAGCTTCCCGGACGGCTGCGTGCTGCTCACCGGCACCGGGATCATCCCGCCGGATGAATTCTCGCTGCAGTCGGGAGACGCGGTGGAGATACGCATTCCGCCAATTGGTGCGCTGCGCAATATGGTCGAGTGAGGTTGGCGAGTAAACGCATCGTCGCCTCGCGGGCTCACTACTGTGATGACTGCCCTCGCCATGCCGTTTGCTGAGCTTCCGGAACTCGTCTCGCGTACGCGCGCCGGGGAAGACGCGGCGTTCGCCGCGCTCGTCGGGACGTATCAGCCAGTGGTCTTCCGGTGGGCGATTGCCCTGTCCGGCGACGAGGACGATGCCGAGGACATCACGCAGGAAGTGTTCGTGCGGGTGCATCGCAAGCTGTCGAGCTTTCGCGGCGACGGCAGCTTCGAGGGATGGCTATATCGCATCACGCGTCGCGTCGCCCTGCGGACTCGACATCAGGCTCGGCCGGCGGTGTCAGGCACCACGCAGGACGTCTATCTCACCGACCCTGGCGCGCGCGTGGACCGCCAACGGTTGATCGAGCTCATCGTGGCGATGTCCCGGGTGCTTCCACTGCGGCAGCGCGAAGTGTTCATCCTCTGCGACATCGAAGGGCGTACGCCGGCAGAAGCCGCGGCGATGCTCGACATGAAGGACGTCTCCGTGCGCGCGAGTTTGTTCAAGGCGCGGCTGTCGATACGGCGGAGCATCCTTGCCACGCATCCTGGCTTTGTGGAGCACCCCGAGTGAACTGCGACGACTATCTCTCCATGCTGGCGACGGTTCCTGTCGAGGAGCTGGGGTATGGCAGAGCGCGCGAGCATGCAGCCGGATGTCGCGATTGCGATCGCGTAACGCGCGTGGTCGCGGAGCGCGAGCGCAACATGCTGACGGCGTTTGGATCGCTGCATTCGTCCGTGCCGTCAACACAGACGGCGACGAACGCGGTCCTGATTTCGCGCCGGCGGAAGGTCGCGCTTTACAACAGGATCGGGCTGGGCCTGTTGGCGGCGGCGACGATCGTGTACCTCGTGCTGTTGCGCGCGGTGCCAGCGCCGTTCCCGCCCCTGGTGGAAGGCGGAGCATTTCACCTGCAGTGCCTCTCGCCCGAGCAGGCCGCGGAGTTGATCCGGCCACACCTGCACGGGTCGAGTCACATCCTCATCCACCCGAACTCACCGCTCGGCATCATCACCGTTGAGACGTCGGGCGGGGAAATGGAGGCGGTGCGATCAGTTCTCGCCCGCTATGACAGCCCAGCGCAGTCGCAGTGCGCGGTGCAAGTCACGGTGCCGACGGTGCCGACGCCAGTGATTCCGTTGGCGCCGTTGCCGGCGATAGCGCCCGCGCCGTAGAGTCCGAGGTGCAGGCAATCCAGACCCGAGTTCCGCTCGCGCGCATCAACGTGGCGTCTCCCACGTCCGGCTGTACGCCGAACGAAACAGCGCGTCGATGACCGCCATGTTGCCGATCGCGTCCTCGAGAGTGGTCGGCACCGTGCCGATGCCACGCACCGCCTCGGAGAAGCGCTCACCCTGCAGCCGGTACTGATCCACCGCTGGGAATACGATCGTCTCCGCGGACGCGCCGCCGAGTTGGCTGCCATCATCGACGAAGATGCGACACTTGTGATCCGACGGAGCATTGAACGGAATTTCGATCTCGATGCGACCTTCCGTGCCGTACACCATCATGCGCTGGTGGTGCACCAGCTGCCCCGCGCACGTGAAGCTCGCCTGGCCCGATGGAAAGCGAAGGATGCCCGACGCCAGCCGGTCCACCTGGAACTCGGGATCGATATCGAGCGTCCCGATGACGTCGGTCGGTTCCTCGCCGAACAGCCAGCGCGACAGCGTGATCGGGTAGCACCCCACGTCCATCAGCGCTCCGCCGCCCCACTCGGCGCGGCTGCGGATGTCCGCTGGATCGCGGCGATAGTAGCTGAAGTGGCCCGTCACCAGGCGCAGCTCGCCGATGCGCCCTTCGGCGACGAGTTCCCGCACCGCCGCCCACTGCGGATGCGCGCGCACCATGAACGCCTCGGCCATCTGCACGCCGGTGCGATCACGCGCGGCGAGCAGGTCGCGTCCCTCTGCGGCATTCAGTGCAAGCGGCTTCTCGCACAGGACGTGCTTGCCCGCCTCCGCCGCGCGAAGCGACCACGGCACGTGCAGGTGGTTGGGCAGTGGATTGTAGATCGCCTCGATGTCGGGGTCGTCGAGCAGCTCCTCGTACGATCCGTAGGCCCGCGGAATGCCGAGCGACGTCGCGGCCGCCTGCGCCTTGGCGAGGTCGCGGGATGCGATGGCCACCACCTTCATGTGCGGGCTTTGCTGAAGCGCGGGGATCACGCGCTTCAGCGCGATGTTCGCGGCTCCGAGAATACCCCAGCGAACGGGCGTGACGTCGTCGAGCGTGGCGGGAACGGGATGCTGAAGCTTGGTCTTCATCCAATGAGTCTGGACGATGGGAACGTTCTTCGACAGTAGTTGTCGTCCTGAGCGAGAAGCTGTCATCCTGAGCCCAGCGAAGGATCTGCACCTGGAACCGCGGACGTGCAGATCCTTCGCCGCGCTCAGGATGACAACAATGCTCGCCACGGCGCGTCCAACTTCATATCATCTGCCGTTCGCCGCTCACCGTTCACCGCTCGCCTCAAACACATGCCGACCTTCACTCCCATCCTGCTAGCAGACGCGCCGCCACCCAAGGCCCCCTACAGTCCCGCCGTGCGCGCCGGCCCGTTCGTCTACGTGAGTGGCCAGACACCACGCGATCACATTTCCGGAGAGCTGGTGGGCAGCGATGTTGCAACGCAAACGCGGCAGACGTTGTCCAACGTGCAGCGATTGCTCGAAGCGGCAGGCGCGAGCATGAAGGACGTCATCAGTGTCTCCGTCTACCTGACCAATGTTGATGATTGGGCGACCATGAACTCGGTGTACACGGAGTTCTTCTCGAGCCCGTTTCCGAGCCGGACCGCCGTTGGCGTCGACCTGCGCGACATCATGGTGGAGATCAGCGCGGTCGCGTACACCGCGACTTAACAATCGCGTGTGCGAGGAGTCTTCCAGTGTGGGAGCGCGTTGACGCGCCACCCCACACTTCCGGAGGAGCGATGCATTCCAATCGTGTCATTGCGCTCGTCGTCGCGACGCTCGTGTCGTCTGCTTCATTTGCTGGGGCGCAGGGATCTGCCGCCACCGTTCGAGCCGCTCGCGCGCAAGGCAAGGCGGTCGCGCAGCGTGGTGACCGCGACCGACTCCTGCGCGGAGTTACGCTGAGCGACGCGGAGAAGGCGAACGTCACGGAGATTCAGGCGCGGTATCGCACGGAAGCGCAGGCGCTCCACGAGTCGATACAACCCGCGATGGCGGAGGCCCGTGCGGCGCGTCAGCAGGGAGACACGGCCGCGGTACGCGCGGTGCTCGAGCGCACCAGGGATGATCGAGAGAAGGCGCGGGAGCTCCTCACACGACAGTTGGCTGACGTCCGCGGTGCGCTCACGAGCGAGAACCAGCGGGTGCTCGACGCGAACCTCCGGCAGGCGAAGGACCAGGTCAGCAGGCGGACCAAGCAGCGGCGCAGCATGGACGGACGGGCCGGCCGAATGACGGGCCGAGTGGTGGGTCGGGCGCGTCCCAACAGTTGAGCGAGGGTCGCAGTAATACTCTGTAGCGAGGGGGAGTGACTGGGCGCTGGTGGGGCGCACACCACGAACCTGAGCGACCACAGGTGGGTTGGCAGCGGCAACGCTGTCAGCCCATTTGTGCGTATACTGAGACGCCTGTCTCCACTTGTGCGTTCCGTTCGCAACCCACCGATCGAGGCCTCGATGCGCTCCACCGCTCGCGCGATCTTCCTGCTCGCCTCCAGCGCCGCGCCCGCATTCGCGCAGTCCGCGTCACCTCGTGCGTTTCAACTCGCGGACTGGTACAAGCTCACCACGGTGAGCGGCCCTGCGATCATCACGGGTGCGGCGGCCTCGAGCTTCCGGGTGGTCACCGACGGATGCGCGAGCCAGACGCTCACCGCGACGCCTCTCACGAGTTGCACCATCACGCTCGAGATGGCGCCGCAGACAGTGGGAACTCTCGCAGCGAACCTGCAGGTGTCCTCCGATGCCACCAA